>CANQRA010000040.1 GCA_947626125.1 uncultured Bacilli bacterium
CAGCTTATGAAAGAGGGACATCATCTTATTTAGCAGACCGGGTTTTACCTATGTTACCTCATGAATTATCTAACGGGATATGTTCTTTAAATCCTAATGTAGAAAGACTTGCGATAAGCGTTATTATGCAAATTAATTTAGAAGGTAATGTCACCAGTTATGATATCTTTCCTTCAATTATTAAAAGCCGTAAACAAATGACTTATAAATGCGTTAATAAAATATTGGAGGAAGATACTGTTCCCGAAGGGTACGAAGAATTTAGGGATAGTTTGCTTAAAATGCATAAACTTGCTAAGATATTAAGAAATAGATTTATTAAAAATGGGTATATTGAATTTGAAATACCAGAGGCGAAAATAATTCAAGATGATAAGGGTAAATGTATTGATGTTGTTAAAAGAGAGCAACATGAGGGTGAATTATTAATTGAGGCTTTTATGATTGTGGCTAATGAAACGGTAGCGACACACATTACGAATATGGATTTACCTTTTATTTATCGGGTTCATGGTACACCTAAGGATGAGAAAATAGAGGATTTTGTGCATTTATTAAAAGCTCTAAATATAAATGTGGATACTAGAAATATAAATAGTAGTTCAAAAAGTATGCAAAAATTAATTAATGAATTAAAAGATTATCAAGAAAAAGATATATTATCAACATTACTTTTAAGAAGTATGCAAAAAGCTATTTATAGTGCTGATAATATAGGGCACTTTGGTTTAGGCTTGAAAAATTATACGCATTTTACTTCACCGATTAGAAGATTTCCCGATACAACTGTGCATGGATTATTAAGAACATATTTATTTGATAAAAATATCAATAATAATACGATTAAGTATTATGAAAAGAATTTACCTTTAATCGCGGAACACTCAAGTGAAAGAGAACAAGCTTCGGTAGAAGCAGAACGAGAAGTTGTCGCTCTAAAAGTCGCTGAGTATATGGAAAGTCATCTTGGCGAGGTCTATGAAGGCATGATAACAAACGTTACTAACTTTGGCTTTTTTGTGGAACTACCTAATTTAATCGAAGGGTTGGTTCATATAAGTAGCTTGCCAGGATATTATACTTATGTACCAGATTTGCTTGCATTAGTCGGGCAAGATAAAAAGGTAAAATATCAAATAGGTATGACGGTTAAAGTTAAAGTTGTTGGGGCTAGCAAAGAGAATAAAACGGTAGATTTTGAGGTTCAAGATGGAAGTAGTAAATAGAAAAGCTAAATATGATTATTTTATTGAAAAAGAGATTGAATGTGGAATAGTATTAACAGGAACAGAAATTAAATCGGTAAGAAAAGGTTCTGTGGATTTAAAAGATACTTATGTAAGAATTAAAGATGGCGAAGCCTTTGTGATTAATATGTATATAGCTAAATATGAAGAAGGGAATATCTTCAA
Organism: uncultured Bacilli bacterium; assembly: GCA_947626125.1. Lineage (GTDB taxonomy): Bacteria > Bacillota_I > Bacilli_A > RF39 > UBA660 > SIG200. The sequence goes on from CANQRA010000040.1 coordinate 1,413, forward strand.
TCATGATGAAAGAAGAGAAAGAAAGCTATTATTACATAAAAATGAAATTCTTAAATTAGAGAGTGCCAGACAAAAAGAGGGTTATACTTTAATACCTATAAGATGTTATTTAAAAAAGAATTTAGCTAAAATAAGTGTTGGCATTTGTAAAGGTAAGAAAGAATATGATAAAAGAGAATCTATTAAAGAAAGAGATTTAAAAAGATTGGAAGATTAAAATGAAGTTAAAGAAGAAGTATTTATTAATTATTATTATCGCGGTTATAATATTATTGGGATTAGTATTTGTATCTTTTAAAATGCATAAAACTAATGATGATAAAGTTAAAGATGATGTCACTACTCCTAAAGAAGTAACCATCATAGATGAAAAAAGTAAAAGTAGGCCAATTGCTTTTACAATTGATAATTCTGATGAAGCAAGAGAACTTCATAGTGGGATTCAAAATGCTTATTTAGTTTATGAGATGATTAATTATGCGGATGGTAGAACAAGATTTTTGGCTCTATATAAAGATAGTGATACTAGTAAAGTGGGTCCCATTAGAAGTGTAAGACATTATCATTTAGATTATGTTTTAGAAAATGATGCCATTCTTGCCCATTGGGGACAAAGTAGTATTGCCAAAGAAAATTTAACGAAATTAAAAATTAATGATGTGAATGGTATTGCTTATGGCTCGGATAAAACGAAAGATAAAATGGAAAGTAATAGGTATTTTTGGACGGATAGTAATAGTAAATATTCTATTTCCCATCGCCGTTTTACCAGTATAGAATTAATAAATAAAGCAATTACAAAATTGAAATATGAAACAGAAACAGAACAAAGTAATTTATTTAAATATAGCGCTTCTCTAATAGATATGAAGAATAAAGAAGTAAGTAATGCTAGTAAAGTAGATATTTATTTTAGTAAAACTAATTATGTTACATATGAATATGATAAAGATAGTGATAGTTATTTAAGAAGTGTTAAAGGCAAAAAACATATTGATAATTTAACTAATGAACAAATAAAAGTTAAAAATATTATTGTTTATAAAGTTAGAAATTATACTATAGAAGGTAATGTGGATATCTTACAAGAATTAGAAAATGTTGGTAAAGGGGAAGGATATTACATAACAAATGGTAAAAGTATTAAAATTAATTGGGAAAAAGAATGTCATAGTTGTCAAACAAAATATACTTATGATGATGGAAGTGAAGTTATCTTAAATGATGGGAATACTTTTATAGAAATAATGCCAACAAATAGGGAATTAAATATTTCATAAAATAATGAACCTAACATATAGTTTAATAGGAGGACTAATGGAAAAAATAATTGAATTTATAGGAAATAATTATGTATGGTTTTTAACAATTACCATTATCTTATTATTTGCTCTTATTGGTTATATTTATGATAATAGAAAGAGTGTAGGTAAAAAAGAAGTAGAAGAAGATAAAGATGAGGTTATTGTTGAAGAAGTTAAGATGCCTGATGCAAGCCTAGAAAATAAAGAAGAATTAAAAGAAGAAATAGAAGAAGTAGAAAGTACTACTAATACTAGTGATATAAGTGATGATGAGAAAGTCCAATAGGGACTTTTTATTTTAGAAAAAATTTGTTATAATGAAAGAGCTATATTTAAGGAGTGAAATAAATGAGTTTAGCTACAATATGGGGGGTTATTACCAAAATAATCGATATAGGTATTGTTTGGTTAGCATTTTATTATATCTTAAAGAATGTCAAAAATAATATAAAATTAGTTTTAATAGTTAAAGGTGTTGTTATTATTTTATTAATTAAAATATTAAGTGACTTATTAAATCTATATACCGTTGGTGTTTTACTAGAATATATTGTCTCTTGGGGACCACTTGCCATCATTGTTATCTTTCAACCAGAGATTAGAGGTGTGTTAGAAAGTTTAGGCCGGACCCAATTATTAGGGCGTCACAAAATATTAACGGGCGATGAAAGAGAAAAAGTTGTTTATGAAATAATGAAGTCTATCGAATACTTTAAAAAGAATCGGATTGGAGCTTTAATTGTTATTGAAAGAGAAGTTTCTTTACAAGAATATATTGAAAATTCTACCAAAATTTATGCTGATTTAACGGATGGTTTATTGGAATCTATATTCTTTCCTAATTCACCTTTGCATGATGGTGGGGTAATTATTCAAGGAGACCGTATTACTTGTGCCGGTTCAGTATTTAAAACGAGTATGAATCCAAGCGTTAGTAAAAGATTAGGTACTCGTCATAGAGCAGCCCTAGGTATTGCCGAAGAAAGTGATGCCATTGCTTTAGTTGTATCCGAAGAAAATGGTCGTCTTTCTATTGCTTGTGATAATGAACTTAATTATAATTTAACGCTTGATGAATTTAGAATGAAACTAATTGAAGAATTAAGTCCAAAAGAAGAAGTTTTCTTCGAAGCCAGTGAAGAAGTGGATGGTGAAGATAATGAGTAAATTTTTCAAGAAATTAGGCAAAATGCTTTATGTAATTGTAGAATCATTTTTGAAATTCGTTGATAAAATAATTATCATGCCTATAAGTAGATTAGTTTATAATATTTCTAAATCAACCAATAATGGGGGTAATAATTTTAATAAATTGTTAAATCGGCCACAGTTTTTAATTATTTTATCCTTAGTGTTTGCTGTCATTTGCTTTTTATTAATTGATAATAAAGTAATTAATTTAGTTAGTACGGAAGCGGGTATTATTAAGAATGTTCCTGTTGACTTAATATATAATGAAGGAGTCTTTGTTGTCGAAAATGTTCCGGAAAGTATTAATATTACCATTGCTGGGAAAAAAGAAGATATCTATTTAGCTAAACAATTTGGTGATTTTGGGGTTGAATTAAACTTATCAAAATATACAAAACCTGGTACTTATAAAGTAGCATTCACTTATTCAAAAACTATCGACGCGGTTGATTACTATTTAAGTCCATCTTATGTGACAGTTACTATTAAAAATCGGGTTAGTGAAAGAAAAACTGTAACCTATGATTTAGTAGGAACGGATGATTTAAATCCTAAATTAAGCGTTTCTAATGTTACCCTAGATAAAAATGAAGTAGTTGTTAAAGGTAGTGAAGAAGCAATTAAAGAAATTTCTTCTGTTAAAGCTTTAATAGATGTTTCTAATAAGGATTATACAGAAGCGGGTACTTATAACATTTCCAATATTCCTTTAATCGCGTATAATAAAAATGGCGAAATTGTTAAAAATGTTCAAATAGTTGAAGAAGGAACTTTAAATGGGACGATTGTTTTAACTAGTTATGAAGAAGAAGTACCTCTTGTAGTATCTACCACCGGTAAGTTAGTAAGTGGTAAAGCTATTGCATCGATCTTAATTAATGACTACGCTAGTTATCCTGTTCATATTTATGGGGAAGAAGAAGATATTAAAGATATTAAATCAGTACCTGTTACGATAAATGTTGATGGGTTAGGTAGTGAAGCGGTTAAAACTTATACAGTTGTAATAAGTAAACCAAATAAGGTTCGTTATATAAGTGAGAAAAATGCTAAAGTAGTTGTTACTTTTGGGGATGAAGAACAAAAGACGGTGGAGATTAGCTCTATTGATCGGAAGTATTTAGCAAGCGGTTATAGTGCAACCATTATTTCCCAAGGTAAAACGGAAGTTCAAGTTAAAGGCGTTCAATCTAATATCAATAATATTACCGCGGATAATATTAAAGCGTATGTTGATTTATCGGGATTAGGCGAAGGTACGCATGAAGTACCAGTTAAGATTGAAAATAATAATCCATTAGTTAACTTTGTTGTTTCCAGAACTTTACAAATAAAAATTACCAAAGATTAGGAGCCTATAATGGGCTTCTTTTTTACTATGCATATAATTTAAAAAAAGCAATATAATTTTAACGAATAGCAATTTTTTTGACACTTCTTGACAATGTGATAAAAATTTGCTATAATGTCAAACGTGTGGTGCATTATTCTAGTCACCAATATTGTCTGAAGGTAGGGCTAAAAATCTACCAATAGAAAAGGACACTTTATATATTTGCTTTTTCCGCCCAGGTTAGGGTGAATATGTAATTTAAAGTTTAAGGAACAATTATAATGGCATATAATTTAATTCCTTTTGCTAAGTCATTAGTAGAATTCTTGTCGTGAGTGGTAATGAGGGATTTAATGATCTAAATATTAACTGAAATCATTGCTGCAAAAGCGAATAAGGGCAATCACTTGGTGTTTGAGAAAATCTCTAGAATGTACATATTATAAGTATTAGAGTATGGATTAAGTGGCAATCGAGTAATTAATACGGTGACGATTAATTGTCTTCTTTAAAGAGAAATCGCTAACGGGTAACTTTTAGTAGAAGGCAGAGAAAATCAACTCGACCTAAACCATAAAATTGATTTATAATATACCATATTTTTTTTATTTTAGGAGAAATTAAGATGGAATTTAAAATTAAAGAATTAACAACACCAGATAAAACCAAATTGCCTAGTTCTTTTACTGATAAGCGCGAACCTGAAATATTGACTGATGAATATGTGAGCACGTTAAATAGAGAGATTGCTTATCGTTTAAGGGAAAGTGAAGCAAGGCAAATGTACGCGGAAAGTAATACACCAATGTACCCTGTGATGGGAGATAGTCATATTAATACGTGAAAATTAAGCAGATAAAAAGGAGCTATATGAAAAATAATTGGACTTTAAAAGTCTTTTTCTTAACATTTTTTTTAGCTATTATTTTTAGTTTAATAGCTAATTATTTAGGTAAATTTAATAATATTATATTAGTTATATGCATAATTTCTATTTTAGCAATAGGGATTATTTTTGATATTATTGGGGTGGCTGTTTTAAGCTGTGATGAAAAGGTTTTACATTCTAAGGCTAGCCAAAAATTAAAAGGCGCCAAAAAAGCCATTAAACTGATTAAAAATGCCAGTACTGTTTCATCATTTTGCAATGATGTTGTTGGCGATGTATGCGGCATTGTAAGTGGTAGTTTAATCACAGTTTTAGTGATGAATTTATTTGTGAGTAATCAGTTATCTGTAGGTAATGTTCTTTTTTCTTCTGTGTTATCTAGTCTTACTGTTGGAGGAAAAGCTATCGGTAAGAAAATTGCCATTAAAAAGGCTAATGAAATTACCTATTTAGTAGGGAAAACACTATCTTTATTTAGTAAATAATTTGTTGTATAATATTTTTCAAGTGGAGGTTTTTATGTTAAAAATAGAAGTAGTTAATACTTTAGAAGATGAAGCTAAAATGGGTGTTTTAACAAGCTATTATGGAGCTTCAATGGTTTTAAAAGATGAACAAGGGGAAGTAGTATCTGGTAAGTATATAGGGATGATGGATTTAGGCGATGACCATTATGCGGTAAGTATTATTGAAAGCCATTTAAATTATTTGGGTACACTTTCCGTAGAAATGCTAGATAATGCTGACTATGAGATTATCGATGATATTAAATGGGCTATAATTAGATTAACTAGAGATAAAGATGGTAATGTTATCCCTTATGGAGAAGTTTTTGTTACTCCTTATGTTTATAATTATATTCGCCCTAATAATTTAAAGACGGCGACAGTAGCAAGAAGAGGACTCTATACTGATAGACTCTATACTTATGTTGATTTAGATACCACAAGAGATACTTATGGTAAAGAATTAGTTCCATGCATGCTAGATAAAGCGGAATGTTTTAGCGCTAAATATGAAGGTTTTGCCGAATGTGAATTTAAAAACATAAGTGGTTATTTACCAAGAGAAAAAACGGCAGCAAGTATTTTAGAACCTTTTGAAATACTAGAGGAAGAACAAGCAGCTAAAATCGCTAAAATGTCTTTAGAAGATAGAAAGCTTTATTTTGATGCTTTAGAATTTAATTATAGAATTAGCAGAGGTTTAGCAATAAAAAAATAGTCGAGTGACTATTTTTCTTTGTTTTCAAAATGGTTAAATAATATCCCAACATTAATTAAGCCACATATACCGACGATAGCATAGACAATTTTAGGTAACATTGAGGCTTCACCAAATAATGATTCAACTAAGTTAAAATCAAAGAACCCAATTAAACCCCAGTTGATAGCCCCGATGATGGTAAAAATTAATGTTGTTTTTTGAAATGTTTCCATAAATCACTCACCTTTATACTTTTATTATGGTGTAATTTTTTTATATTATACATGAATATTTGCTAATTTAAGTAAATATATTTAATTAGAAAAGGACGTGTGGTAATTTGAAAAAATTGGCAGTAATATGTTTGATGTTATTATGTATGTGTGGTTGTGGTAAAGAGAGTAAAGATGATGTATTAAAAGATTTTAAGAATAGTATTAAGAATACAAAGTCATATAAAGTAACAGGAAATATGGAAATTAGCAATGATGAAGAAACTTTCACTTATAGTTTAGAAAGCTATTATTTAAAAGATAATTATTATAAAGTAATTTTAGTTAATCAAACTAATAATCATGAACAAATAATTCTTAAAAACAATGAAGATATTTATGTAATTACACCTGCACTTAATAAAAGCTTTAAATTCCAAAGTGAATGGCCATCATCATCTAGTCAAGCTTATTTATTAAATAGCTTATTAAAAGATATTGAAGATGATAGTAAAAGTGAAGTTACTGAGAGTGATAAGGGATATGTAATTAAGACAAAAGTAAATTATCCTAATAATAATGAATTAAGTTATCAAAAAATATATTTAAATAATAAAAAACAAGTGGAAAAAGTAGAAGTATATAATACTAAAGATATTGTTAAAATTAAAGTAACCTTTGATAAAGTAGATTTAAAAGCGGGCTTAAAAGAAAAAGATTTTAAATTAGAAGATTATGTTAAAGAAGAAGAACCGAAGGAAGAATGCAATGACCCAAGAGAAAATTGTGAAAATAATAACTCTCAAGATACACCAAGTAAAGAGACCGCAACCATTGAAGATATCATTTATCCATTATATATTCCCAGCAATACTTATCTAACAAGTAGTGAAAAAATAGATACCGAGAATGGTAATCGGGTTATCTTAACATTCAGTGGCGATAAAAACTTTGTGCTAATTGAAGAAAAATCTTTAGCCCAAAGTACAATGGAAATAGTTCCGGTGTATGGTGAGCCTTTATTATTAACCGAATCAATTGGCGCTTTAAGTGCAAATAGTCTAAGTTGGGATGCTAATGATATGTCTTACTACTTAGCTAGTACCGAACTTACGCCAAGCGAGATGCAATTAATCGCTAATTCTCTAGGTAATGAAACTTTAGTATCTAATACGAAATAACACATAGCACTATGTGTTTTTTCTTGACTTTTAAGTAGAATTTTTTATAATAAAATTAATTGTTAGGAGAAAAGTTTATGTTGGAAAGTCAAGAATTAATTAAGAATTTAATTAATTATGGAAATTTTCAAATATATTTTGAACGCATCATTGAATTATTTGATGTTTTAGAAGTAGTTGTAGAGGAAGCTCAAATAAGCATTAATTATAAAAGAAGTTATTATAATTTTAAAACCGGAGAATATTCCGATGAGAAGACAATAAAAAAGTATGATGAAAGCATATTGCCCTATTATTTAGCTCTAGTTTTAATAAGCTCTTGTAATTGTGCAGGTTATGCCAAGGTTAGGGTTGGTTATAAAGAAACAGAAAAGAATGGAGCAAGCGAAGATGCTATACTAAAAATATGCTCTACCTTAGACCAAATTCTTTCCCATTGGCAAGTAAAAGATATGATTACTTTCGTTAAGAGTAGTGAGTTAGAAAAAGTCAATCTGTTAACAAGTAAAACTAGCTTACCATATAATGGTCACAGTTCGTTAAATGATTTAGTAGAAGTTTTAAATAAAAAGATTTCGATATTCTGCCATACTGCTGAAGAAGTAAGCCTTATTAAAAGAAATTTAGAATTTAATGTAATAAATATGGATTCATATCGCAAATGGCAAGCTTATAAGAATGATGAATCAGATTTATTACAATTAAAGAAATAAGGAACTTGCTTTTAAAAGGCAATTTGGTTATAATTAGTATTAGAGAGGAAAGATTATATGAGCAAGAAAAGTGGAAAAACAAATCCGATAATCAAAGATAAAAAAGTAAAAAGAATAAAAAATAATATGGGTGCTAGTGAAGAAGGCAATGAAATAAGAAATTTTATTATTATTGTTCTCATTTTAGCTGTTATAGTCGTTGGTATTTATGGTTTGACTAAATTATTTGAAAAAGAAGAAGAATATGTTTATGAATCTGTGGCTGGTGAAATTAACTATAATAAGTTAATCGTAGGAAATATCCTTAATAGACCATATGATGAATATTATGTAATGGTATATGATGGAGATACTAGTGCTGCCCTTAAATATGGAACTTTAATAGAAAATTATATGACCAAGAAAGATGATAAGGGATATATCAAAATCTACTATTGTGATTTAAATAATGAATTAAATAAACCATATTATAATGTTGGTGATGATAATAAGAGTAATCCTAAAGCGAAAAAAATCAGTGAGTTAGATTTTGGCGATTTAACATTATTACATATTAAGAAAGGTAAAATTACTGAATATATCGAGGACTACAAAACTATACAAGATAAATTAAAGTAAAGCATTAATTGCTTTATTTTTTTAATAGTGCATGATAAAATTAATGATATGAAAGTGTGATTAAGATGATAAAAAATAAAGGTTTTGGCATTATAAGTGTCATAATTATAATGATTATTACTTCGATTGTTTCAGGAATTACCACGGGTATTATTATGCTTAATAGTAATGAAGTTAATGTTGGTAATATGTCTAATGATAAGGATTTGCAAAGCTTTATTGAAGTTTATCAAGTATTATTATCTAAATATTATGATAATATAGATAAAAAGGCCATGTTAGAGGCTGCTGAGAATGGGATGTTAGATTTTTTAGGCGATAAATATACTACTTACTTAGAGAGTGATGAATATGAAGATATGATGAATGAATTGTCATCTTCTTATAAAGGTATAGGTATCGAGATTAAAGGAAGAGAAATAGTATCTTTCCCCGATGGCTCGCCAGCTTTAAAAAGTGGGGTTGCCGTGGGGGATGTCATTGTTAAAGTTAATGGAATAAATGTTGAAGAAATGTCTAGTGAACAAATCAGTTTATTAATTAAATCGGATAAAAGTGATTATGTTGATATTGAAGTTAAAAGAGATGAGATGTTATTAAATTTTAAGATAAAAAAAGAAGTATTACCGAATAAAACAATTACTTATAATGTAATAGATAATACAAATATAGGATATTTATATATTAAAAATTTTTCGGAGAATTTAGATGAACAATTGGATAAAGGATTAACTGAATTAGAAAAAAAGGGTATTACATCTTTAATTATCGATTTACGAGGTAATGCAGGAGGATATTTACAATCCGCATTAAAAAGTGCTTCTTTATTTATTGAAGAGGGTAAAGTAATTTATTCTTTAAAAAGTAATAGTTTAAATGAAACCCACAAAGATAAGACCAAAGAAAAAAGAGATTATCCAATTGCTATATTAATAGATAACACAACGGCTTCAGCTGCCGAAATATTAGCGGCTGCGTTAAAAGAGAGTTATGGTGCTACTTTAGTGGGTATGAAGAGTTATGGCAAAGGCAAAGTTCAAAAAGTAGTGGCTCTAGATAATGGCGACTCCGTGAAGACCACATCCGCAAAATGGTTTACACCAAGTGGTGTA
>CANQRA010000041.1 GCA_947626125.1 uncultured Bacilli bacterium
ACAAGAACAAATAAACATATCAAGTTGGGATGACTTGATTGCTAACTTTAGATAGATAAAAAACTTAGGTGAGGGGGGAAACAGAAAAAATATTAAAGTATGCAAAAGAAGAAATATATTGGAACGACATAGAAGAAAAAAATATTTTATCATTTATGATAAAAGGAAAAACATTCGAAAACTATATCAAAAAACCAAGATAGAAAGGAAAATAAAAAATGACATGGAAAACGAATTATTGCTATTTGATAGAATTGAAGTCATAAAGACAACAATAAATAAATATGGAGAAGACAATTTTTATTTATCATTTAGTGGTGGTAAAGATAGTACAATATTACATTACTTATTAGATTTAGCATTACCAAATAACAAAATACCGCGAGTATTTATCAATACAGGAATAGAATACAATTCAATAGTAACATTTGTAAAACAATTAGCGGAAAAAGACAAAAGAATTGTAATTTTAAGTTCAGGTATAAACATAAAAAAAATGTTGGAAGAAAAAGGATACCCATTTAAAAGCAAAGAACACGCGATGCGTGTTAATATGTATAATAAAGGTTCAAAAGCGAAGTTTATTAAAAAATATCTACGACAAACAAAAGAAGAACAATTTGTTTGTCCAAAAAAATTGTTATATCAATTTAAAGAGCAAGGAAAATATAATTACTCTAATCAATGTTGTTATGAACTAAAAAAGAAGCCAATAAAAAAATGGCAAAAAGAAAATAATAGGAACATAACGATTACCGGTATGCGTAATGATGAAGGGGGAAACCGAAAAAATATTAAAGGTTGTATTATAACTGACAAAAGCAACAAAGTAGTAAAGTTTCATCCATTAATTGTAGTAAACGAGGAATGGGAAAATTACTTTATTGAAAAATACAAAGTAAAATTATGTGAACTATATTACCCACCATTTAATTTTAAAAGAACAGGTTGTAAAGGTTGCCCATTTGCTTTAGAACTAGAGCAAGAATTAAAAGTAATGGAAAAATATTTACCAAATGAAAGAAGGCAATGTGAAACGATATGGAAATATGTATATAAAGAATATAGACGAATAAATTATCGATTAAAACAAAATGAACAATTATCGCTTGATGATATGTTAGAAACGGAGGAATAAAATGGACATCACAAAAGAACTAATACATGACCTAATACATGAACTGCTCAACGATATTAGGACAATGGAACAAAACAAAGATACTCATGATTCTAAAAAAAGTCATCGATGTCAAATGGCGCGAAATGCAATAGAACATGATAAGAGTATAACTGCATTTATTATTTACGTTAATACATTGGAAGATTTTTTATTTGATAAGCTAATGGTAGATGGCGACATGAGATATTATGACGAGTTTGATATAATAGAGGACAAATTACACGAATTATGTGATTTATTAGATAATTATATACTTGATAAAGAGGAAGAAAATGCATAAAAAAGATAAAAAGAAAGAACTTACTAAAGCAGATATTGCCAAAGATTTAGATTATATTCAATGTATAATTGACAGTACAGTAGATAGTATCAAATATTATTGGAAAAGTATAGAAAGAGAATTGAGTTATTTAAAAATAATTTCAAGAGCAATTAGACAGTATATAAAGGAAATAAGGAGATAATAGAAAATGAGAAATATTGCAACTAGTAAACTAAGTTACAAAAAAATGCTTGATATCTTAGATGAAATAGAATTGCGTTGGTGTACAACAAAAGAAGCGTGTGACTATTGCATTCCAGATGAATTGCTTGAATGGGGAAAACAAGTACGCTTGCTAATTTTACAAAAGATACCAACAAAGAAAGTTAAGGCAAAAGATGTAGACAAAGAAACAGCATATGCTATGTGCAAGCAGTTCATTAAACTAGAATGTTGTGAACATTGCCCATTACTTGTTAAAAATGGTTTAGAAATATTTGGTAGAAAAATTGATATATGCTTAAAGAATGAAAAGTTTATGATGCGAGAAGATAGACTAGATGACTTATTAGAACGTGAAGTAAAGGAGTGGAAAGATGAATAAGAAAGAATACTCTGATTACTATATTAGAAAAAAAAATAGTTTGAAACGCACAATTGCCAAAGTCTATGGGAAAGATGAAAGACTTCTTATTGAAAAGACCGATTTGGGCTATTACTTAATCGATAAGGCTACAGGTATGACATTAATAAATTACTGCTTCCCATACGTGCATTATAGAATTCATATGAAAGATTTCACTAGCGCACTTGATTGCAACAGCATTGATGACGTTTATGATAAATATTTAAAAGAAAAATATGAAGAAAGAATAAAACAAAAAGATTATGCAAAATTATGCTTAGAATATCAAAAATTAGTAAAAAAATACATGGAGGATGATAAAAAATGAAATTACATATTTTAAAAATCAAAACAACATATTTTCATGACATTCTAAATCATGGAAAAACATTTGAATTAAGAAAGAACGATAGAGATTATCAAGTTGGAGATTTAATTCACTTTGTTCAGGAATGTGGAAAAGAATTTATATGTATTGATAAAGTTTTTAGAATCTCATATGTATTAAAAGGTGTTACTGAATATGGGCTTAAAGAAGACTATTGCATTTTAGGAATTAAGGAGTTGGTAATACGATGAAAACAAAAGAAGAATTGATTGATGAAATGTTAAGTGACATACACATGCTTAATAATTATACAGACTTATTAGAATCTATAGATTTCACATTAAATATAGATAGCCTTAAATTTTCAATTTTTCAGGTACTATCTTTTTTGGATTATGAGATTAAAGCATTAAGCAAAAAATACAAAGAATTAAAGGAGACTATCAAAGATGAATAAAGAAGAAATAATTAAATTAAAAGCAGAATTATTTGATGAATTATTACCACATTTATACATTACATGGGGCTGTGTTGAACTAAGAATTTGGGGAAGAGAACTCAGAGGGATTCATCCTGAAATTAAATATCACAACGGCTTACCTATTGAAAATGATGAGTTAATAGAAAAATTAAATAGATTTAAATACTTAAAAGATAAGGAGGAAATAAAATTATGAAAACTAAAGCAGAAATTAAAGCATGGATTTTAGAAAATTGTGTAGATGAAACAACCGGTGATATTGATTTAAGTGGACTAGATTTTAGTGACTTCGATGGCGGTGTTTATATTAATAGTATGAAAGTTAAAAAAAACTTATACCAAGATAATCAAGAAGTCGGTGGCGATTTGACGCAATCCGGTTGTAAAGTCGGTGGCGATTTAATTCAATCCGATTGTAAAGTCAGTGGCTATATAGAACAAGCCTATCAATGTGCTGGGAAATCCTTATATCAAAGTGGTTGTAAAGCTGGCGAAGATATATATCAAGGCTGTCAAAAAGCTACCGGATCTCTATATCAAAACCATAATGAAGCATGGGACGGCAATATATATCAAGACGATAACAAATCACAATGGGGAAATGTTATTCCAGAATATGAATATCAAGAGGAGCCGGGGGATTAATAATACATGGTAAAAATATTGTTTTATTGCACTAAAGAAAAACCGAATCATAAAGACTATGAGGATATGATGAATTACTATTCATATTCTGGAAAACTTGTTGCTAGTGCTGATTGTAAGAAAGTAGAGGAAATACATCCTATTCTTGTTAATCCTAATGGAATCATGTATAAAACCGCTACTCTAAATGAAAATGAACTAGAACGAGAAACAATGATATCGAATAGAGAATTAAGAGAATATCTAGGAAATGAGAAAGGATATGCAATATATCTAGAAAATATCAATTTGATAAGTGAAAGCTTTAGATGTGATATTGAAAGCCAAAAGGTAAATGAATACGGCAAATTCAAAGCGCCACAAAATATGATGCGAGTCAAAGATAAAAAAGGGAATAAATACCTTATAATTGCAATTTATCGTAGATGGCTTGAATACATAATTGGCCATTTAAAAACAATAGAGGTTAGAAAAAAGATAACAAACGAATTAAAAGAGATAATTAAGGGGGATAAGTAAATATGTTGCTAGGAATCTTATTAATGTTATTTGCTAAATTCATAGAGATGCCAACATGGCTTAAGATTGTAACTATTGTTATCGGAGCTTTACAATTGGTTTATGAGGTTGTTAAAATAGGGTTTAAGATTGAGAGCCTTAAAGAAACGGATTAAATACTATTATGTATGGAAGAAGACCAATTTATAAAAAAGTAACAATCGATAATATTATTTTTGATAGTCAAGATGAAGCAAATTATTATCTTTTGTTAAAAGAAAAATTAGAAAAAAAAGAAATTTTCGATTTACAAATTCATCCGGTATTTATTCTTATTCCAGAATATACTGATTCATTAGGGAAAAAACATAATTCATTAAAGTACGAAGCGGATTTTGTATATACTGAAACTGAAAGTAATAAAATGCATGCTGTAGATATCAAAGGATATGAAGAAGAGCACTTTAAAATTAAGAAAAAAATTTTTGAATATTTATATTGCTATGCTGAAGCAAGCAAAATGTTTGATAAATTAGAAGTCTTAACATATCGTAAAACACTAAATGGTTTTGTAGAGACTGAACAAGTAAAAGAATTAATGAAAACTGCAAGGCAAAAACTAATTGCTGAAAAGAACCATTATAAACAAATTGTCGAAAAGCAAGAACACGAAAAAGAAGTTAAAGCTCGTAAAGAACAAAAAGAACTTGCTAGATTAAATGAATTAGCTAACATTATACAAAATGGCGGTAAACTCAATTATCAACAAAGAAAACGTTATAACGAATTAGTTAATAAATACATTCCTAAATAATGATAAATAGAGTTATTGTTGTTGGGAATCTTGATTCAAGATTTATATCAATTACTGGTGGCAAGCAAACGCCTAAAATCCTACAATTAGAGATTGCCACCACTGACCCAACAAATAAACTAGAATTAGTGAAAGGATATATAACTAATCCGGTATTAATAAAAAAAGTATGTGATAATAGATATTTTTTAAACAGCAATTTTTGTATATATAGTGGCTTTTTAGCAACAAAAATAGGGCGTAACAAATTAAATAAGAAAACGAAAAATACAATATTCATGATAAACGATATAACGCTAGTAGCGAAAGGGAGTGAATATCTTGGAACCACAAATACTTAGATATTATAAGATGCTAAAAATGGAGCTTGAGATTGCTAAACTAAGTCTAGAATTGTTAAAAGACAAATCAACTTACTTATCTAATTTAATAAATAGAGATAAAAGAGAAAATATAAAAAACGATATAAAAGTAACTACTTTATATATAAATAAATTAAAAGAGCATTTAAACAAATTAGGGGAAACATTAGTAAATGTAATCTATGTTAGAGCAAATCCAAAAGAAAAAATAGTATTTAGGGAATATATGATAAGGGAAAAGAGCGTAAAGCAAATAGCCAAAGAAAATCCCGAGTTATCAACAGCCTATATTTATAAAACAATAAATGAGATAAATGGAGCACTAGCTAAAATAAAGATAAAAGAAAATAACATTTGGGATATTGTAGTAACCGGAACAGAAAATAAAAAATAGAGATATAAAATCTCTATTTTTTAGTTTTGTAGTTTTTTACTACATTTTTGAAAATTATTTTTGATTTTTAACTAAATAATTCGTTAATTGAATTTAAATTCATGCCATTATCTCTAAGATATTGACTAACAAGTTTTTTGTTTTCGTCGCTTAACGAATAACCAGATAAGAATAAAGTCAAATATTTTTCTGCTTTAGACATCTTTTGTTGTTCAATAACATTTGCCACTTGATTCTTTTTATCAGTTATTTTATCGTCGTTTTTAATTTTAGCGGTTTTAGCAAGCGTAGGAATGAATTTAGGCAAACTAATATAATTTAACACGTTTACTATTTTCGTCGCGCTATCGAGCTTGTAGACGCTAATTTTAGCGTATTCGTAGTAAGCGTCGTATAATTTTGTAATTGCTAACGCCTTTTCTTCATCCGTTAGGCTTGCATATGAACTATTAGCTAGCATAATCTCTAATTGTTCATTTGCTAAACTATATAGACTTGCAAGTTTTAATCTTGTAGCCTTTGATATAGTTTTATTTTCGCCATTAATTGAGATTGTTTTTGAAAACATCTTAGGCAATGTTTCTAATTTGCCGATTGTGTATAATCTTGCAAGTTCTTTTAAGCCCTTTTCACCTATTGGTTTATTAAAACTATCCTCGGCTTTAATTTGTATTATGGTTGCTACTTTATCTATATCGTTTTTATTCTTATATACTTTTAATAATTTACTTGTAGTATTAGCATTAGTATTATAGAACAAGTTATTTAATTTAATTACATTGTTTTTACCACTTATTTTATCAATACTACCTAATACATAAAGTATATCGTTATATAGATTGTTTACTGGTATTCCAAAAGTCTTGCCAATTGTTTTAACTATACGCCATGTTGTTGCATATTTTTCGCCATTAGTAGCATTTTTATCCCATAGAGATGGTAATTCATTAAATATTAAATCTATGCCCTCAGTTAATTGTGGCAAGTTTAATAAATCTAAATCGTAGCCATTAACTAAGTGACCATATATTGTTTTCATAAATGGTATTAAACCAACAAAATTTGTAGCAAAATCGTCTTTTAAGATGCTTAATGCTATTTCTTCCGGTTCATCATCTTCATATGAGCCCCTTAGATATTTTAAGAATGCCGATAACATTGTCATTGCTACTGCACCAGTTAAAAAGCCACTATATGCTTTAGCAAAATCTCTGGTTGCTTCTTTTCGTGCTTCAGTTCCTTTTTCAGTAGCTGCTAGATTATATGCTGTTTCATATAGTCTACTTGCATATTTTCTGACTACTGAAGTAAATTGCAATGCACTTTTTATTATTTCACTGCCTTGTCCTTCAATTCTTGTTAAATCCCCGTTGTTTAATGGATCATATTGTGGTTGTGTTGTTTCAACCACTTCTTCAAACTTAGCAATGGCTTCTTTTTTCTTTTCTTCTCTAATAGTTTCATTAGATTCGTTTTTATCAAAACCAACTTCAGCTTGTGCTGCAATCCACAATCTTGATAATGTGAATTTATCCATCATTTTTATAGGCTTCATAAAGATATCGCCAACAGCGCCTATTCTATCAATAGCGCCTACTGCTTCAGCATTATACAAGTTATTTTCTTCATATCTATTCTTTGTATATGCCGATGATTCTAGTAGTTCGTCAAAAGTTAAGAATGTATTGCCGGTTCTACCTAAACCACGCATTAAACTAGATAATTTTAATTTGGAAAACGCCATTGGATATGATAAGAATTGAGAAACCGCAGTCTTTAAGTTAGCACCTAAACCATATTTAGCATTAGCACCACGTAAGTATTTTAACCCTTTGCCTACAAACGTAGACTTATTCAAGTTTATACCTTGCATTGCTTTGAATAATCTATCCATTCGTTCTGAAAAATGGCTATCTACATTCTTATTCATGTATTCTAATATTGTCATTTTTTTAGTGGTTCCAGCAACATTTACTCTAGCATTTAAAATCTTATTTATGTTTTTAATTTTTAATGATATGCCACTAAAATTAGATAATGATTTCATGAACGAAACTGCAGTATCTAATACGTTACCTATCCTTAAAGTGTTCTTAGCATCTTTAGTTAGTGATTTTGAAAAACTAGGATTCATAACGCTATCAATAAACATGGTGTTGCTATTTACATCGCCTAATTGTCTATTGAATTCATAAAAACTAGCCTTTGTTGGATAATAAACTCCCTTAGGTTCATAGTGATATCCTAATAATTCATCTGAAGCATAAATATAAATATTAGTAGATTTCTTATACATATCTCTAATAATTTGCATAAATTCTTTATAATCACTACTAATAAGTTCATTTACATGATTTTTAAATTTATCAAATGTTGCTTCTTTTATTGATTCTTTAGTGGCTTTATCAGCATCTAAATAGTTTTGATATTCGTCGTTTCTTAACATTTGCTTTAAAATATCATCGCCAGTAATATCTATTGCTTTTGATTTACTATCTTCAAGTGTAACACCATTTGCCATTACATGAGAATATGCGTTATCAGTTTCTAGTGATAATGCTAAGCCGATAATTTGACCTATATTTACTTTTTTGCCAAAAAGTTCAATGCTATTTTTTGGCTTTATAAATGTTTTAGCAAGTTTTCTATTCTTTTTACACCATTCATTTAATGGAGTGGCTAAACGAGAATAATTGTGATAACTTTCATCTCTACCGGCTTTTAAGTCGCTATAAATATCGTTCCATACTGTATTTTTATTGCTGTGTGCATAAACATTAAATACCGCTTGAGTATCTAATATTCCCGTATGTTCACGTAAAAACTTATTTACCCACGCAACATATTTATTATGCCTACTTGCATCGGTTCTTTTATATGATTGTTGTTGCTTTAGTTCTTCAGCTGCTACATCTTGAACAGTAACCGATTTACCATTTAATGTAATAGATTCTTGTCGCTTAGACAATTCAATCATACGCTTAACATCTTTTAACACATTAATAATTGCTTCTGCTTCAGTGACTTGATAAACTTTATCGTAAGCATATAAGTCATGCTTAGTAATCATATCAATTGCTAGTTTTTTCTTTTTGCCACTTGCTTCTATTTCTTGATATCTTTGTGTTACTAAGTCAATACAAGCTTCTATAAAAGCATCGTTCTTTTTGTATTGATTTAACTTAATGTTTTCTTTATATATTGCACCAACATCAGCAATTATTGCGCGTGCTTTATGTTCAAGTCCACCGGTTCCGGTAATTCTAATTTTGCTTAATTGAGTGGCTACATTTTCAAATATAGCACTTAATTTTGTTGGGCTTAACTTTTTATTATCTCTAACAATTTCATTAAATGCATACTTTAGATTGATTAATTTAACTGTTGCTTTTCTAACGTCAATATTTGCGTTTTTATACATATTTAAAGTTTCAAACAATCTATTTGTTAGACTTTTTAATAAAAGCTCGGTTCTAGTTTCAAATGGTGCCTCATACCAGCCTTTTTCAGTTCCATCTTCACTAACAAAACTATAATTATTATATGCAAGTTCATTTATTACGGCTTCTCTAAATTCCCTATATTCTTCCATATTAAACGCTTCTTTATTTAATAAGATGCGTTCCATATAGTAATCCATTAATGTTCTATTACCAATTCTAATGGAATCAGCAGCTTGCGATATAAAAGCTTTGTAAGAACGTTTCTTTCTTACATCTTCAACTTTGGAGGTATTATTAACAAGTTTTAATAACAATTTCTCTAAACTACCTTTGGTATCGACAAAACTAACACCAGTTCCATCAACCATAATATTAAACTTGTCTATTGTTTGCTTAGCAAATTCTCTAGTTTCTTTGATATCATTCTTTGATTTCAAAGAAAATTTATCATTTGATTTACTTGGTCTTATTTTGAGGTCTTTTTCAACTCTTTCAAGGGCTTTTGAGACATAGTTATAATATATCCGGTCTTGTGACCCCATTTTGCTATTGGCAAGCCATGCTTTATATGTATCTCGTCTAGTTTCTCTGCTAATGAAGCTGCTGTATGTTGCGTTTTTTTCGAATCCATTATAATTTCCTCCTAATTTATCTAATAATTTATCAATTTTATTTAACATTTCTTCGTTAAGCACATATATTTTTATAATTTTGTTGCTTAAATCTAAAGTGTACCCTTCATTTTCGCCACCAAATAACTCTGCACACAATTTAGAAACATGTTCTATGCTTTTAACAGATATACAATATTCAAGGCATGAATCTTTGTAATTTATATCTTCTACATATTTTGAAACTATAACAGTACGTTGTACTTCATGTCCTAAGTCGCCCATTAACATAGCAAACCATTTTGCTTGTTCTTCTGTACAATCAGTAAGTTCAAATGTGTAACTGAGTTCATTTACAAAATTTCCTTCTTCGTTATATCCACCTTCATTTGTAAACATATTTACAACTTTAACACCATTATGTTTTGCAATGTCAATTGCTATATTTCTATATTTAGTCTCTACTTTGTTTCTTAAATCATTAAAGTTATCTTTATTTACGGGTGTATCTCGAAAAGGTGCAGCAGTAACATACATGTGATTTTTATCGTAGTATGAAACTTTTTTTGCATCTCCATCATAAGCTTCATCCGTTGCTTTGTCAACGTTTTTGTTGGTATTTTGTTTAATGCTGTATTTCTTTTTAGCCTTTTTGTTGGTATTTTGTACAACATTAGTATTATTTAGTTTTTGGAATAACTTTAGATATTGATCTCTTAAACTATTGTTTTTACTTCCACTTCTAA
>CANQRA010000042.1 GCA_947626125.1 uncultured Bacilli bacterium
GCTTTATTTAAACCATCAATAAATTTAGAATAACTGATATCATTCATACGACATGCAGCATTAATTCTTGTAATCCATAATTTACGGAAGTTTCTTTTATTTTGTCTTCTATCTCTAAATGCATATGCTCCACTATGGAATAATTGTTCTTGAGCAGTTTTATATAATCTATGTTTACTGCCAAAGTAACCTTTTGCTTCTTTTAAAACTTTACGTCTTCTATTTTTTGATACGTTTCCGCCTTTAACTCTTGCCATTATTTATCCCCCAATCTAGATAACAGATTTTAATCTGCTAGCTTCTCCTTTTGCTAAAACGCCTTTATTTCTTCTTTGACGAACAGCCTTTGCTGAATCTTTACTTGTTTTATGGTTACCATTTCCTTTTTTATAAGTAAGGGTACCATTCTTTTTAACTTTAAGCACTTTACTACTTGCTTTATGTGTTTTTTGTTTTCCCATAAAAATTTCTCCTTCTACTACTTATTTTTTAGGTGCTAGTAACAAAGACATTTGTCTTCCTTCTAGTTTTGGCTCTATTTCAATTTGCCCTACTTCACTTAAAGCATCTGCAAATTTTAATAAAACATCTTTGCCCAAGTCAATATGAGCCATTTCCCGGCCTTTAAAGCGAATAAAAGCCTTGATTTTATGTCCTTTTTTAAGATATTCACTCGCATTTTTTACTCTTGTATCAAAGTCGTGAACATCAATTCGCACGGACAAACGATACTCTTTAACATCTTTATTGCTTTCTCTTTGTTTCTTTTGCGTTTCTTTCAACTTCTTTTGCTTTTCATAACGGTATTTATTATAATCCATTATTTTCGCCACCGCGGGTGTACTATTTTCGCTCATCAAAACTAAATCAAGTCCAGCATAGGATGCTAATGTTAAAGCATCTTCTAATTTTTTGACGCCCATCTTTTCGCCATTGGGACCAATTACCATAAGTTCCGCTACTCTAATTTGATTATTAATAGGTAGCTCATCTGTTTTTGCTATATAAAGCACCTCCAAAAAATTAAAAAGTGAGTACATTTATACCCACTTATAAAACCATATTAAATAAATTTATTATTTCTTGACTGGCTTTGGAACCCATTACTATGGTAATCAGGTGGATATAAATCGCTTTCCTTTTTAACAACACTAATAGTTTAACACTACAATATATGCTTTGTCAAATAAAATTTAGCATTATTGACGAATTAACTTTCTAATCGTGGCAATCTCTGGCTTAACTTCATTGTTGAAGAAATTTAAACTAGAAAAATATCTAGTAAATCTTTCATCTTGCAAAATTTCTTTATCATCGCATAAGGCAGCGTATTCTTTAATATCTTCACTGCACGCCTCACAAACCTCTTGCATTTCTTTGGTTAATTCTTTAAGTTTTTCTTCATATTCTTTACGCGACATTTTTTGAGTTTTAATTACTTTGATTTTTTTCCTAACCACTTTGGCTCTTCTAATATCAGTCATAATTTCCATATGCCATAACTTTTCTAAGCCTATTTCACAACTGGCCACAAGTAAACTTTCTAAAACAACAAATAGTAACAACCACCAAAATTCATTTTTATTTTCAATTTTAGAATCATTTAAGTCTACCATTATCTTTTCTATGATTTTATATGATTCCTTATATCTATCTTTATCATCTAAATGAGGTTTGCTTTCTGGATTGATTTCCGGTTCTATTCCTAGTGCTTTTAAATCTAGAGCTAAATATTCTTCAAAAGTTAAATCTTCCTCTATATTACTCAAATCATATTGTTTATCAGAACGAACATAAGCTAAGTCCCTACCATCTATTTGGTATTTATATGGTGTATATTCATGTAAGATGACTTTATTTTCAGAATCTTTCATATATTCTTTTGACAAAGTATATTCTTCGTTTGTCGTGGGATTATACAAAGTCGTCGTGGTAGCATATAACTGTTTTCGCGATACCTTTTTTGCTAAGAAAAGGGCACTAAAACCAATGGACAAACTTAAAACTACAGATGTAGCAAGTAAAGCAATGTGCTTAATTAATTCATCTTGTTCCTTATTAATATTCGTACTTGCCTCATTATACTTATCTTTTGTTCCTTCATATAAACTTTCCAAGGTTACCATTTTATCATTATATTCCCATATTTTTTCATCTAGGTTTTGGAAAATTTTTAATTTCTTTTCCGTATCAATTGAGGAAGTGGCAATGGCTTTAATTAATTCACTATCAGTATAATTAACTACTCCCGTGGCATCAAGAGCATTTTTAAGACGACTAACTTCCAAATATTTAGGATTATTTAAATCAAGAGATGCTAGTTCATTAGCTACTCTTATACTTATAAAATAACTGTAATTATCAAAGGCTTTGATTTTTTCTAAAGTTTCGCTTCTCCCATAAAAAGACATCTCTTCTTTTATAAAGGCATAAGTCATATCACATAAATCTTCTATTACTGGTCCTTCTACCTTATAATCAAGAGAGTCAGATACTAATAAATTTCTTAAAGTTGTAATTAATATATTTCTTACTTTTGTAAATTCTTCGTTAGTTTTATTTTCATTATTAATAAATATTTTTAATAATTTAAAAATTGAGGAAGCATTATAATAAACATCATAACTAGCTAAATCACTATATAAGTTTTCTAAATTTTTGACGGCTTTTAAATAATTTTGATTAAAGAAATCTCTTTGTTTTAATCCTGCCCCTTTTTGGGAATATTGATAAACACCGATATTTTCACTTTCTAAAGCTTTAATGATACTATCTCTAGCTTTTTCAAATTCAGTCATATCTAGATTGATACTTTTAAAATTAGCAATTTTTTGATTGATTTTATCGAGTGTTCCTTTATATACTATTGCTTGATCATATTGTACCATAATTACCTTCTTCTTTCTCTCATAATAACATTTTGAATTAATCTTTTTTCATCTTCTCTAGGTAAAACTTCCCCTAAAGTTTGATTATCAAAATTCTTTTGATAGTATCTTTGATGCATTTTATAAGACATTAATAAATCTAATTTTTCTTGTAATAAAGCTCTTCTCTTAGCGATAATATCTAAAGTAATAATTTCTTCTTTAACAATATTAGTAGTACTTTTATTTCTTTTTAAAAGTTCTATTTCACTTCTTTTCTTAGCTATTTCATCTAAAATATAAGCTTTTTGTAAATTTACACCCTCTCTTTTTCCTTCATAGCTTTTTTTACTATTATAAAAACAAGTCATTTCAAAGGCTAAAAAGATAAATGGAAAGAATTCTTGGAAGAAAGATATATTACTGATACTAAATAATGCGGCAACAAAGAAAGAACCATAGACATAAGTTAAACTTTTTAAAAAATTAATAATTGCATATTTAAATGAACCTTTTCGTTCAATTTCTCTTAAAGCTTCATTTAAGAGGTCAATATCATTATCAAGAGCTACGATATCCTCAATATTATCTTGATAAGGAACATGATATGTTCCTAATAAAGAATCATGAATAGTAACTTCTTTATCTTTTAAAAATCTATCAATCATATTATTTCTCCCCTTTATTGGAATTATAATATATAACCAAAAAAGGTAAAAGTCAAGGTAAATACTTGCAAATATTATAAAATCCTATATAATAAACTTTTATATGGAGGGCATTATGGATGAATATGTTTTTGGGAAATACATTTATTTAGATTATCTAGTAATGATTAATAGATTAACTAATGAAAAGTATTATTTAGAGTGTCCTTTAAGATATAGTGATGATAAAATGTTAACTTATCTAAATAGTATTTTACAAAATTTAATGGAAGAAGAAACATATAAGGGCAATTTAAGAGTGCTAGTGGAAGAATTTCTCAATACTTTAGGAATATTGTGGTGTTTACAACCATTCTATGATGGGAATACCAGAACTATATTAATGTTTGCTAAAACTTTTCTATTAATAATTGGTTATAATATAGATATAAAAGAAGTTAAAATACCCATTTTTTATAATGAAAAGGAAAAAGCTACTCCCAATGAAGTTAATAATTTTCTAAAATTAATGAAAAAAATCAACTAAAAAACTAGAGGAATGATGTAAACCTCTAGTTTTTGCTTTGAATTCTATCTTCTAAATATTGGAAAAATTCTTCTTTACTAACCGTGGTTGTTTCATTACTGCCAAGCAAACGATAACTAACTGTATTTTCATCAACTTCTTTTTGCCCAATGATAACAGTAACAGGAATTTTTCTTACCGAACTTTCGCGCATTTTGTAGCTTAATTTTTCCTCTCTAGCATCAACAGTTACCCGATAATGGGCTTCTAAAAGATGTTTTAAACTATTACAATAATCTAAATGATATTCATTATTAACCGGAATAATATTTATTTGGGTAGGAGCTAACCATAAAGGTAAATTGCCTTTTGTTTCTTCAAGTAAAAAAGCTGTAAATCTATCAAAGGTACCAAAGATAGCCCTATGTAAAACAACAGGAATTTGTTTAGAACCATCTTTATCAATATAAGATAAATCAAATCTTCTTGGTAAAAGGAAGTCTAATTGACAAGTTGATAAAGTAACTTCAGGACCTACTGCAGGTTTAACTTCTACATCTAATTTAGGTCCATAGAAAGCAGCTTCCCCAATAGCTTCATAATAATCAATGCCTAAGTCATTTAATACTTGTCTTAATTTACTTTCCGCTTCATCCCACATTTTATCATCATCAAAATATTTTTCTTTATCTTCCTTATCGCGTAAAGATAAGCGGAATTTATAATTTTTAATGCCAAAATCATGATAAACATCAAGAATAAGCTCTACGACTTTTTGAAATTCTTCGCCAATTTGGTCAGGACGAACAAAAAGGTGAGCATCATTTTGACACATGCATCTTACTCTTTCAAGACCTTTTACTGCCCCACTTGCTTCATAACGAAAATCAGTAGCAAACTCGCCAATACGAATAGGTAAATCGCGATAAGAATGAATATCATTACCATAAACAAGCATATGATGAGGACAATTCATTGGTCTTAAAACAAATTCTTCTTCATCAACTTTCATGGAAGGAAACATGTTTTCTTTATAATGGTCCCAATGTCCTGACGTTTTATATAAATCTACCGTTCCGACACAAGGCGTATAAACATGTTGATAGCCTAAAGCTTGTTCTTTTTTATAAATATAATTTTCTAATTCTTTTCTAACTATTGCTCCATTTGGAAGCCATAAAGGCATTCCTTTACCAACTAAATCATGGGCCATAAAAATGTCTAAATCTTTACCTATTTTACGATGGTCTCTCGCTTTAGCATCTTCTATTTCTTGTAAGTAATTATTTAGAGCTTCTTCCGTATCAAAACAGACGCCATAGATTCTTTGTAACATTTTATTTTTCGCATCACCTTTCCAGTATGCGCCACTAAACTTTAGTAGTTTAAAATGTTTTAATTCTTTGACTGATTCGACATGGGGACCACGACAAAGATCGGTAAAATCGCCTTGGGTATAATAAGAAATAACTGTTTCCTTTTCATCCATTCGCTCAATTAAATCTAATTTATAAGGGTCATCTTTAAACATTTCTAAAGCTTCGCTTTTCGAAAGTTCTCTTCTTATAATTCTCTTACCATCTTTTGCTATTTTTTTCATTTCTTTTTCAATTAAGGGAATATCTTCTTCAGTAATAACTTTATCCCCTAAATCAATGTCATAGTAAAAGCCTTCTTCAATGACAGGACCAACCCAAAACTTAGCCTCCGGATATAAATGTTTAACGGCTTGAGCTAATAAATGGGCACAACTATGATTAAGTTTACTTAAATGTTCATCTTCTTTAATATTTATCATTATTTTTTCCTCCTCTATATTAAAACATGACTTTCGGTAACTAATTCTTTAAATTTTTCCCCTAAGGACTCATCTCCCACAATACTGCCATAATGAATGGGAATAACTTTTGGGGGTCGGATATAATTTATGTAATCGGCTGCTTCCTTATAATCCATGGTATAGTATCCTCCGATGGGAACAAAGCAAAAATCACATTGAACTTTCTTACTTTCTTCCGTTACATCGGTATCACCCATAATATAATACTTAGTATTATTATATTCTAAGTTATAACCAACATAGCCTTTTTCCTTAGGATGAAAATTTTTATTAATATTATAAGCCGGAATAGTTGCAAATTTTAAATTTTCGAGAGTATATTCTTTATTGGACTCCACGATTAAAAAATTATTGGTTATTTCTTTGATTCGTTCTTCTAAAATTTTAGGAACAATGAACTTAGTATTATCATTCATTACCTTTTTAATAGATGTTTCATCATAATGGTCATAATGGTCATGAGTAATAAAAATATAATCAGCATCATGAAATTCTTTTTCTATTTTAAAAGGGTCAAAATAGATAATAACTTTATCTTTTAATTTAATCGCTGATTGGGTAAATACTTCCATATTCATAAAATCTTCCTTTCCCATAAAAAAAGGACTATACCAAGGAGTATATAAAATACACGGTACCATCCTTTTATTTAACTTAACTTTAATAACGGCTTTTAACCGGAGTTTATTAACTCACTCCAAGAATAGTAATTATTAGGGCTTTTATTGATTTTCACCAACCATCAACTCTCTATAAAAAAACTATCTAATAATCGTGTTTCTTATCAACGTTTTACAAACTTATTTTAGCACTTTTAATATTCATTTGCAATAAATTTTCTTCAATAAATATTAAGGTACTAAATCCACTCCACCCTTACTAAAAGGATTACATTTTAAAATTCTTTTAAGAGCTAAGTAACTTCCCTTTAAGGCTCCATATTTAGTAATGGCTTCTTTGGCATAATTAGAACAAGTGGGATAATATTTACACCTACTATGGCTAGCTAAAGGAAGAGCTTGGTAAATAGCAATTAATTTTAATAATAATTTCTTCATAACTTAAGTATAAGCGTTTATAATTTTTTGCACAAGTATTAAAAGCAATTTTTACCAATAAATGGGACTTGCATTACCATAAAGATTATTATATACTTTATTTGTAAACAAATGTTTGTTTAAGGCGGTGATTAGATGGAGCCAAAAAGAAATATTTTATGTATTGATTTAAAAAGCTTTTTTGCCTCTTGTGAATGTGTGGAAAGAGGACTTGACCCTTTTACCTATCCTTTGGTGGTGGCTAATGAAAAGCAAGGAAATGGAGCCATTACTTTGGCAGTTACTCCTTTTTTAAAAAAGTTAGGCGTTAAATCAAGAGGAAGATTATATGAGATTGATAAAAAAATCAAATATAAAATTGCAAATCCACGCATGGGATTATATATTGCTAAAAGCAAAGAAGTAATTAGTATTTATTTAGATTTCGTAAGTGATGAAGATTTATATATTTATTCCATTGATGAATGTTTTTTAGATGTAACTAATTATTTAAAAATGTATAAGAAAAGTGATTATGAATTAGCTTTAGAAATTCTTAAAACTATTTATCATAAAACGGGTCTTACGGCAACTTGTGGAATTGGTCCCAATATGCTTTTGGCCAAAATAGCGATGGATATTGAAGCCAAACATAATGATGATAATATTGCCAAATGGACATATGATGATGTAAAGACAAAATTATGGAATATCACTCCCCTTTCCAAAATGTGGGGAATAGGCAAACAGATGGAACAAAATTTAAATAAATTAGGAATTTATAAAGTTGGGGATTTAGCATGTTATAGTGAACTTAAATTAAAAGATATATTTGGAGTAATCGGCAGTGAACTATGGAATCATGCGAATGGTCGCGATTTAAGCGTTATAAAAGATTATAAAAAGTTAGCTAAAACCGAATCTTTTAGTCATTCACAAGTATTATTTAAAGATTATAACGAAAATAATATTAAAATAATTATTGAAGAAATGATTGATATTTTGACAAGTAGATTAAGAGAAAAGAAAAAATTATGTCAATGTATTGGTTTAGGTATTGGCTATTCTAAAGTAGTAAATAATGGTTTTTACCATTCTATTAAATTAGATGAGCCCACGGATTCCCGTAAAGAAATATATAAATACTGTATTCTGATATTTGATAAATTTTATGAATATTTGCCAATTAGAAAAGTTACCGTTGTATGTGGTAATTTAAAGAATAATACTAATACCCAGCTTAATTTATTTGAAGATTTTAATGAACATAATAATGAAAATAATATTAATAATACAGTTGATTATATTAAAAATAAATATGGCAAAAATAGTTTAATTAAAGCCACTAGTTTACTTAGTGACTCCACCGCGATTGAAAGAAATAAAAAGATTGGAGGACATTTTGAATGATAGATAGAGGAATAATTAAATGGCAACCTTTTAATTCATGTTTTAATGCTCGTAATGTTATTGAAGATATCAGCAAAGAAAAAGAAAGAGAAAGGACAAAATTACCTATTCTTTCCGAAGACCAATGGGTAGTAATTGAAAATAGAATTAAAACGGCTTATTGTTTAAAATTACCTATAAGTATTAATTATTACTATGATGAAGAAATTAAAACTTTACAAGGCAAAATTACTTATTTTGACTATTTAAATAAAAAGATTTATATAAATAATAAAGAAATTTATTTTAATCAAATCGTAAAAATTGGCGAGTGTTAAAACTCGCCTTTATTAATTAAATTATTGATATCATCTTCCATATCGTTTTTAAAAATGTATAACATTTTATTAAGATAAGATTCATCAGTAAAATATGAATTAGAGGTATCAAAGATTAATTTATCATTGATTTCATAAGCAATCTCAATTATTTCATCTTTCATAATAGCTTTATTCCAAGAAATCAAAGGAATAGGCACTTCTCTATTTAATTCATCAAGAATACGGGGTAATTCAATTTGTTTTTTATTTATTAAAGAGATTATTTTATAAAAAGATTCTTCTTGCTTTTTACCAAATTTTAAATTAACATCAATTAAATCATCCGAAATAATCTTTTTATTAAGGGTATTTTGGACAATTTTCTTTAAAGCCTCCTTATCATGGATTTCATAATTAGCATAGATAGCCGAATGTAAAACTTTGATGTTATGAGCATTTAAAAGGTCAAAAATTTTTTGGACATTAGTAAGAAAGGTATCCATATTAATTTTCGCCATATTATATTGGAGATTGATTTTAGAAAAAGTCAAATCAGATTTGGTTTGGGAATTTACCGCGGTGATGATAGGGCGAAAGGGATTATTTACTTCCTTATCGACTATTTTAAACTCCGTAAATTCATCTTTTAAATCGTCACTTAAGATATTTAAAAATTCAGCATGACCATCAAAAATATTAAACCAAAAAGTTACACTTAGAAAGTTAGGTTTCATTATTAATCTCCTTATTTTGTTGGTTCAAAAGAATTTAGCATATAGTTAATACGGGATTTTATTTCTTCTTTATAATTATTCTTTCCTGGCGTTTTAACCGTTATTTTATAAGTTCTTTTGTTTTTTGTAACATAGTATTCCGTAGAAAAATCATCGAGAGTTATCATACAACTATTATATATTTCTTCTCCAGGAGTACTACATTGGGCTGGCGTAACCCCTTTTTCGACAATAACAAATATCTTCTCGGCATCTACATATTTATACATATCTTGATTTCTATACTTAACGACTTTAAAAGTATCTACATCATAACGCATACTATAATTTAAATCACTAACAAATTTTTGCGTTATTATAGCTTGGTCACTACCATTTATTTTTATATAATCGACCTTTTTATCGGTTGAAATATTAATTTTTATATAACTTTTTTTAACAAAAAAGTAATTCATTAAATAAATACATATAGCACAAGAAATGATGACCCCGAAAAACACTAAAACTTTCATGCCAAAAGTTTTTTCTATTTCACTATTTGGTTCTACTTTCTTGGAATTACTTTTATTATTACTTGCTTTCTTTGCCAATTAACATCACTACCTTTAAAATAATCATACTACGCATTTTTAAATTCAGCAATAGCATTTAAGAACATTTGATTTATAGTATGTAAATTAAACATAAATATCATTATTAGGATGGTTATATATAGAATTTTTATGTAGAAAAGATAAAAAATTTACAAGAAGAATGAAAAATAAATTTTTCATTCTATGAATTCCTAACGGAATTCTTTTTTGGTATAATGATAATAATATA
>CANQRA010000043.1 GCA_947626125.1 uncultured Bacilli bacterium
TATTGAATGTGTTGAAGAAACAATCAAAAATTTAATTGGTATTGATATTGATTACTATGCCAAGATTAATTTTAAAGGCGTAGTCGATTTAGTTAATGCTCTACATGGGATTGATGTTATGGTTACTTATCCTTTCTGTGAACAAGATAGTAATCGGGATTTTACCCATCAAATATGTCTAGAAAAAGGTTATCAACATTTAAATGGCGAACAAGCTCTTGCTTATGCCAGACATCGTCATACTTTACCAACCGGTGATTTACAAAGAATTCAAAATCAACAATTAATCGTGGAAGCGATGGCGAAGAAATTGCTTTCTCTAAATACCATCACGGATTTTAAAGATATTATGGATGCCATAGGCAATAATGTTTCTACTAATCTAAGTGTAAATGAAATATTATCAAGTTATAACATTTTAAAACAAATGCTTTTAAATAGTTTAGCGGATAAAGATAGTGTTGTGGTAGAAAAGGCTTATTTAGAAGTCTATGATAAAAATATATATAATGAAAAGAAAGGCACTTATTCTCAAGCTCTAGGATATTATGAAAATAGTTTAAATAGTATTATAAAACACTTAAAAGTAAATTTGGGGATTGAAGAACCTACAGTTAATAAAGAATTTACCTTTGATGCTAATACTCCTTATGAACAACAATTAGTGGGTAAGGGCGATAAAAATACTGTCGATAATCCTACGGTGCCTAATTTTGTGGGCAAAGACATTTCTTTTGCCGAAAAATGGGGAAGAGAAAATAACATAACTATTAATAGAGTAATGGTTGATAATACTGATAGTCATTTTAATAGTAATGTTGCTCTTGGTTTAATAGCATCTCAAAGTATTAAATCCGGAACTAGTCTTGTTAATGTTAAAAGTTTAACTGTTTATATTAACACAATAAATGAAAATGCAGAAGAGAATAATAATGATTCAACCGATGATAACACTAGTGATAATGATGAAGTTCTCGAAAATGAATTAGGAGATATTTTTGATATAAATTAAATATCTCTTTTTCATTGATTTTTCACAATTATGTTATACTATATTACGAGGAGGGATAACATGAATATTTTAGTGGTCGATGATGAAAAACTAATTCGCGATGTTATAAGAGAATATTTAGAGATGGAAGGATATCATGTTTTAGAAGCTGAAGATGGTAAAAAAGCTCTTAGTATTTTTCAAAATAATAATATTTCTTTAGTTATTATGGATATCATGATGCCTGTCATGGATGGATATACAGCATGTAAGGAAATAAAACAAATAAGAGAAGTACCCTTTATCATGTTATCTGCAAGAAGTGAAGAGTATGATAAATTAATTGGTTTTGATTTAGGTATTGATGATTATGTGACAAAACCTTTTAGTCCTAAAGAATTGGTGGCCAGAGTAAAAGCTATTTTAAAAAGAGATAATGGAGGGAATGTTTTATCTATCGCAGGTATTAAAATAGATGATTTAGCTCATGAAGTATATGTTGACCATGAGTTAATTACTTTAACACCTAAAGAATATGATTTGTTAAAATTTCTTATTAAAAATAAAAATATTGCTTTATCACGAGAGAAATTATTATCAAGTATCTGGGGATATGATTTTTATGGGGATGACAGAACGATTGATACGCACATTAAAACATTAAGATTACATTTAGGAAAATACAGGGATATAATTAAAACTGTTAGAGGAATGGGTTATAAAATTGAATATAAAGAAGAAGATTAAAGGAATAGAATTTAAAAATATTGTTCTCATACTATTATTTAATATAGGTATTATTTTATTGATGTGGATTTGTGAAATATTTATTTTTAATGCTTTCTATAAGACCAATCAAATTAAAAAAATGAATAATATTATCAATACTTTTAATGAAAATAAAGAAGATATTTATTCTTTAGCGGAGAATTTAGCTTACCAAAATGAAGTATGTATTAGTATTATTGATGAAGATAATGCCATCATTAATTTTAATACTTTGCAACATGGTTGCCTGCTTAATAAAAATAACTCGACTGTTAAGAAATTAGTTATTAACTTTTTAAATAGCAAAGATACTAGTGATTATTATCGTATAGATAATCCCATCACTAATACAAAAAGTATTTTATATGCTTTTAAAGAGAATAATAAAAGTATCTTAGTCTTTAGTAACTTAGAAAATGCTTCGAACTTTTATAAATTATTTCGCATACAAAATACCTACTTTATAATTTTAATTATGATTGCCTCCATCTTTATATCGATTTTTTTGGCTAATATTACTACTAAACCCATAAGGGAAATTACGAAAAGAGCTAGAGCTTTAGGAAAAGGAAAGTATGATATAAAATTCCCTAAGAATGGAATCAATGAAATAGATGAACTAGCTAATACTCTAGAAGAAGTGCAAAAAGAATTGAGGGAAAAAGATGAATTTAAAAGAGATATTTTAGCTAATGTATCTCATGATTTAAAAACTCCTCTTACGATGATTAAAGCTTATGCGGAAATGATTAAAGATATATCTTATAAAGACCATAAAAAGATGAATGAACACTTAGATATTATTATGGATGAAAGTGATAGATTAACAAGTTTAGTAAATGATATATTAGAACTTTCGAAAATTCAAAGTGAAAGCTATAATTATAATTATGAAAAATATGATTTAGTTAAAGAAATTAAAAATATTATTAAAAAATATGAAGTCATGGAATATTTGGAAAAATATCAATTTATTTTAGAATTACCTAAAAAAGCTGTAGTTTATGCGGATAAAGAAAAGATAAATCAAGTTATTTATAATTTATTAAATAATGCCATTAATTATACTGGCGATGATAAACTCGTTAAAATTAAATTAACGAAAGAAAAAGAAGATTATTTAGTGGAAATTATTGATACAGGTAAAGGCATTAAAAAAGAAGAAATACCATATATATGGGATAAATATTATAAGAATGATAAGAATCATCAAAGAAGTGTTATTTCCACAGGATTAGGACTATCAATCGTTAAAGAAATATTAAATAAACATAATTTTGCTTATGGCGTTATTAGTAAAGAGGGCGAAGGTTCAACATTCTATTTTAAAATTTCATCTATTTAACACATAGATTTCATTTAAGTAATTTATACTGTTTATGAAAGGTAGGTGAGATTTAGAATAAAGTTAAAATCTTGATACTCACAATTAAAAATAAAAGAAGAAATAACATACTGAAATAATATTTCTTCTTTTTAAATGTAAATAAAATTATTTTAACACATTCATAATATTTGGTAAGATTTGTTTCTTTCTAGAAACGATATTTATTAAAAATGAACCTTCTTCTGTTTTTAAACCAAAAGCATCTTTAATGATTTCTTTAGCACTTTCATTAAATAAAATATAAGAACCATTTTTAAAAATATCGGTAATGACAAATAAGAATACTTGATAATCACTCGCATTTGCTTCCTTATTTAAATATTTAATATAACTATTTTTTTGTTTTAGAATAGCTTTCGAATTAAGCGTCGTAATTTGACTAATCGCAATATTATCTTTATCTAATTTAAAAGATTTAAAATCCATGGCAATTATTTCTTTAATTGATTTGGCTTTAACAATATCATTAGCTTTAAACATTTCGATAGCTAATTTTTCTTCGTTAATCATAGCTATTTTAACTAGTTCTTTTAAAGCCTTTTCATCATCTTTCGTGGTGGTAGGGCTTTTTAAAAGAAGCGTATCAGATATGATGCCAGCACATAATAAAGAAGCAATATCTTGAGGAATTTTAACTTTATTTTCTTTAAATAATTCATAAATAATCGTGCAAGTAGACCCCACCGTCATACTACGAAAGTTAATGGGCTCCATTGTTCCTAGGGTACCTAATTTATGATGATCAACAATTTCTAATATTTTAGCTTCCTCTAAGCCATCGACACTTTGACTTATTTCGTTATGGTCCACTAATATTACTTGTTTAGGTTCATAGTCTCTTAAGTCTGATAATTTAATTAAACCTAGACATTTTCCATTATTATTGATGATTGGATAATAACTATGTTTTGTTTTATTAACAATATCATTAAAGTCCGTAATGTCGGTGTTTTCATTAACAACAAATAAATCTTTTGTATAATGATAATTACAAATATAGTTAGCAAAACCAATAGTTAAAAGGGTATCATAAGTATCTTTATTAGTATAAATAATATTGACTTTATTTTTCTTAGCTAGAGCTAAATGCTCTTCTTTAATGGTATTACCACCGGTTATAATAAGAAGTTTTATTTTTTTATTCACGGCATCTTCAATAATACTATGCCGGTCGCCCACAATCAAAATGGAGTTACTATTTAAAACATTATGGGTATAAAAAGTTGTACTTCGTAAATCAATGTTTGTTATTTCGCCTTCAATTTCGTTATCATAGGCTAAGATTTTTTTCCCTTCAATAGTTTCTAATATTTTATTATAATTCGTCTTTAAATGATTATTATTTTCTAAGATAACATGTTTAGCGATATCTTTCATGGCAAAAGCCCCAATAAAATCATCTTTTTCATTAACAACCGGAATAGTACTGATATCATTTTCTTGCATAACTAAGAAAGCTTTATAAACTGATTCATTAATACTTACTTTAAAATCACGATGATAATTAACATCTTTAATTTGCAATTTAACATCATTTAAAATATGGGGTATAGGAAATTTAAATTTATTTAAAATATATTTTGTTTCTTCATTAATATTAGAAAGAATTCGCGGCTCTGTATTATATCCTAAAGCGTTTTTTAAATATGATAAACTAATGGAAGCACAAACACTATCGGTATCAGGATTTTTATGACCAAAAATATATATTGTTTTATTCATTACAACCACCTTTTTCTTAAATTATTATAGCATTTTTAACTCTTTAAACCAATAACAAACTGTTTATTAGTAAAATATTTGTCAATTTTAGTTTAATTGGCTAAACAAATTAGTCTTTTTTGGTATAATTTAGTTAGAAAGGATTTTTAAATAATGACAGAAAATGAGAAAAGATTAAAAATAGTACAAAAAAAGGGCTATGAAGAACAATTATCAGAAGCTGAAAAAGGAATTACTAGCAAAATTTTTGGCATGGGTGCATCAGCAGTAGGGATGGCTAGTTTATTTACTTTAACAGGTATAATGACAAGTATGGATCCACAAAGCTATATACCACTTTTATCTATGCTTGGTGGTTTTACAAGTTTAGGAGTTAACATTTATGCCGTTAAAGGTCTTATTGAATCTGTAGTTAGTAAAGCTATCGCCCAAGATAGAATAAAAACCATTGAGGCAGAATTATCTTTAGAAATGGAAGAAGAAAGGGATATGTCTAGATGAATATTAATGTCAAAGATACATTACTTTTAAGTGATAATAATGAATATGTTGTGATTAGTAAATTAAATTATGATAATAAAATTTATTTATTATTAATTAGTAAGAATATGCAAGATATCAAGTTTTGTTACCAAGATAATGATGAAGTTGTCATTGTAGATGATTCGGATGTTATCAAAAATTTAATGGCCCTATTTTTAAAAGATTTAGCTGCCCAAGCAAATAATCTCTAAATTGTTTAGAGATTTTCTTTTTTTGACAAAAATTTTAAAACTATTTTGGTATATTTATAATGGTGATAGTGATGAAAGTAAAAGTCTTTGATGAAGAATGCGAAAGAGATTTAGAAAATAGTATTAATACTTTTTTAGAAAAAAACCTTGATGTTATCGATATTAAATATCAAGTAGCTATTGCTATTAATGGAGAAGAACAAATATATTGTTTTAGTGCCATGATAATTTATCATTAAAAAAACTCGTTAAGCGAGTTTATAACATATACATATTAGTATTATTAGTATCAAAGTCTTCACTAGATATAATATTATTAGAATTTTCTAATTTAGATAAACGATAATCAAGACGATTTAATTGTCTTTCTATTTTAGCAAACCGACTTTCTAAATCATTCGTTGTACCTGGAGCCATGGGTGTGTTATAATTATTAGGAACTCCCCCTTGGTAGAAATAGTTACTACCGCTTTGGAATGGGGCAGGATTCATATTAGGCATCATATTAGGGTTGTAGGATTGAAAACTACTTTCCGAAAAAAAGGAATTTCTTGTTTTTTTCATAAATACCTCCTACAACATTATATGTTTTTTTTAGGGAAGTGAATACAAAATGAGAATGCGTAATCCAAAAGATAAAGATGAAGTAATAAATAATTGTTCCTTTTTAATTACCGATGAAATTGACTTTGTTAATAATGCCCCTTTGCATATTGAAATAGGGATGGGGAAGGGCAATTTCATTTTAAATATGGCTTTAAATAATCCTAACATTAATTTTATTGGCGTTGAAAAATATGCAAGTGTGGCGAGTATTGCCATTAAAAAAATCCAAGAATATGAATTATCTAATTTAAAAATTATTATTAATGATATTGTTAATTTAGAAGAATTACTAAAAAATAAAGTAGATGTTATTTATTTAAATTTCTCTGACCCTTGGCCAAAGAAAAGACATGCAAAAAGAAGACTTACTTCCCCCAATTTTTTAGATTTATATAGTAAATTATTTAAAGATAAACAAGTAATTATTCAAAAAACCGACAATGACGATTTATTTGCGTATAGCCTAAGTTCATTTCAAGAAAATGGTTATGAAATCGAAAAGATTTCTTATGACTTACATAAAGAAAATATTCCTAATATAATGACAGAATATGAAGAAAAATTTAGTAAAGAAGGAATTAAAATTAAATATTTAAAAGCCATAAAATAATTACTTTAAGTTATTTTCAAGAAGTGTTATAATATTTATTAGGAGAGAGTATGAAAAAAATAGTAATTATTTTATTGGGAATATTTTTTCTAACAGGTTGTGTTAAAGTAAATGATTTAACTCTTGATGAAATAAGTAATTATATAAATGAAAACAATGTTAATATAAATACATATCGTAAAGGGTATAGTTTTTACATGCCTAAGGGATTTGCTATAGAAAAAGCCGGTAGCAATTATGTTATTTTTTCTACTGACAGCACCAATTATTACTTATATTTAGACTTTATAAGTTATCGAACAGGAAAGAAATTAGAACATTCTTTTAATGATGATGCTTATTATAAAAAAGAGATTGATAATAACGGAAATTTTGGCTATATTGATATTAAATTATGGAAAAATAATCAATATTTGATTGAAATTATGTATAATTATGCTAAAATAGAAGTAATGGTAGATAAGGATATGATGAATAAGGTTCTTATTAATTCCATTAATATATTAAAAAGCATACAATATAATGATGCTATAATAGATGAATTATTAGAAAGTGATAGTCTAGATTATACGGAAGAAGTTTTTGATATGTTTAAGGATGCCTTGGATAATTCAAATACTTTAGAGCATGAAAATGATAATATTATAAATGAAGATAAGACAGAAATAATGGATACCAATGATACGGATTATTTAAATTAGGAGGATGTTCTATGAGTCTAGTAAAGAAATTAAAGGATATTTTATTCGAAGTGGAAGATGATGATACTGAACCAATCAAAATTAATGATGATGTTAAAAAAGAAGAAAAACATTATGTAGCTAATGAACCGGTGGAAATTAAAAAGAATTTATCTGTTTCAACCGCGATTGAAGATGATGAAGACAAAGAAGGGGCTAAAGAAGAGTCTGTTCAAAGTGAAAGAGTATTGTTTACGCAAGAAAAAGCTTTTACTTTCCCATCTTTCGATGAAGAAGAATTTCAAAATAGTATTTCTCGTTCAAAACCCAATAATAATGTTTTAGATTTAGAAAGAAAAAAGAATAGTGAAAAAAAGAATGAATATCGTAGTTATGATAGAGACGTAAGAACCGAAGAGAAAAAGAAGTTTAAACCATCACCAATTATTTCTCCTGTATATGGTATTTTAAATCAAGATTATGTAGCTGATGATATAGTTAAAAAAGATAATTCCCAAATCGATATAGACTCGGTTAGAAAAAAAGCTTTTGAACCTGAAAAAGATAAGACGGAAACTTTAGAAATAAAAACTCCTAATATAAATGACATTGTTAATGATACTATGCAAGATATGCCTAATCATATCGATGAACCAGTGGTTACTTTCTTTGAAGATAAAGACAAGATGCAAGAAGAAGATAATAGTTATCAATCCGTAAGTGATTTATTAGAAAGTGCTAGTGAAGCTCTTGATTTAGATGATACTTTAGAAATACCAAAGAGTAATAATTTAGACGCCATTGAAGAAGAACTAGAAAAAATGGATGAAGAGGATAATAAAGACTTAGATGATACTTTGAATGAGGCCCTAGATAAAGAAGATACTTTAAATGTTTCTCCAGAAGGGGCTCTGGATGATGCCTTGGAAGATACTCTTGATAATGATTTATTTGAGTTAATTGATTCAATGTATGATGAAAGGAAGGAGGACTAGTGTGGAATTTTTAAATCAATTTTTGCCAATCGTAATTTATATTTTCTTAATTGCTTTGATTATCGTAGGTATAATTTTAGGAATTAAACTTATAATAACAATAGACAAAGTAACAAAAGTAGTGGATGATATAAATGAAAAAGTTGAGAAAATTACACCAATTGTTAATACTGTGGGATTAATATCAACTAAGATGAGTAATGTAGTAGGAACGGTTTTCTATACCGTTGAGAATCTTTTTACTAAATTATTTTTAAGAAATAAAAAAGAGGAGAGTGAAGATAATGAGTAAAAAAGGAAACTTTTTATTAGGGGCTGGTGTTGGTTTAGGATTAGGATTGTTATTTGCTCCTAAAAGTGGTAAAGAAACAAGAGAAGATATAATGAAAGCTCTAGATGAGTTAGTAAAAAAAGCTAAAGAAATAGATGTTGAAGAAGTTAAAAATGCCATCATAGTTAAAACAAGAGAATTAGAAAATACCATTAAGGAATTGGATAAAGAAACAGCAAAACAAATGATTATTGATAAATCAAATGAAGTTAAAATTAAAGCTCAAGAATTAGTCGATTTAGCAATTGAAAAAGGAACACCAATTGTTGAAAAAACCGCTAAAGAAGTTAAAAGCAAAACTGCTGAATTGCTAAAATCAACCGCGGAAAAATTAGAAGAAAAGCCTAGTAAAAAAAATAATAGCAAGAAATAAAACAAAAACCTCATTAACTGTGAGGCTTTTTTAATGTTATTTTTTAATAATTTTAATTTCAAAACCATGTTTTTTGGCTATTTTTATTAAATCTTTAAAATAATAATTTGTAATGCCATATTCATTTTTTCTAACCCAATCTTTGGATTTGTTGATGCTTTCTGCAAATTCTTTTTGAGTAAGATTGGTAGCTTCTCGCATAAATCGCATTATTTCTTTTTCGTTATATTTATCTGTTGATAATACCATATAATCACACGCCTTGTTTACATATAATTATTTTAATAGATTTTTTATTTTATGTATTAGAAGTGTCATTGACAATCACACATAAAATATGATAACATAATTAATATAGTATGATTAACAATCACACATAAAAGAATGGGGCATATTTTATGGAAGAACAAAAGAAATATTTTATAATAAGTACGATAATGTTTGTAATAATAGGAATAGTAATATTACAAGTAGATAAATACCATGACCATAAAATAAGAAATAGTTATACCTTAGAAACAAATAAAATAAATAGCCAATATATTAATGTTGATGATTTTGGGATTTATTTGCAAGATAAAGAGAATAGTAATAATTATGTTAAACAAACTACAAATAACTATCCAACACAAGGATATATATTAAATACAAGTAGAACAAAGTGTTATGATTATCATGGAAGTGAAGTAAACAACCAAGTAAGTCAAACAGACGAAGGAAGAGTAAGATTAGAAACAACAACATCAATATATTGCCAGATGTATTTTGATATAGATAATACCAAACCAAAAGTAAAAAGTATAACGATAAGTGGAACAGATAAAGATAATAAAACAAGTGTTAAAGTCAATATAAAAATGTAATATTTGGACCATATAATTATGTAGGAAATCCTACATTTTTAAATGAGCCTAA
>CANQRA010000044.1 GCA_947626125.1 uncultured Bacilli bacterium
AAAGCAAAAAAATCAGAAAAAGTTTTCAACATTTTTCTGATTTTTTCTTTTTCTTTATTTTTTACGGAAACTCAAAGTAATTGAAAATAGAGAATTAATAACATATGATTCATTAAAAAAAGATTGGGATGATATTTCAGAGCTAGATAAAGAACTTGGAATACCCTCAACAAATTATGAATTTAATTTTCAAGAAATGTATGATATTGCCTTTAGTAGTACCTTATACGATTTAACTCTAGATGAATTGGAGTATATCAACGAAAATAATTTATTTGGCTTTGATGATAATAATATACTAGATTATAGATGCAAAATGAGTATTGTCAAAAGAATTAATTTTTATAAACAAATTATTTCAGATTTGATTGATAGTATGCAAAAAGATAATATAGGAAGTTATTTTCAAAGATTTGGCGATTTATTCCATATGAGTGCTTATGGTTTGCAAATAGCAGCAATTTTAGGCCTAAATAGAAATGGCGTTGAGCTTACACCAGAAGGTGAAAAATTAAAGGCTTGTATAGAAAATATAAGACAACTGCATAGAGACGAGCTTAAACAAAAAACGGCTTCTAATGCTTCCAAAAGATAGCAGAAGATTACTTTAAAAAAATTATTAGTCAAGCATAAATATATGCTTGGTTTTTTATTCTTGAAATAAATAATATTTGGAAGTTCTCGATAAAAAGTCGTATAACCTTACTTATGCTTATTAGAGCTATCAATTTTTTACGGTTGTAACCGTAAAAAAAACTTTTTTGAACTTTTTTACGGCTAGAATTTTTTTAAAAATAAAACCTATAAATGAATTTAAGTCTTTTTTTTATTGTTTAATAATAAGTAGTAATATTAAATTATACAATATCTTTAGTTTCTGCTGAGATATTTTAAATGCTTATTTTTTTAAATAACAAAAACACCAACATCTCTGCTAGCGTTTTTTTATTTTCAAAATAAAGTTTTAAATCATATTTTGGAGGAGCCGGCCGGATTTGAACCGGCGATGATGGTGTTGCAGACCAGGGCCTTACCACTTGGCTACGGCTCCATAATTGTTGATTACCTCAACAATTAATATAATACACTAGAATATGGCCTTTGTCAACGAAATTAAATGGCTATTGAACAGTATTTACTGTTCATTAAATATTATTATAAAGGAGTAAATTATATAACTAAATTACCCTTTTTCATAATAGTTATATGTCCATCTTTGGTATCAGCTTCAATAGTTAAATCTTTAGTGCCAATCATAAAATCAACATGATTTTTTGAACTATTAATCCCTAATTTATCAAGAGTTTTTTTATCAAGGGCATTACCATCTTTAATACATTCTAAGAAACCACTTCCAAGAGCTATATGGCAAGAAGCATTTTCATCTATTAAAGTTGTTTTAAAAAGCTTATTTGTATTAGATATGGGAGAATTATAATTAACTAAGGCTACTTCCCCTAAATAAGAAGATAATTTATCGCCTTTTATGATTTCTTCTAAGATATCTTTTCCTACTTTCGCTTGCCATTTAACAGCTTTTCCTTGTTTAAAAGTTATATTAAAGTCTTTGATTTCTTTCCCACTATAATTAAGAGGCTTGGAAGCATAAACTATTCCTTCGGTTTTATGATAATCAGGCGTAGTAAATATTTCATAACTAGGCATATTAACAATCCATTTACCACTGGCCCCACTATTCCACAAGGCATTATCTGGTAAAGACACGGTAAAATTAGTTCCTAATTCATTCTTATAATATAATTTGGTAATTTTTAATTTATTTAATTTTTCTTGCGTTTCTTTTTGTTTATTTAAAAATTTATCCCATTCTGCACTAGGATTATCATAATTAAGCATACAAATATCCGCTAAAGTATCCCAGAATTTTTTTAAAGGTTCTTTAGCATCTTTAAATATATCTCTTGCCCATAAATTATTAGGTACAATGGCAATACACCAAGCAATCTCATTATTAAGTTGTCTTTTTTTATATAACGGTTTAGATAATGTTTTTGTTAAAGCAGATACTGCTAACTTATTACTTGGCACATCATCCGTTAAATGAGGTATTTCACTTTCAAGCATTAAAAAGGCTCCATCTTTTTTAGCATATTCATCCCATATTGATGCATTAAATAAAGGATTTTCTTTAATTTTTTTCATTGATGAATTAATTAATACATTGTGAACTTCTTGTTGATTCTTTTCATCTAAATAAATATCTGTCAATCCCATTTTTTTGGCATACTCTACTAACTTATTAACAAATACTCTAC
Organism: uncultured Bacilli bacterium; assembly: GCA_947626125.1. Lineage (GTDB taxonomy): Bacteria > Bacillota_I > Bacilli_A > RF39 > UBA660 > SIG200. The sequence continues at coordinate 2,277 of CANQRA010000044.1, forward strand.
TAATCGTATTATAACTAATAAGTAAAGGCGTTGTTTTTTTAACTTTTAAACATCTCTTTAATAATAATTCAATGTACTTTTCTTCCATAATCTCACCATTATTTAGTATAGCATAATTTAATAAAATAATTTACTAAATTAAATAAAAACTATATTGTCCGGTAACTAATATGTCCTTTTATGTTATAATATTAAATAAGGAAGATGATATATGAATAATGATTTTGAATTTTACAGGAAAATAATTAAACCCCTAGAAAAAAAGTACAATCAGATGTGTACTTTATATTCCCTATTTAAATTAGAAAGATTCCGTTCTAAAAGGAATCAGTATAATAACTTACTTAATTACTATTATAGAAATTTTCTTTATGATAAAAAATTTACTAAGAATATAAGTCATTTTTTTAAATAATGCGCATTAAATATTCCTTATTCCTAATGATAAAAGATAAATATACTTCTTCAGAAGAATTGATTTCATTGGTTACTTCTAAAGCTATTCTTCCTTTAAAATTATTGGGAGTAACATTTTTAATATCCTCATAAACATATTCGCCATTATTCATATATTTTATTAAAACAAAATTTTCTAAAAATCTATTAATACTTTGGCCATATCTATAATAAGCACTTTGTTCATCAATCGTATATTCATAAGTAAATATTAACAATGTTTTATTATTGTTATAATCAATTGTTAATTTATCTTTAAAGGTGCGACAAGTATCACTACAATACTCATAATCATAAATATAACTTTTTGTATTTATTAAATTATCTAACTTAATGTTCGTATTATTTAAATAAGAATCATTAAAAGAAATAACTTGATTTATTGTATAATCCCCAACCTTTTCTATATTGGTGGCAATATCAGGTTCTAATTTTATATATATATATTTACCAATTGTTTCATTATTTTGATAAACAAAACCATTGTCAATTTTTAATCTTACTTTTTTGTTTATAGCGTCTTCATTTGTTTTATATATTAAGGAAAATTCATTAGAGCTATTTTTCTTCACGATTGATGTAGTATATACAGGCGAAAAATCAATAAAATAATTACCTAAATCTTGGGTTGGATATAATAGTTCATCACCAACTTCTAATCTAAATTTTTTTAAATCAAAAGAATCATCTTCCAGATTATTATTATCAACTTTTAAACGAATAATTGCATAATAAGTATTATCACTAAAGTAGTTACCATTATAATCCATATTTGTGATTAAACTATCCATAATTGTATAATCTAAACCTAAAGAATTAAAAGTAATTCCCTCATTATAAGTATTATCGTAACTAACAGATTGTGACCTACTATAAATAAAATAAGCTAAAAGCAAAATAGTAATAACTATTATTAGTATTAAAATAAATTTGTTTTCTTTTAAATAATAGGTAAATTCTCGAAAAAAACGTCTAATATTTCTTTTTAAGACTGTACCATCACTTTTTATAACTACTTCGACTTCTTCATTATCTAAGGCAGATAACTCTAAGTCTTTTAAATCTTCATCAAAACGAAATTTATAGATATTAAAACCTAATCCCCGAATCATAAACATAATAATAATAGGGAGCTGTGGCAATAAAAAGATAATAATAACATCTCTTAACCCCCGAGCTAAATTAACCCCGAGAGAACTAGTTTCTAAAGTTATCATATTACTTCTCGCAACCATAAATAAAATAAATAGGGCAATGTAATATATTAAAGTTGTAACATACATTTTGGATGGTTTCTTTTTATATATAAATAAAAATAAGATAGCTAATATACCAATTATAATTAAAAATAAAACTAAATATAATAAAAAAGAAATATAGTTTTGATAAAAACCTTGAACAAAATTACCCATATAATCATTATGTATATATTGATTAAAGAAATTTAATACTTGATATGTTTTATAGAAAATAAATCCCATAAGTAATCCCAATATTAAATTAATTAATCTAAAATGTTTAATTAAAAAGGCATAAGGTTTCTTTAATATCATAACTATTTTTCTCCTATTATAAATTGTACCAAAACCCGTGAAAAAAGTAAATCAACCTATTTCTTATTAACAAGTAATTGACCTTCCATTAAATAAATTGTTGGATTTTCTTTCATAAATTTATTTAAGTCTGTATCAAATATTTTTGTAACTTCATCAATGGTATCTCCTTCGGCTGTAATATAATAAGAATAACCATTTTTAGGAATTAAGATTTGTTGATTAGGATAGATATAATCATCCATATTAAGGCCATTTAAACTAGCTAGTAATTCAGGATTAATATTATATTTTCTACTTATTCCATAAAGACTATCTCCTTGCTCTACGACATAATAATTGAAATAATCTTTACTACTCGAAGGAACGATTAATTCCATACCCTCTCTTACATCATCTAAGTAATATAAATTATTAATATCTTGCAATACTTTTACACTAGTATTAAATTTACTAGCTACATCATTTAATCCTTCTCCTTTACCAAGTCTATAACTTTCAAACATTTTACCCACCTCTAATATAAGGTATGTAAAATTTAAAATTGTGTTATTTATCTTCGATTTTATATTTTTGCTTAGCTTCCATCATAAAGTTAGAAATTATCGTTTCTATTTCATCAAGGGAGCTTTTAGCTACATTAGTTAAGATAATTTTTTCTTTTACTGTATCAATGGTAACTTTTCCCCATATAAGCCCGCGATATATTTCCATATCGTTATATAAATCAGGTGTTATAGAATACATAAAGCTACCCCATAAAATTCTTTTCTTCCCTAATATGATTCTCTTATTCGTTAAACAAAAGGCATAAGAATTAAATATTTCAAAAAAGCTTTCATTTTTTTGCGCTCCAAAAGCTAAAAGAACTTCTTCATCACTATCTAAATAACTCTCTACTACTTTAGCATGACTTTTAAGACGCCAACATAAACTACCCGGAAACTTTCTATCAAAGGCTTTCGCGTGTTCATATACTTTTCCCATATTAATTACCTCTTAAATTTCTACTTTCCACAAACCATGATTATTACAATAAGCATATATAATACCTTTATTACCATGGAATGTCGCTTCTGCTTTATCCCCAGGTTCAAAATATACCCATTCTTCCTCATTACCATTTATGTAAGCCATCCATTTAATGTAATGCTCATCTTCCATGACATGGTTCACTACAGCATGAATCTCATCACCTTCAATAGTATATTCCGGTAAATGTTTCTCTCTTACCCCTTCAATATTGCAAGGAGTATCTACCATTATTTCATCACAACAATTAATTTTGCATTTACAATGGCAATCTTCAAGAATTTTTACCATGGCTCCACAATTGCGACAAGTTTTAAATTTAATTTCCATATATAATCACCAACTTTATTTTACTAAATTTTCTGTCATCCGTCCATATTTATTGTTAAGAAAAGCCTCATAAACATCATGTCTATAAGGCTCATGGCTTAGCAAAGATTACTCTAGGCGTTAGTGCAAAAAGAAAATTTACACCCTTTAAATATTCTATTAAAATTACCAATTTAACATCAATTTGGTGGAGTAGAGGAGAGTCGAACTCCTGTCCAATATAATCTATAAAATAATATCTACAAGTTTAGTTGAAATTATATTTCATTATATAGCTAAGATTCAACGCACTTTCTATATAACTAGATTAATTAAATATTCATTACCCTACATTAATCAAATAAAGTAATATAACTTGTATAAATGAACTCTATATATTCTCTACAAGCAAAGATTATATAAAGTGCTCCTACGCGTAACTGTTAAGCGTAAGTTGGAGCGAAAGCATAACTTTCGTTATTTATTTTTTTGTGCATTTTAGGTATGCCTACCACTTGCAATCATTTCTAGTTTTTACATGTCGAAACCAAACTACCCCGTACCTAAATTATAACATAATTTTGTTCGTTTGTAAAATGACATATATTAGAAAAATGTTGAAAACTCTAAAGTTATCAACATTAACAAATTCTACTAGTAGATGTAGCATTTAAATCTAAGTCAGCAAATTCGCCTTTTAAAAATAAAGGATAAGCTGCAGCCCCAATCATCGCGGCATTATCTGTACAATAAATAAACTCTGGTAAACTTAATGTAGCATTATATTTTTCACATACTTCTTCAATTTGACCTCTTAAATATTTATTCGCGGAAACACCACCGGCAATAATAACATTTTTGATTTTTGTTTTTTTCAAAGCTAATTCTAACTTACGCGTTAGTTCTTCCACCGCGGCTGTTTGAAAAGAACAAGCTATATCCGCTGTATTAATCTCATTACCTTTACTTTTCTCTTTATTAACTAAATTAATGACACTACTTTTTAATCCACTATAACTAAAGTTATAAGTATCATCATTAGCTATTTTTGGAAGATTATAGGCATTATGACCTTCTTTAGCTAATTTTTCAATATTAGGGCCACCAGGATATTTTAAACCAATAACACGAGCCACTTTATCGAAGGCTTCACCTATGGCATCATCTTGAGTCTCTCCTAACATTTCAAATTCATAATCACCCGTCATCTTAATAAGTTCAGTATGACCCCCACTTATTATTAAAGATAGATTAGGAAATTCTAGATGGTCACCAATTTTATTTGCGTATATATGTCCAATTAAATGATTTACTTTAATCAAAGGTAAGTTATAAACATAGGATAAAACTTTAGCAAATTCTACCCCCACCAATAAAGAACCTAATAAACCTGGTGTTGCTGTAACTGCGATGGCATCACAATCACTAACCTTCATTTTGGCTTTTTGTAATGTTTCTTCTAAAACCATCGTGATATTTTCTGTATGCATCCTGGAAGCTATCTCCGGAACTACACCCCCAAAATTAGCATGAGTATCCATTTGGGTTAAAATTGTTAGAGCCACTACTTCATTACCATTTTTAACAATGGCTATACTTGTTTCATCGCATGAAGTTTCAATGCTTAATATATATATATCTTTCATCTTATCTCCTTTTGCATCACATATGCATCTATGCCATTATAATATTTTTTTCTTCTATTAATTGTCGTAAAGCCTAATTTTTCATATAACTTAATGGCTTTTTCATTATTTTCCGCAACTTCTAAAAAAATCTTATCTCCCTTTTTCATACAATTATCGATAAAATAATTAACCATCTTCGTTGCAACACCTTGTTGTTGATTTTCTTTTTTTACCGCGATTATTTCTAATTCGTAACTATCAACAGTTTTTACAATAATTAACAAACCATTAATAATCTCGTTATCTTCATTAACTAAAATATAATAACTATCATTATTTAAATAATTTTCTAAATCATATACTTTGGTAAAATTACCTAAAGCTAGTAATCCTAAACTATTTAGTGTTGGGATTTCTTCTTTTAAAGCATGTCTTATCATTTTTCCACATCTATTTTTTTAACATAAATAGGATTTACTTTATGAGGGTTTACTTCTTCTTTTTCTAAAGCATACTCAATTATTTTAAGATAATCTAACTGAACATCAGTAATAACTTTATAATCTTCTGTGTAAGAAGCATATTCTGCTTTACTTAAGTAAGCATAATTACCAATTAAATTGTAATCATTATCAAATATACCAATGTAATAACCATTTTTATCGCTGAATCCCATTATTTTTTCTTCTTCATCGGTACTCAAAGCCATACATTCTAGGGAAGTTATGGTTCTTATGGGTACTTCTAAAGTATAAGCTAAAGTTTTAGCCACTGTTACCCCTAATCTAACGCCTGTAAAAGAACCTGGTCCATTAACTACAATTATCGATTCCAATTCTTCTTTATTTAAGATTTTTTTAATAATAGGCATAATAACCCTACTATGTTCTTTCTCTTCTTTAATGATTTCTTTTTTAATAATCTTACCATCTTTGTATAGTATAATTACGATATCATTTAAATGTGTATCAATAAATAAGTGCATTTTTCCTCCTTATAAGACTGATTCACATAGTTCTTCATATATCCGACCATAAGGTTTAAATATTAAAACTCGTGTGTTTTCATCGACTATTTTAAATAGTATTTCTAATCTTTCCTCAGGTAAATCTTTCTTAATCATTTCTGACCATTCAATGATGGTAACCCCACCTTTATTAAAATAATCGCGTATTCCTAAATCCTCTTCCACTTCATCTAAACGATAAACGTCCATATGATAAAGAGGTAATTCGCCATTCATATACTCTTTTATAATATTAAAAGTTGGACTTGTAATATTATCTTCAATGCCTAAAGCTTTCGCAAAACCTTTAACAAAAACAGTTTTTCCACTTCCCAGTTCTCCATCAAGACATATTACCATATTAGGAAATTTTTCACTTTCAATATTTTCTGCTAAATTTAGAGTATCCTCTAAATCCTTAGATACAAATTTAAAATCCATAATCTCACCTATTTAATTATAAATAAAAACTCTCGTTTAAACAAGATAATTGTAACCATTTAACACAATTAAACAGTTATATTATCTTTCTTCTAGATAAACTTCTCGAAACATCATCAGATATAACCGAAAAATAGTTGGGAATAAAATCTTTCATATTAGTTAAAAATTCTTTTTTACAAATATTATTAATAATTAATTTTGTTTTAACATTTAATTTAAGTTTACCATCTATGTATTTAAAAACTAAATTATTCTCATCAATTTTTAAAAATTTTAATATTGAATGGATAAATGGTAAATCATTCTCTCCAAAAGAGCGAATTTTTATAAATTTTACATCATAAATTTTATGAAAATATTTTCTTGATTCGTTATTTAATTCTTCGTAGTAATAATTAAATGATAATTCCTTTTCTTGTTTTTCACAACTAATAATTTTAATAATACCCATTCTATCACAACACTTTAAAAAATAAATTGTTAAAGCTTAACTATAACTTTCATAACATACTTTATGATAATCTGTACATTCATCTAAATCTTGAAAAAGATTAAAAAGCGAAATAAAAAATAAAAGAGAAGCATCGTCGTATAGTAAACCTTTTAAACGCAAAAACAAAGAGCTAAGATTTTGATTAATTGAATAACAATAATCATAGTCTAAAGGAGCAATTAAATTTTCATCGAGATAAAAACCATAATTATTCTTTTTCATAAAATCAAAACCTCCTTGCAAATATATATTCTAACATATTTTAAGGCAAAAAAAAACTGGCGACTACCTATTTTTGCTTTCACTATCTTCGGCGTATTAGTGCTTAACTTCTCTGTTCGGTATGGGAAGAGGTGTATCCACTAAGCTATCGTCACCAATAAAGGATTTTGTCCTTTAAAAACTTGATAATGCGTCATCAAACAATTAAATAAATTAAAAGTTAAATCGTCGAATTATTAGTACTAGTCAGCTCAACGTATCACTACGCTTCCACCCCTAGCCTATCAACCTCATAGTCTATAAGGATTCTTAATTCTTAAAGAATGGGAAAATTCATCTTGGAGGAGGCTTCCCGCTTAGATGCTTTCAGCGGTTATCCCGTCCATACATAGCTACTCTGCGCTGCAATTGGCATTACAACAGATACACCAGAGGTATGTCCATTCCGGTCCTCTCGTACTAGGAACAGCTCTCCTCAATTTTCCAACGCCCACGACGGATAGGGACCGAACTGTCTCACGACGTTCTGAACCCAGCTCGCG
>CANQRA010000045.1 GCA_947626125.1 uncultured Bacilli bacterium
CGTCGCTGGTTTAAGAGTGGGTGATGTTGTTACTTATCGTGATTTACTTTATGCCTCAATGTTACCATCGGGTGCTGATGCCACGACGGCCCTAGCTTATGGGATAAGTGGTTCAACGGCTAAATATGTTGAATTAATGAATAAAAAAGCTCAAGAATTGAATTTAAAAAATACCCATTTTGTTAATGTAACGGGTCTTGATACTGATGGTCATTATAGTACTGCGGAAGATGTTTTAACTTTTTTACTCTATGCTTTAAATAATAAATTATTTAAACAAATATATACCACAAGAAATTATACTTTATCTAATGGATTACTTGTCTTAAGTACCATTAGTCATTATGGAGATTATGGTTATGATTTAACCCATATTATTGGTAGTAAAACAGGCTTTGAAGAAATCGCTGGCTTATGTATGTCAGCAATCATAAAAGTAAATGGCAAAGAATTAATCTTAGTTACTCTAGGGGCAGAAAAAAATGCCAAAAGAACAACTCACATTGAAGATACCTTAACTATTATTAATTATTTAGAAGAAAATTATAAGGGACAAGTCCTATATAAAAAAGGAACCGTTTTAAAAACGCTTCCTGTTACTAATGGCAATATTAAAAGTTATGATATAGTGGCTGATGAAGATATTTCGATTTATACTGTCGATAAATTAGCTCAAGATGATTATTATTATGAATATGAAGGATTAGAAAAGTTAAGTTTTAAAAATAATGCGGGAGATAAAATTGGTACCATTAAATATCATTACTTAGATGATACCATCATATCCAATGTTTATTTAGAAGAAAACATTCATTTTTCTCTTATTAATTTCTTTATAAACAATCCTCTTAATCTCATTCCTTTTATTATTGTTATTATTTTATTTCTATGTCTTTTAAAATCACAGAATAAAAAGAAAAAAAGAAGAAGAAAGAAAAATGCTATTTAAGAATTGATTTTTTAAATATTAAAATGGTAAATCTTCGTCATCGTCAATAGTATCTGGCATTTTTCTAACTCGTCCTCGAACCTCTTCTTCAGTTTCTTGCATAATTCGTTCATTAACAGGTTCAAAGTCTGCCCTAAGTTCATCAATTTCTTCTTGTGTAAATCCTCTTCCTTCATAATTCCTAAGAATTGATTCAACCATTACTTTTCTTATAGCAATAGAGTTTTCGTAGAATTTTTTACCTGTTTCATCCATTATACTATCCTTATATCTTTGAATTCTTACCTCTAACTTTTGAGTTTCTTCATCGATGCTTTTTCTAACCGTTTCAACATATTGGGTTATTATATGACAATTACCACAAGGTGTTGTTCCAAGTAAGCCAATAGTTCCAAATTGGCCCTCGTATCCTTTTACATCGCGGGTACCATTAAAAACAAAAGGGGCACTTACATTGATAGGGGTAAATTTATATAATTGAATAACTTTTCCAGGATGATAAACGCCGAATATAAATCTATCTTCTTGATAGGAGCTATTAGGATCAACCGCAACTCCTTCAAACCAACCATCATCTTGTAATAGAATTTGTCCTTCCCACATATCCTTGTCATTAAAATCCCAACCATGAGCCATATTCCAATAACCCTTAATATCCATTAATTTTGCCATCGCAAAACCTCCTTCATTAGCTCCCTATTATAATCTTTTTTTTACATGCATGCAAGGTCTTTTAATTTCGTATAAAGTTTAAAGAGCGATAATAATATGTATTTTTAATATTACAATTATTATGTTAAAATATACTTATAGAAATAATTTATTATGATAGGCGAAGGATAATTAATGGAAAAAACAAACGCGAAGGATTTTTTAGGTAAAGAAATAACTGTTAAAATAGACAGAAAGTTAGGAACGAGACATCCAAAACATGGATTTATGTATATTTTAAATTATGGCTTTATCCCTAATACAATTAGTGGTGATGGCGAAGAATTAGATGCTTACTTAGTTGGGGAATTTGAACCAGTAGAAGAAAGTAAAGGTAAGGTAATCGCCGTTATTCATAGAACGAACGATGATGACGATAAATTGGTTGTTTCAAAAGATGGTAAAGAATATTCTGATGAGGCCATTAGAGCGATGACAGAATTTCAAGAACGATTTTTTGAATCAATTATAATTAGAAAATAATTTAGTGTATTTTAAAAAGCTATTAGATTTTAGTAATATAGACAAAAAGTTTTAAATATGATAGGATAATAAACACAAAGGAGGATTTTGGTTATGCAAGGATTATATTCTAAAGATGAAGATTGCTACGAATTATATAAAATATTAAAAAAGAAAATGGGTGATAAAATAGACTGTTATGGAACTGCCTATACTCCTCTTTTTAGTGGAAAATATTTTTCTCATTGGCTAGCAAAAGGAATAGCCTATTATTATAAATATTGTAAAAATGGCTTTTTGAGAATTCAAATAGGAGGTAATATTCATCATAATGCCTCAGTTGGCGAAAAATTAGCGGCTTTAAGTGATTTTTATGAAGCATTAAGCGAAGAGTTTGGCGAACCAACTGTTTTTTATACGACTAAAGATGATGATGAAGGATTTCTATCAATGCACTGGTCATTCATTAATAAAGAAGAAGATATACAAAAATTTAAAGAAGGAACTTACTTTGATGATGCAGAAACTGATGAATTAATCATAATGGGTGAATCTAAGCAAACGGTAAATGGCGAGCAATTAAATGACCTTACCAAAAAAATGATTTCAAGACAAATCGGTTTACCTTTTGAATTGTTACCACTAGTGGACGAAAATATAGAAGATTTTATTAAATTTAAGACGGGGAAAGAATTAAGTATTCCAGCAGGAGCTAAAATAGATGGAGTACCAGTAACATCTTTAGAAACGAATATATCTTTACAACGAAAAAACAAATAAAATTTAAGAAAATATTGATAAAAACAAGATTATGCAGCAATACATAATCTTTTAATTTAATAAAACAAAGAAAAAGCTTTAAAAATATATATTACTTTTTTATAATATAACTAATAGAAATTGAGGTAGTACATGATTGAAGAATTAAACTTTATGTTAAACAATATGAATTGTAATAAATTACGAGAGATAGCTTCTAATTTAAAATTAGATAGATATGGGCGCAAACTAGAATTAACGGAACGCATAATAGAGTTTTATAATAAACCTAATTTTGTTATTAATACTTATAATGAACTTAATGATTATGAAAAAGAATATATTGATACTTTTGTGAAACAAAAATACACCCCTTTAGATAAGAGTCTTAAGGAAATTACCAACAAATATAAGCACAGTGGTCTTTCACTCAAGAAAGTTAATTATTTCTTTATTAACGATAATATTCCGAAGTTTATAAGAGTTGTTCTTGATGAAATAGTTCCTCCATATGAGATAAGCTATACTAAAACTAAAGATGCTATTAATCTTACTGACCATTATGGTAATATTGAAATAGAAGATAAAAGTGTATTCTATTTTGATGAATTTATAAAATATGCTAATGAATTTAATATAAAATTAACAGATAAAAAAAAGGAAATATCTAAAAAAGATTGTTTAAGATTTATAGGTATTTTTAACATTCCAGAAATAAATAAAAGATTTGATGAAGATTTTAAAACAACTGATGATACGGTTATTATGAAAGGACTTATTGAATTACTAGTAAGTGCTAAAGTTATTAATAATACTAAAGATGTTATTACTTTAGGAAGCAATTATAAAAATTATTTAAGATTAAATAAAATTGAAAAAATTTAGCTATTATTAGATAATTATATAGATTCTAATGAAATTAATGAAATAGAAAGAATGCGTTCAGGAAATTATAGATATGATTTTAAATATCTTTATCCAATAAGAGATTCCTTTTTAGAGGCCATTAAAAAATTACCTATTGATGAATGGGTCGATATTAATGAATTTAGAGAACAAATAACAATGAAAAATGGCAGCAACTTTATTAGAAATGCTTTAGGAACTGTTTTGAAAAAAAGTGATTATGATAATTGGTATTATGCTTGTTCAGATAGTGAATTTGACTATCCATTAATAGATGTATGTTTAATGCAATATTTTGCCACCTTAGGCATTATTGACGTAGTAATAGATAGTGAATTCGATGACTATGGATATCGAGAATATTTAGTAAATAGTTATCTTAAATTAACAAATTTTGGGGCTCAAGTATTAGGATTAGTGGAATACACTAATGAATTAATTATTAATAATATTCCTTTAAAAATTATTGATAACAAAATTATGGTTTTTGATGACATGAGCAATATGGAACACACATTATTCTTCGACCGTTTTTTAACCAAAGAAAAAGATAATGATTATATAGTATATGATTTAAATTTTAAAGGCATTGCTAAAGCCCTTGATTTAGGAATAACTCTTGATGAAATATTTAATTATTTAAAAGACAACACAAGTAATATGCCATCTAAATTAGTGGATGATTTTAATTATTACAAAAGCATCTTAAATAAAGTTAAAATTAAAGAAGTAACCATATTAGAATATCCCAAGGAATTTGCAAGTATAATTAAAGATATTAAAAAAGTACAAAGTGCTTCATGTAAAACAGATGAAATAATAGTAATAAATAAAAAAGAACAAAATGAAGTTAAAAAAGCCTTAGAAAGTAAAAATATTTTCTGTAATATGGAAAATAAATAAGTTTCTTCTTTACATATTAGCAAACAAATGTTATTATATGTTTTGAAAAAGGAGTATATATGTATAATTTACTTGAACAAATAAAACCCCATATTAATACTATGCATTTTGCTAGAGCCAAAGAATACACTAGTAAAGATATTCAATTATTAATAAAAGACAAGCACAGCAATCTAGTTGGTTATTCATTTAATGTTAAAAGAAAAGATAGTAGTATATCTAACAAAGCAGTTGTTAAACTAACTTTTTATAATAATACCATAAGAAGCATTTATTGTAATTGCTATACTTTTAAGTGCATACAATCTTGTGAACATATTCCTGCCGTAATTATGAATTATGCGGAATTTAACGCCGAATATAATATTCAAGAGCTTTCCAAACATATTTTAAAAGAGTTCTCAGCAAAAAAAAATAATAACATTAAAACAAAATTAAAAGTCGAATATCAATTAGATGTGTATAACTTAGAAATGTATGATGATTATGGCCTTAGTGTTTATTTAAAATTAAAAATTGGCCATGATAAGCTTTATATTCTAACGGCATCTAAATTAAAAAATTTTATACGTGCATATGAATCAGAAACTGGAACAATAGAACTAGGTAAATTTTTTACTTATGACCCTAATCTATTTTACTTTGCTGATGAAGATAAAAATATTTTAGATTTTATTTTTAATTATGGTTCAGTTCATTATGACAACATTTATCTTAATGACAATACTTTGATTAAATTATTAAACTTGCTAAAAGATAGAGATTTTTCTATCAAAGATGTGGGAACTATTCACGGAATAAAAGAAGGAATACCCTTCCCTATTAACTTGGATAAAAAAGATAATAAATATAAATTAAACATTAAATATGATAATATTGTGCCTTTAACCGAAAATTATGAATACATTGTCTACAATAAGGAAGTATATCACATAAATAAAGATTATCAAAGGCTATTAGAGACTTTAAGAAGTTATAATATTAAATCTTTAGAATTTAATAAAGAAGATATTCCTACATTTAATAAAGGTATTTTGCCAATCATTAAAAATAATTTACAAATAGCTAGTGATATGGAAGAAATACAACTTTATATGAATCCAACAGCTAAACTATATTTTGATATTCAAGAAGATAGTATTGTTTGTGATTTAAAATTAATATACGGTAATAAAGAAACTAACTACTTTGATTTAAGTAATGAAGAATTACGCGATATTGAATATGAAAATAATATAATTAATGATTTAACTAATTATGGCTTTATTAATAGTGATAAACAATTTTTATTATTAGATTTAGATAGAATAGTTAATTTTTTAGAAAATGATATCAATGACTTAGCTAATAAATATGAAGTTTATACATCGGAAAAATTAAAAAATACCAACATTAGAAAAAAAATAAATATAAATAGCAATTTTTCTATCGGAAAAGATAATATCATGCATTATACATTTAATATGGATGATGTAAGTGATGATGAAATGGATGATTTAATTAAATCATTACGCAAAAAGAAAAAATACCATAAATTAAAAAATGGGGATATTATTGCTCTAGAAGATAATAATATAGAAGAAATTACTAATTTATTAGATGATTTAAATCTTGATGGTAATAAAGCTTCAGGAATTATTCCTAAATACCAAGCAATTTATTTAGACTATTTAAAGAAAGTAAAATATCCAAACATTAAAACGGATAATAAATTTAATGATTTTATTCAAAATTTTGATGAGTATAAAAATGTTAAAATAGATTTTAGTGAAGATGAAAAAAACATTTTAAGGCCTTATCAAATTGAAGGAGTGGAATGGTTATACAATATTCATAAATGTGATTTAGGAGGCATTTTAGCTGATGAAATGGGACTTGGGAAAACCATTCAAACTATTTACTTCTTTCGTAAATTAAAAAAAGAAGATAGAGAAAGCAAGTTTTTAGTTGTTTGTCCTACGGCTTTAGTTTATAATTGGTTAAAAGAATTTGAAACATTTGGCCAAGATTTTCAAGTAGCTATCTTATCAGGCAATAAATTATTAAGAAAGCAAATACTTGAAAAGATGGCTTCTGATGTATACATAACTAGTTATGGTACTTTAAGAGAAGATATTGACTTATATGAAAACGTCAATTTTAAAGTTTGTGCTCTTGATGAAGCTCAAAATATAAAAAACCCTTTTGCTAAAATAACCCGAGCTGTTAAAAAAATTAAAGCTGATACTAAAATAGCCTTAACTGGTACACCTTTAGAAAATGCCCTTGTGGAAATATGGAGTATTTTTGACTTTATTATGCCAGGATATTTAAATAACATTTCCAAATTCAATGAAAAATTTGCTTTTAAAGACCAAGATGATACCGCGAGTGAAAAAATAAGTAAGCTAAAAATCTTAACTTCACCTTTTATATTAAGAAGAAAAAAGAAAGATGTAGTTAAAGAATTACCTGAAAAATACGAAAATATTATTTATGTAGATTTAGATGAAGAGCAAAAGAAAATATATGCTTTAGAAGTTAAAAAAGTTAAAGAAGAAATTGATGGTTTATTAAAGAAAAGTTCTTTCCGAGAGAAACAATTTCAAATCTTGTCTTTACTTACAAGACTTCGGCAAATTTGTATTAGTCCTAAATTAATATACGAAAATTATCAAGGGACTAGTACTAAAATAGATACTTTAGTAAAAACTATTGTTGAAAATGTAGCTAATGAACACAAGATTTTAATGTTTACAACTTTTAAATCAATATTACCTACTATAAAAAAAGCTCTAGATAGTTGTAAAATTACTTACTATACCATTGATGGAGATGTAAATGGTAAAACGAGACAAATGCTTGTGGATAATTTTAATGAAGATGATACGAATGTATTTTTAATAACTTTAAAAAGTGGGGGAACAGGTCTTAATTTAACTAGCGCCGATATTGTCATTCACTTAGACTTATGGTGGAATCCTCAGGTAGAAAATCAAGCTACTGACCGTGCTCATCGTATTGGGCAAACTAAAAGTGTTGAAGTTATTAAGTTGGTTGCCAGTGGTACCATTGAAGAAAGAATTTTAGAATTACAACAAAAGAAAAAAGTTTTAGCGGATGAATTAATCGAAAAAGGTTCTGCCGGAAACATTGCTTTATCTAGCCTAACAGAAGAAGATATTAAAAATTTAATCGATTTTAGATAAACACTTTGGGTGTTGCTTTAATAAGACTATTACCTGAACAATTCGCTATGGCTACCAATCGCAAATAAAACTAAAACCAGTTTATCATCAACATATTTATAAATAAGCAACCAATCAGGCTTGATATGACATTCAGAACAATCTTTATATGTTTTATCATTTATTAAATTATGGTTACGATATTTAGAATCTAAGGTTTCTAAATTTGCCAGTTTTGTAATTACCTCTAATAATTCATTTATATCTTTATTTTGTTTTATAATCGCTTTTAATTGCTTTTTAAAATTACTCGTAAAATCAATTTTATATTTCGTGTCTAAATCAAAATTAATCATCAATAATAGCCCTCAACATTTCATTAACATTTTTATACCCTGTTCTTTTACCATCTCTAATTTCTTGAATAATATCTTCGCCCTCTTTTAAAGCATCTAACAATTCACTACTAGGCTTAGGATTAGTTACTTCAAATGGTAATCCATCTTTTTTTATTACTTGTTTTATTGCCATATTTATAAATGTACTCATATTAAGACCTAAATCTTTTAGAATATTCGTAGCTTGTTCCTTGTCTTTTGCGTCCACCTGTACATTGATAGCACTTGTTAGTGTTTCCATCTTATAACACCTCTTTTCTTTTCATATTTATAATACCTTTTTTTAAATTGCCTGTCAATATGATAACAACATAATTCTACAAGTTAACAACATTGCTATTTTTATTATATGAAGATATACAAAAAATATGCATTTAAAAAGTTGAGCGAAATAACTCAACTACTTTAACAACTTGGAGCAGATAGCGAGAATCGAACTCGTACTCTAAGCTTGGGAAGCTTATGTTCTGCCATTAAACTATATCTGCATAAGAAATCATATTAATATTTATAATTTCTAGTAATATTCTATCAATTTATTTATTATTTATCAAGAGCTTTGCATAGCTTTTGAGCGCTTTTAATGGCTTATTTAAGGATTTTATTATATTTATTTTTATAGTAAACTAATATTTAGGAGTTGTGCTTAATATGGAAAAATTTTATTTTGAAGTACCTAGTATTGAAAGGAAAGAAGACGCTATTGCATTTATAAATGAATTTTATGAATATAATTCTGACATATATGGTGTGGGAGGATTACAAAGATATTTAGATAATTACGAAGGATGGCTAAAAAAATTAGAAGAGGATTATGTAAGAGAGCCAAACGAAGAAAAAGTACCTTCAAGGACATATTTTTGTTAGAGAAAGTGATAATAAAATTGTCGGAATGATTAATATAAGACTAGCATTAAATAAACGCTTGAGTAAGTTTGGAGCCATATAGGATATGGAATAAGGCCTACTGAAAGAGGAAAAGGTTATAATAAAATACATTTGTATTTAGGTTTAAAAGTATGTGATGAATATGGTATTGATACTGTTTTTATGGATGCTGATTTAAATAATCCAGCTTCATGGAAAACAATGGAAGCATTAGGAGGAAACAGAATTAGAAAATATTATGAAGATGAAAATGTTCATTGTATAGTAGTGGACTATACCATAGATGTTAAAAATGCATTAAAAAATCATCCAGAATTTGAGGAATTTATTGCAGAAACAGATAAAAATAGAAAATATAAGAGATAAAAAAAATTAATAGCTATTACTATTTTGTAAAGTAAACGTCAAATTTTAGCTTGAAACAACAAAAATTTATAAAAACCTGATACAATTAGGATATAAAAGTAGATGAAATTTACAGGAGGATATATATGTTTGTAAAAAATAAAGTTATCGATAAAAATAAAATTCAAGGTGTAATTGAATTTAAGTTTCCGTATTTTTAAAATTTTAAGGGCAATTTTTGTAATTTATAGTTTACATGTCTAATAATATCACAT
>CANQRA010000046.1 GCA_947626125.1 uncultured Bacilli bacterium
TTAGGCTCATTTAAAAATGTAGGATTTCCTACATAATTATATGGTCCAAATATTACATTTTTATATTGACTTTAACAACAACAATAAAATATACAATAACATGGAGTGCAGAAGATGCCGTATATTATTGTGTTAAAGAGGGAAGTGCTAATTGTACTGAAAGTGACTGGAAGAAAACAAATGGATTAAAAAGTATAAATAGTGAATTAAATTTAAGTGATACAAAAGATGGAATAAAAACAATAACAGTATATTTAAAAGATATAGCACAGAATGAAAGTACAGAACAAAAAACTATAACTGTAGATAAAACAGCACCAACAGTAACATTAACATTAAAAGGAACAGCAGATACAAGTCAAACTTTAATTAATGGTGACATATATACACAAACCAAAAGTATAACATATACAGCAAATATAACGGAAGATAACATGGATAGCTATTGTATAGGAGAAGGAGATTGTACGACATATATAAGTAGTACAACTAAAACATTAAATGATGTGAAAATGAATGTAAATGATACAGAAGGATTAAAAACAATAAAAATAAATGTTAAAGATAAAGCAGGGAATGTAGGAAGTACAAGTCAAACAATAACCTTAGATAAAACAAATCCTGTAATAGGTAATTTTACAATAACAGGAAATAAAGTAAGTACAAGTGAATCTTTAACAAGTGGATATACCCAAACAACAAAAGTAAATTATAGTGTAACATGGAGTTCAAATGATGTAGAAAGCTTTTGTATAAATACATCTAATAGTATAAGTGGATGTAATTGGAATAGTGATAGTTCATCTCCAGGAACATTAAATGAACAAACAATACCTTCATCAACAACACAAGGAGAAAAGACATTATATGCCTTTGTAAGAGATGTTTCAGGAAGAGTATCAAGTAGTAAAGTAGGAAATATAAAATATGATAGTACAGACCCAAACGTAAGTATAAGTAATGAGACATCAACAACAGATACAATAACATATACGATAACCGCAAATGATGATTATCCAAAGGGAAGTGTAACAACAAGTTGTAGAGCAGTAGCAAGTGGAGAAACAACAGATGGAACAATAAGTGGTACAACATGTACAATTAAAGGATTAAATGCAAATACAAGTTATACAATATATGCAAAAGCAGTAGATTTATCAGGAAGATATAAAGAAGCAAATAAAACAATTTCAACCAAATCTGCTAAGTTAGGAGATTATGTTGCATCAAAGAATCCAAAAGGATTAAGTACAGGTGAACTAGGAGGCCTATATAGATTTTATGGAGTCTGTAATGCAACCGGTGGGGGTTGTACTGATGTAGTAGATAACTTCATATGTTTTGGAACAGATAGTCCATCGACGTATTGTATTGGAAAAGTAACTAGTGATTACATGTACCGCATAATAGGAATCGACCCAACAACCGGAGATTTAAAATTAATAAAGAATACAGCGATAAAGGAAGGAGGCACGAGCGATTTTTCCTGGAATCCCTCTGAAGTAAGTAATTTAGAGTGGCCGAATGCAAATATTTATAAAAGATTAAACGGAACAATGAATGGCACATCAAAAGGTCAAACAGGAACAACCAACTTGTTCGTTGATAGTACAACAACAAATGTTATATATATAAAAAGTACAGGTGATGATAATGATACTAAATGGTATAAGATGATAAAAGATACCAACTGGTTATATGGAGATATAGGATATAATGGTTCAGCTAGCGAAGGAAATAAACCAGCAGATGAAATATACCAAATAGAAACAGGAAATAAATCAACAACAACAGGATATAGTGGAACACCTTATACATGGAAAAATTCTGTGCCAGCGAAAATAGGATTAATGTATCTACATGATTATTATTATTCATATACAGGAGAAGGGACAACGAATTGTTCTCGATGGCAGACAGGGTGTTCCGCTAGTTGGTTATATTTGAGCAATAATGGAGCGGGCTATTCCGCCGATGAATGGATGGTGAGTCGTTATGGTGATCTAAGTGCCACCGGCCGTGTCTCAGCGTGGGTCATTCATTCTGAGGGTACTTCGTCCGTTATGACTATGAGTGGCGGCGGTGCCGTACGCCCGGTCTTCTATCTTGATTCTACGAAAGCTAAAATTTCTGGGGGTATGGGAACAGTGAGTTCGCCGTTTATAATAGAAGAACCATAGAAAGATTTATAAATATTAAAAAGTTAGCTAGCCGCTAACTTTTTTATCTGCATTAACAATGTCTAACCAAAACATAATTTAAGAAAAAATTATTTGTCCTTAATAATTGATTTAGGTAAAGGTTCTTTTTTATCAGTTCGATATAATAAATAATCAATGGTTGTATTATAATAATCAGCTAATTTCATTAATACTTCAACAGGAATATTAATTTTTTCTAATTCATATTTACTATAATTAGATTGGTCAACATTTAAATACTTAGCAATATCTTTTTGATATATGTCTTTATCTTCTCTTAATTCTTTTAATCTATTCATCATAACCACCAATAATATATTAATACAGTTATAATTTACCTATTGACTTATAGGTATATTTTGCCTATAATTAAATTATCATAGGTAAATTATAACTATATTAAGGAGAATAGAAATGGAAGAACAAAAGAAATATTTTATAATAAGTACCATAATGTTTGTAATAATAGCAATAGTAATATTACAGGTAGATAAATATCATGACAATAAAGTAAATAATAATTATACCTTAGAAACAAATAAACTAAATAACCAATATATCAATGTAAATGACTTTGGGATTTATTTGCAAGATAAAGAAAATAGTTCTAAATATAATAAAAAAGAGGATAATACATATCCAAATGAAGGATATGTATTAAATACCAATTTAACAAAGTGTTATGATTATCATGGAAAAGAAGTAAAAGACCAAGTAAGTCAAACAGATGAAGGAAGAGTAAGATTAGAAACAACAATATCAATTTATTGTCAGATGTATTTTGATATAGATAATGAACTACCAACAATAGATAGCTTTACTATAAGTGGAACAGATAAAGATAATAAAACAAGAAATGATTATATATATGATTACAATATAAATTATACCTTTAGTTGGAAAGATGATGATGTTGTATATTATTGTGTTAAAGAGGGAATTAATGCTTGTAATGAAAGTGAATGGAAGAAGACAAATGGAGCAATAACAAAAAGTGGAACCATAACAGTAAATACAGAAGGAGCCAAAACTATTTATGCTTATATAAGAGATAAAGCTAAAAATGTATCAAGTGTAATGAGTAAAACTATAACTGTAGATAGAACAGCACCAACGATAAGTGGATTTACCTTAACAGGAACTACTGACAATGGAACCAGTTTAAGTGATAGTAGTAAATATACCCATACAACAAGTGTCAGTGCTAATATAACTTGGACAGATAGTGATGTAGCAAGTTATTGTATAACAACATCTTCATCATGTTCTACAAACGAATGGACAACTATAAGTAGTCAAAGTGCTACCAAATCAATAACAACATCAACAGGACAAGGAAATAAAAGTTACAATGCCTTTATAAAAGATAAAGCCGGAAATGTATCAACAGTAAAAACAGGAAGTATATATTTGGATACAGAAAAACCAACAGCAACAATAAGCTTAAATACAAGTACAGAGACAAGTATCACCGTAACCATAGGAGGAACAGATAGTGGAAGTGGAATAGTCAAAAGAGAATGTCGAGCAAGTTCACCAAGTGTAACAAGTTGGGTAAGCACAACTGGAACAAGCTGTACAGTGTCAGGATTAAAAGATGGAACAACACATAAAATAGAAGTAAGAACAACAGATGGCTCAGGTAGAGTATCGAGTGTAGTATCGGGAGATTATGCAACGAAAAAATCGATTCCTGGAATTGGAGGATATGTATTTTCTAAGAGTCCAAAAGGATTAAATACCACTAAAGAATTAGGAGGATTATATCGATTTGTTGGAGCATGTGATGCCAAGGATGGAGGATGTACAAATAAAGTAAATAACTTTATCTGTTTTGGAACCGATAATCCATCCAACGATTGTGCAGGAAATATAGAAAGCGAATACATGTACAGAATCATAGGAATTGACCCAAATACCGGTGATTTAAAATTAATTGGGAATAATTATTTAATAGAGTATTCTGCTACGTCTTCTGAACGTCAGTTTGCTTGGCATTCAGTGGACGGTTCGATAGATTGGCCTAACTCAACTTTGTATAAAAGACTTAATGGATTAGGTTCGACTGGTAGTTGGGGAATGACTGGAAGGTCTAATTTATTTATTGATAGTATGTATACAAATGTTCAATATATAACAAGTAATCCTGATAATAAATGGTATAAGATGATAAAGGATACAAAATGGATGTATGGTGATATTGGACGTTATAATTCAAAAAGTGAGACAAATCGACCGGCAGATGAAATATATAAAATAGAGACAGGTCAACTAGCGACGAAATCTGGATGGGAACTCAATATTGATTATACATGGAAAAACTTTGTAACAGCCAAAATAGGATTAATGTATATACATGATTATTATTATTCATATGCTGCTGAAGGAGATGATTCGTCAAATACGAACTGTATTCTTGAAAAAAGTGGTTGCATCGATAGTTGGCTCCATATCACCAATAATGGATTTTCCTATTTACTTAACAGGGAGTTAACTATTACTCGTATTGGCGGTTGTGGCCAACCTTGGTATTTAGTTTGGTGGATAAATTATGATGGATCTGTTACAGCTGCTCAGACTGATGAGGGGTACGCTGTTCGCCCTGTCTTCTATCTTGATTCTACTAAAGCAAAAATATCACAAGGAAAGGGAACTTATGATGAGCCTTTCATCGTTTCGGAAAAAGTTAGCTAAATGCTAGCTTTTTTATGCATTAACAATGTCTAATTATGACAAATACTTAATTAATCATTGAAAATAATAAATATATATTGTTTAATAAATTTTTAAGAAAGAAAAATTTGTTATATAATTATATTGAGGTGGCTTATGTTAAAACTTAAGAATGTATCGAAGTACTATTATCAAAATGGTTTAGTAGCTAAGGGTATAACCAATATCAATTTAGAACTACACTTGGGGGAATTTGTCGTTATCACTGGAGAAAGTGGCAGTGGTAAAAGTACCCTTTTAAATGTTTTGTCTGGTCTTGATAGCTATGAAGATGGGGAAATGTATATTAATGGCGAAGAAACTAGTCATTATACGGAAGAAGATTACTTAAAATATCGTCGTAGTTATGTAAGTAATATTTTTCAAAATTTTAATTTAATTAATAGTTATACAGTTTATGAAAATATTGAACTAGCTTTTTTAATGAATGGTTACAAAAGAAGAGAAGTTAAGAATAGAGTAAATGAATTAATTAATAAAGTTGGTTTAGTTAAATTTAAAAATACGAAAGCATCTAAATTATCAGGAGGCCAAAAACAAAAAGTAGCTATTGCGAGAGCTTTAGCTAATGATACGCCCATTATTGTGGCAGATGAACCAACCGGTTCTCTTGATAGTGAAAATAGTAAAAATATTTTAAAAATATTGCATGATATTGCGCAAGATAAATTAGTAATCGTGGTAACCCATAATAAAAGTGAAATCGAAGAGTATGCCACAAGATTAATTAGAATGCATGATGGTAAAATATTAGAAAATAAAGTAATAAAAGATATTAATTTAGATGAAACTTTACAAAGCAAAGAAGTAGGAGACCTTAAGTTTACTAGTAAATTAAGACTAGGTTTTAGGAATGCCTTTAATTTACCAGTTAAGTTTGTCTTAATGGTAGCCATATTTCTTATTATGATTACGACAATTATTTCTAATTATGGTGGCTTTAAAGCCTTATTATATGAAGAAATGGAAGGATTTTCGGAATATTATAATAATGTATCCGATAAAAGAATTATTATTAAAAAAGAAAATAAAGAATATTTTACTTTAGAAGATTATCAAAATATCAATAAAATTTCAGGAATAGATTATATTGTACCAGAAGATTTATTAAATGATTATGTCTTATTTTTAACAAGTGATAATACTTATTTAGATGGAAGTATCTATTTACAAGATATAGAACATGTTGATGTAGGAAGATTACCAAAAAAAGAGAATGAGGTCGTTATAATAGGTAATAAAGATAATTATTTTTTATCGCAATATGACATTTTAAATAAAGAATTTATTATTGAAAATGATGGCTATAAATTAAAAATAGTAGGTATTTTATATGATGATAGTTATGATAGTTATAATACTGATTTTTATGTAAATAAAGAATTACGAGAAGAACTAAATATTTATCAATATAAAATGTATAATAATGTTGAAATTACCCTAGATAACATTAATTATGATTATATAAATATTATACCTAGTGATAAAGTTAAAACGGGAGAAGCTCTTAGTAATATAGGACTTCTTAGTGTAAAAAATGGCAAAATTACTAATCAAAATATTTATCAAGATACTAATTTAGTTTTAAATAATATTAAGTTAGCTAGTACAGAAGATATCAAGAAATTAATTAATGATACTTATGATATTAATTATTTAGGAGAAGTTATTTTAATTAATAATGAAGACTATGTTAATTTATTTAAGTTAGAAAATTATCAAAGTAGCATCTTTGTAAATGATGTAAGCAATCTAAATAAAGTAGAAGATAAATTACATGAAGAAGGATATACAACTTTAAGTTTAAGAGAAGTTAAGAATGATGAAGAAAATCTTGTTAGAGCCATCTTTAAAATAATTAGATTAATTTTTACCGTTATTTTACTAGTGTCCGTCTTCTTTATTTCTTACTTTGTTATTCGTATTATTTATAAATCCCGTAATAGTTACTATACAACATTGCGAACTTTAGGTAGTACCAGAAGAGTATGTATTAATATTTTAATGCAAGAATTAGTGGTTTTAGCGACCTTTAGTTATGGTTTATTCCTTGCTTTAATAATTCTTGTGAAGAAGAAAATATTTACTAGTCTTTATTTAGAAAATATTGTTAAATACATTAGTGTTGGTAATTATCTAGTTATTTATTTAATTCTTATAGGTTTATCTTTAGCAATTGCTTATCGTTATGGAAGGAAGATATTTGCTAAATCAATCATTAAAACATACAAGGAGAATGAATAATGATAAAAATAGAAAATTTAAATAAATATTTTAACCGTCATAAAAGAAATGAAATTCATGTAATTAATAATGTTAGTTATGATTTCCCAACAAGTGGTATAGTAGCAATTCTAGGCCCTTCAGGTTCTGGTAAAACCACCCTTTTAAATGCTATTTCTGGCTTAGATAAAGTTTCTAGTGGTAATATTTACATTGATGGGGTAAACATTAGTAAGATGCGGACAAGTGCCTTTGATGAAGTTCGTAATTTAAAAATAGGGTATATATTTCAAGATTATAAATTAATTGATAATTTAAGTGTTTATGAAAATGTAGCTTTATCTTTAAAATTAATTGGGATTAAAGATGAAGAAGAAATTAAAAAAAGAGTTTTATATACCCTTAAAAGTGTGGGCATGGAAAGATATAAAAATAGACCAGCGGGCATGCTTTCAGGAGGAGAAAGACAAAGAGTAGGAATAGCTAGAGCCATCGTTAAAAATCCCCAAATAATTATTGCGGATGAACCAACGGGTAATCTTGATAGTAAAAATAGTTTAGAAGTAAT
Organism: uncultured Bacilli bacterium; assembly: GCA_947626125.1. Lineage (GTDB taxonomy): Bacteria > Bacillota_I > Bacilli_A > RF39 > UBA660 > SIG200. Next base: position 7,726 of record CANQRA010000046.1, read on the forward strand.
GAATATTATAAAAAGTATTTCTCGTAAATATTTAGTAATATTAGTTACGCATGAAGAAGCCTTAGCTAAATTCTATGCTAGCCATATTATTGAAATTCAAGATGGCAAAATAAAAAGAGCTTATGAAAATAAGCAAGATAGTTTATTAAATTATGAAATTGAAAATCATTTTTATTTAAAAGATTATAAAAATAAAGAAACTATATCCCAAAATAATATCAATATTAATGTTTATCAAAATGATGAAGAAAAAATTAATTTAGATATTGTTCTTAAAAATGGTAATCTTTATATAAATAGTAAAGACCATAAAAAAATCGAAGTCGTAGATAATAATTCGAGTATTGTCTTTATTGATGAACATTATAAAGAAATTAAGAAAGATGAAAATAATGATATAACCAATGATGTAGCCAATGATGCAGCCTTTGATATTGAAAAAGTAATGAATAAAAAAGAAGCTAAGTATAGCAGTGTTTTCAATTTATTTTCGTTTATTTCTTATGGTTTTAAAAGAGTTTTTAATTATCCTTTCTTAAAAAAAGTTTTATTAGGGGGTTTCTTCTTATCCGGGATGTTTATCTTTTACGCTATAAGTAATATCTTCGCAATTACCAATGTCAAGAATGATGATTTTATTAATGTAAATAGTAATTATTTAGTAAGTACTCTTAATAATTTAAGTGTTGATAATTATACAACTATAGAAAATTTATCCCATATTAATTATTTAATTCCGGGAGATAGTGTTATTAATTTTCGCCTTAATCTTGATAAGTATTTGCAAAGCCAAGATAGTAATTTATTTATAAGTGGCAGTATTTCGGATATAGAAGACTTAGATAAAGAAGATTTAATCATGGGTAGAATACCTTCCAAGAAAGATGAAATAGTCTTAGATAAATTAACCATTACAAGAGCTTTAAAAGATACGCGCTTTAAAGAAACAGGTTTTGGTAGTATGCAAGATTTCTTAGAACACACCCTTTATCTTAATAATATGACTTTTACTGTTGTAGGGATTAGTGATAAAGATGAACCAAATATTTATGCTTCTAAAGATGAATTCATTAATATGGTTAATGCATCATATAACTTATCTTATGATAAAGATATGTTCATCCATGATAAGGAGTTAGTGGATTATACTTTAAATAATATTACTTTACAAGAGGGAAGATTGCCTTTAAATGATTATGAAGTAGTTGTAAGTAGTAATGAGGGTTGTGCTTTAAATAGCGAAATAGATTATAAAATTAATGGGCATAAATTAAAAGTGGTAGGTATTTATGAAGATAATAATTATCTTAATACCATGTATGTTAATGCCAAGATGATTAAGTATAATTTAATTGAACAAGCAAGAGAAATAACTATTCTTAGTAATGACCAAGAAGAAACTATTAATTATTTTCATACCAAAGATTACAATATTAAAAATGCTTATGACTACGATAAAGAAATATATTTAAAAGACAGAAATAGTAGTATTATGACAACTTTAACTATCTCTTTAGTTATCTTAGCGGTATCTTTAATTGAGATTTTATTAATGATGCGTTCATCATTCTTATCCAGAATTAAAGAAGTAGGAATATTAAGAGCCATTGGGGTTAAAAAGAGTGATATCTATAAAATGTTTATGGGAGAAGTTATTGCCATCAGTGTTATTGCTAGTTTTACCGGCGTTAGTTTTATGACTTATATCCTATATGTCTTAAGTAGCTATCCCATTTTAAAAGATTTATTCATGGTTAATATTTTTACCTTTATCTTAAGTTTAATAATTGTTTTGCTATTTAATTTAATTGTCGGTTTAATTCCTGTATTTAATACCATAAGAAAAACACCAGCCCAAATATTAGCAAGGACTGATGTCGATTAAAGAGGTCTTTATTGGCCTCTTTTTCTTATAACTCCGTGACTTTCTTCTTTAGGGGTAAAATCATA
>CANQRA010000047.1 GCA_947626125.1 uncultured Bacilli bacterium
TAGACACTTCCTTCCTTGTATGTTATTTTATCATATTCTCCATTTTTTTGTGTCTATATTTCTATCCTAACACCAAAATGTATGAACATTAGAGGAAGATAAAAAATATAGTATGATGAAAAAAGGAGTGAGTGTCATATGGATAGACCTATAACAACTTTATTTATGTTAGAATCTCTGGATGGTAAAATTAGTAGTGGAAATAATGATACCCTAGATGCTGATAGAGACTGGTGTAAAATAGATGGTGTAAAAGAAGGATTACAACAATACTATGATATTGAAGCAAATACTGATTTATATTCTTTAAATACTGGACGAGTAATGGCTAAAATAGGTGTTAATGAAAGAAAAGAACTTCATGAAAAAGTAGATGTAAGATTTATAATTATAGATAATAAGCCGCATTTGAATGAGAATGGAATTAATTATTTATGTCATTGGGTAGAAAAATTAATATTGGTAACAACTAATCCAAATCATATTGCTTTTTCATTAAAAGATAAGTATGAAAATTTAGATATAATGTTTTATAATGACTTAGATTTAAATAAATTATTAATTGATATAAAAGAGAAATATAATGCTGAAAGAGTAACGATTCAATCCGGAGGCAGCTTGAACGGTTTATTTTTAAGAGAAAACTTAATTGATTATGTTAATATAGTAATTGCTCCTTTATTAGTGGGAGGAAGGGATACTTCAACTTTGATTGATGGAGAAGCAATAAGTAAAGTTGAAGAGTTAAACAAATTAAAAGCATTAGAGCTACTTGAGTGTAATAAGTTAAATAATTCTTATGTTCAACTTATTTATAAAGTAGTAAAATAAAATAGAAAAAAAAAGAGAATGTGATAAAAGGGTTGCCTTAGATTGATGTATTTAAATGAGGTGGTGTAGTTGAAAAGACTTTTACAAATTAGCTTGGACACTTTATTGATTTCTATTTTACCAATCATTATGTGGATAATATTGGGCTTTACTATTACAAAAGAAATAGCAAATGTCTTTTCACTTACTTATCCATTACAATTTTTTTATATGATATTTATTAGTTTATTTGCAGTAGGGCCTAACATTACTTCAAAGAAAACCAATAATCAAGATGTTGTTTATTCTAATATGTTATTTGGATTATTATTAGTTGGGTTACTAACTTTAATATTAGTTTTTAATGTAAATGTTTATATTCGAATAATGAATATGGATGTTAAAACATATCAGCATTTCTGCATTTATTCAATTTTTTGGCTATACTTAAGTTTTGTCATGCAAATGATTATGCAAAAGCTATATTATGATAATAAAAATAAAGAAGCTAATAAAATAAATATAATATTTAATTTAACTAACTTTATTTTAATAATTACACTTACAAATATTTTAAAGGATTTTATAGCAATTGGTATAACTTTAGTGATAGATTTTTTAATAGTATTTTGGACATTTACAAAGTATTATAAAAAGCCCAAATTTTGTTTGCAAATCAAAGAAAATATTAAATATACATCATTTAATATTTTAAGAAATTTAGGGATGTTTTTAATTTATGGGGTAGGACTTGGTAATAGTTTCTCTTTTGGAGAAAAATATGCAACAGCAATAAATTTTGAAAGCTTAACAACCGATACACAATGGGATATGTTATATTCGGTTGATACAGCATCAAAAATAGATTTGGCGGATAATAAATTTAATTATAAAGAGTCGCTGAAAAATGCCTACAAGTTATTGTCCATATTAGTTTTTACAATTCTAATTATGAATCTAACACTTTATTGGTATTTTAAACCTGATTTAATCATTTTATCAATTATAATGGCAGTTCAAATTATAGATATGTTAATGGAACCCTTAAAAACATTAAGATTAAGCTATATACAGATAAATGATAATAGTAAAAAGCATAATATCTTTTATATACTATCAAGATTAATTCGTTTATTATGTTCATTTATTCCTAGTGCATTTTGTACATATATAGGTCAAATTGCATCGGGAATCTATTTATATATTTATTCTAGAGTTGTTTGTAGAAATATAAAAATTTTTAAATTAAGAAATAGTAATTAACTAGTAGATATGATATACTGATTTTAAAAGTTATAGTAAACAAGAAATTTATTTTGGAAAATTGTAAATTTTATAAAAGAGGGACATAAAATTGAGGATTTTTCAATGAGAAAAATTTATTAATAATTAATTAAAAAAATTTTTTATAAGGAGTACTATGGAAAAAGATAACATTAATTTTATTTTTAAAAGTCTTGATAAAAAGAAAATTACTTTTTGTTTATTACTTGAGGCCTTTTTAGATTTTATTTATTATTTTGTTCCCTTTGCTTTTACTTTGTTTTTAACTTTACCATTTACCGCAAAGAAAGCTATTATTGTAATTGGCATTTTCATTGTATCTAAAACATTAAGAGTTATAGGAAATTATCTTTTAAGAAAATATAGTGATAATTATTTATATGATTACTCCAAAAAGCAATATTTAGAATTTTATAAACAATTAAGTAAAATCCCCACTGAAACAATTTCAAAATACCAAACCGGTTATTTTGAAAACATTATTAGTAAGATAAGTGAACTAGTAAAGGAAATATTACAAGCTGAATATGTTAGTATATTAATTACTTTTATATTTCTTTTTTATACCTTATATAATCAATCTATTTTATTATTTATAATATCATTTATAACCAGTGTTTTATGCGTGCTTTTAAGTATTAAAATTTTAAAAAAAGCAAATAAACAAGTAGAAATATTATATGATCAAGAGTATGAATATTCATCATTGTATAATGATTTTATAAGTAATATCCGTACTGTTAAACTTTTAAATAACAGTAAATATTTTATAAATAAAATTAATAAAGAAGGGAAGAAATGTACAAGAGAAAATAAAAAATATGTTAAATATTATTCATTTGAGGAAGTATTGCGGAATATTTTAATTATTGTACCTTTCTTTTTAGGCCTTGTTAAAGCTACCCTAGATTTAGCAAATGGAGTAGATACTTTAGGTATAATAACATTCTATATTTCTATTCAGGTCGAAATGGGCTTTGTTTTTGAAGAATTGTCTGGAAATATCATTAATTGGTATGAGCTTAAGGCTATAAAAAGTAAGTTAAAAAACATTTTTAAAAAAATTGATGAACGAGTAATAATTAAAGATTTTAACGAAATTAAATTAAAAGATATAATTATAAAATATCCTGAAACTAACTTAGAAATAAAAATTGACGATTTTATTATAAATAAAAATGATAAAATATCTATCATGGGTCAATCTGGCCAAGGGAAAACATCGTTAGTTAATTTAATTATAGGTAATATTAACTCATATAAAGGTAAAGTATTGATAGATAATTTTAATATTGAAGAAAGAAAATTAGATATTGGTATTGTAAGTCAAGAAATAGAATTATTTAATATGTCAATAAAAGATAATTTATGTTTAGATAAAAATATATCAGATGATATACTTATAGAGTATCTAAATGAGTTAGAATTAAATGACATATTTTTATTCGAACAAGGTATAAATACTGTTGTTGGAGAAAAAGGCTTAAAATTATCAACAGGCCAAAAAAGAAGAATCAATATTTTACGAAGCTATTTAATGAATAAAGAAATTTATATTTTAGATGAACCTACATCCAATCTTGATAAACATACAGAAGAGATTGTCGTTAATTTTATTTTAAAATATTTTAAAAATAAGACTTTAATAATTGTTACCCATAACGAAAAAATAAATGAAATATGTAATAAATACTACACTTTTAACAACCACAATTTGATGAGTATAAAGGATTAGTTATTTCTATTGTATTTATCCTGTTCACTATAATTATTTTTATGTCTTACCACAGATATAATGCCAGATGAAAATTCGAGCGTATTACCTACAATTGCTACATATGCTCCTACGATAAAGTTATAAATTATTTCAATGATGGGAATAATTATAAAAGTAAATCTAATATATTTTGGATCTTCTAAATATGTTGTAATTGTATAAGAAAGAACAATTATAGTAGGTATAATAGATGCTAAACCTTGATAAGTGACTATACTAGATATTAATATTACTATAATAAATAGAAATAACCAATGTAAGGGAATTGTTTTTTTTCTTTTTCGATAATAATAAAAAATAAAACATCTAACTGTAGCAATAATATACATTACCATTCCGCTTAATGCAAATAAGCATAAATATTGCAAGGCAAAAAAAATATTTGATATTAATTGAACTAATAAAATTTTATAACTTTCTTTTTCTTGGACGCTAAATATCCATAAAATTATAGCTATAAAACCGAATACTTGGGCTAATACACTCATTATAATACTCCTACTTAACAACTATAATTATATAGATTTAAAAACATAAATGCAAGTTTTAATATGATATTTTCTCTTCGGCAAATATTTTCAACGAGAACCTTATATGGTAAAATATTAGATGAGGTGGAATGTATGGAATGTAATATAAATTATGTAGGTAAATGGGATGAAGAAGATGTTTATTATTGTGTAAATCATCATAAAAAAGCTAGTATAAATGGTAAAAAGTTAGATGAGTGTTTATGTAATAAAAAAGACTATGAAAAAAGCTTAACGATAAATAAAGAAGATATTCATTCTATAATATTTACTTATCCAAATTTATTAACTAATTTAGAAAGTACTTTAAAAGTAAATGATAAAGAAATAAATATATTATATATTGGTAAATCTATGCTAGAAAAAAGAGATTTTGGAGGGCTTTTATTAGCAAAGTTAAATAATATAAATTTAGAAGTTGAGGTTTGTCCATATTGTAATAATATTCACAGTGATGATGGTAAATTTGCTTATAAGCCACACAATCCACATTTATGTGCTTATTGTGGGAGATTATTTGAAGTTGATCATCCTAATATTGGTAATGAAATAACAACTATTTTTAATATTTCTGATTTAAATCTCGATGATAAATGTCTTGAAATAGAATCAGAGTTAAAAATAGAATATGATGTGTTGAAAAACAGTTTACTAGTAAATAATGTTTGCTGTAATAGGATTAGCCTTAATGATAAAGAATATTATCTAAAAGATTATCTTAATGAAAAATTATATAATGAATTTTAATTAACATATTTTAGAAAGAGGGAGGTACCTATGAAAATTATTCTTGGATCTAAAAATAATTCTAAAAAAGAAGCCATTGAGCTTGCATTAAATACTTTAAATATTAGTGACTTTGAAATTGAAACTTTAGAGGTTCCTTCTCATGTTAGTTCAAAACCTATTAATGGGGAAACGCTTTTGGGAGCTTGCAACCGCAATCAAGAAGTTATGAAATATTGTTTACAAAATAATATTGCTTATGATTTGTTGATAAGTATTGAGGGAGGATATGAAGAAGTAGAAGACTATTATTTTATTGTTACTTATGCTTCAATTATCAATAAAGACGGATGCGAATTTATAGGTAAATCGCAAGGGCTACAAATCACTAAAAGTATGTTTGATTGGGTTAAAAACGGCCAATCTTTAAATAAGGTCATTGAAGAAATTTTAGCTAACCAAGAAAATAAAAAAAGTAACGGCATAAGTGGTTACTTAACTAATAGTTACTATTATAGAAGTGTTTTTGATTCTACCTCTATTATAAGCGCTTATGAAGCTATGAGCAATTACAAGACAGCATATGAAAAATTGACAAGCAAACTAGAATTAATTATTAAATAGAAAAGCAAAAATTGTCATGCTTAGAAGCTTATATGTATCAAAGAACGAGCAGAAAACAAGATAGCCAAATGTTAAAAAGAAAATCCTCCCTTTATTCGGTAGGAAGAAATAAAAAATTTTTAACTAATCAAATTAGCGAGTATTATTGTTAGTAATCATTAAATCAATTAATTTTTTTACACTGTAATTAGGGATTGTTTTATTTAATGTGGCAATGCCAATGTATCTTGGGGGAATGGCAGGTGTAACTTTTATTTCAAATAAAGTTTTATTTAAATCGTCTTTAATAAATTCCTTGGTGGCATAGCCTATTCCAAAGCCACTTTTAACAAAATCCATAATTAAATTATAGCTAACTATTTCGGTTTTAGGAATTAATATAGTATTGTTAGCCTTTAAATAATTATTAAGGAATGTTCGTGTATTTGATGGACTCTTTTGAAATAATAAGGGGTAATTATTTAATTCTGCTAATTTAACTTTACCCTTAGTTAATTCATAATATTTTTTATTGCCTACAAAGGTATCTTGGACATCGATTACTTTTTGAATTTTTAAATCTTTTGTTTCACTCATCGGTAAATTAAGAATCAACATATCTAAGTTTCCATTTCTTAAATCTTTTATTAAATTTTCAGTTAAAGCATTGACTATTTTTATCTCTATGTTGGGGTATCTTTCATGAAATTTTTCTAAATAGGGCATTAAAACATACTTACTTACTGTTGTACTGGCCCCAATGGCAATTGTGCCATAATCTAAGTTTTTAATATTAGTTAACATATTTTCCCCATTAGTAAAACTTTCCACGCCTTGTTTGACATATTCTAATAGTACTTTTCCTTCCTCCGTTAATGAAACGCCTTTTTTAGTACGTACTAACAATGGTATATTTAATTGACTTTCTAATGATTTTATTTGCCATGTAACCGCGGGTTGAGAAATATGCAATTTAGTTGCAGCCTTGGATATACTTCCTTCAATTGCAACATAATAAAAGAATTTGTATAATTCATAGTTAATATTCATATATAAAATCTCCTTATATTCAATATAAATAATATATATTATATTTATATCATAAAATAAGCTATAATACAATTGAAAACAAAGAAAGAAGGATTTTTATGGCAAGTCATGATGGATGGAAATATGTCTTGGAGACTAAAAAAGGGTATGTTAAGGAAGATGGTAGCTTTACTAGTGAAGTAAAAGAAGCATTGCTTATTGACTTCTGGGACTTTGGTTTGGTAGATGACACAGTAAAGATTTATAAAAAATTGGGCTTCAATGATCCAGAAGTTATTTTATCTGGAGTAAAAGAACATACAGTATCCCCTGCTTATGAAGCAAGAAATGGAATAGGTATCGGGTATTACACACTAATGGGTTATGATTTTGAAAGTGCATTCTATAAGGCAAGAAGTGATTATAACTCTTATAAATTATATAATGATGATAATATTATTAAATATGAAGAAGAAATGAAGAATAAAGTTTTAGATTATTACCGCGAAAGAAAAAGCGCACAAGTTTTAAACTCAAGCGATGGTGCTTTACTTCTATATCAAACAAATGAGGATAGTCCCAAGATTTTAGAGGGAACTTTAAAGCATTTTTATTCGAAAATAGGGAGGGTATTTATGTATGCCATTCCTTTAAAAAATCCTCATGTTGAAAAATATTTTGATATGAATAGAGAAGAAAGAGATTATTATAATTATTTTCAACAAAGAGGTTTAATAGATTATTTTGTGAAGAGATTTAATAATGACAAATTTGACTTTGGACTTCACTTTGCTACAAAAATATTGGATATAAAAATTATAAATAATGAATTAAGAATATATCTTAATGATTGGAATATGTGGAATAATCTTGAAATTGCTAAAGGTATAAATTTAATTATTAGAGATTTTTATTCTGAAAAAGAGATGCATATTACACGAATGTTTGGAAGCTATGTAATCATTCAAAAAATAGATGGGGAATTAAAAGCAGTGAAAGCTACTTCGATACCTATTAAGTATTGCCCTCTTATGGTAAAACTATTAAAAGAAGTTGGAGGAGAAGTGGCAGAAAACTTATTAAGTAGTTTGGATGTTAGTGATGCTAAAAAACAAAGTGAGTTAATGTGTGAATTAATTAATCAAGTGGTAATTAAAGCTGGATATTTTGATACTAGTCGTCCTCTTAATTCTTGTGAGGCTAATGTCTTATTTGGTGCGAGTGAAACAATATCTTCCGGTTTTAAAGCAGGTGCCCTAGATGCTGCGGTTATCGTTTCTAATAATTTGGGCACAATAATTACTACGAATGATGCAAATACACAGGGAGCAGTTAAAAGAATGACAGGATTATTTTATACAAGTCCCTCAGAGGAAATATTAAAGACAGCCACAGAAGCTGGGATTATTCCTGTATTTCCATATACTGGTAATATAAATCAAATTGAAGGAGTAAAACAAGCTATAAATATGGGATATAGAAGGATTGCCGTTACTTTAGCGGCCCAAGATAATAGACTTATGGCAAGTCTTAAAGAGTTAGAAAATAATGGTGTAACTATTTATAAATTTGGTTTATGTTCAACGGGAATAAGTGAAAAGACGGCTTTAACAATGTTAGAAAATGCGGATATTATCTGGTCTTGTGCTTCTAAATATGTCAAAGAATATATAGAACCTAAGGCCATAGCCCAAGTAGGAATAAAAATACCTGTTCATATTATGACTAAAAAAGGATGGGAACTAGTAAAAAATCATTTGGCGTATATGTCTTGTCATTTAGATGATGTTACATTATGTAGTGGTGAAGAGGAACCAGTTATATTAAATCAAGGCGAGAGTTTAAAATTAGTTAGGAAAAGAGATGTACATAAATGTAGTGATTGTCCTCACCCATGTATTTAAATAGTTTAATTACTGTAAAAAGCTTTCAACAGCTTTTTTTATTTTGTCTAATTCATAACCACAGGCCATGCAAGTATTCCAACCACATTCTTGCGCTGTTTTAATATTATTTTCTTCATCATCAATAAATAGAATGTTTTCTGGAGCTGTATTTAAATCTTTTAAAACATATTCATAAATATCTCGGTTAGGTTTATGTAGTCCTAACTCAAAAGAAAGATATACATAATCAAATTTGCTTAAATTGTATTGGTCATCTATTCTTTTTTTATCAAAGGGTGTTAAATTAGATAATATGGCAATTTTACATTTATCTTTTAGTGAATGAACATATTCTACAACATCTTTATAATAGGAGATTTTTGCAAATTCTTCTTCATAAGCTTTTTTAAATTCTGCAAAAGAAATATTAATATTCATCTTTTTTTGCAGTTCGGTTACCCATTCTTCAATGTCCTCTTTTTTATTTGTTATTCCTAGTGATAAATTATTTAGCGTTCTATAAATCCATCTATCCAGAATTTCATCCTCTGTTAAATTTGGATTATATCTTTTAATAACTCTTACTTTAGCATCTTGTAATTCTTTTAAGTCATTTTCATGGCTTTCGACAATGCCACCCCAGTCAAAAATAATTACTTTATTCATTAACTTCATCTACTTTCTAAATACATTATAGCAAAAATACAGCTAAATTTAAAAGTTATTTAGTAATTTTATTATTTTCTTATTCCTAATCTTTGCATATCATCTTCTACCTCTTGACCGTTTCGAAAAAAAGGTTCAGGCCACGTGCTTTAGCACGTAAACCCTTGAAGGGTTTAAAGGCAATTTAT
>CANQRA010000048.1 GCA_947626125.1 uncultured Bacilli bacterium
ATATTATTCTTTGTTAATTCTAACTTAATATCTTTATTGCTTTTATATGCTTTCTTTTCTCTTTTATTGTGTGATCCAATTTGTGCTAAATCATTGATAGTCATAATTGGCTGACTTCTAAATATTCCATAATTCATATATCATTCCTCGCTTTCTTTTCACAAAATAAAAAGATATGATTTTCACATATCCTTTGTCTAATACTTAAAACTAATATTTTTAATCCACTAAAAACTTAAATTTAAAAATATTTGAGAACACAACTAATATTTAACTTAAAACTGATACTATAATTTTTAGGTTATCATTGAAATCACTAATATTTGTAGTTTTTATTTTCACATCATAATTGTCAATAATTCCTTTAAAATAAAGTAAATCTAGAATTTTTTTATTTTGTGTCATTTGGGGAAAGATAGTTTAATCGCATTATTAATAATTATTATTTTCTTATTAATAAATGTAATCTTACATCTAGTGTAACTTAATAAAAAAACAAGCACTCAATCAACATGATTGATGTGCTTTTTAAAAATTAAAAAAACTATTTTTAGCAAGTACTCAACATTGGAAATTAAGTACTTCCTTTTTTATTATATGTCAATTTCCTTGACAAATACATTGTACCATACAAAAAGAAATAATGCAAATTGAACTTTTTCGTGTTAAATTTTAATTTGGAAGACTTAATTGTTGAGTACTTGCTTCATTGATACTTTTGAATAAAAATTTTTAATCGTATTATTAATAATTATCATTTTCTTATTAATTCATGTAATCTTACATCTAGTTTAATTTAATAAAAAACAAGCACTCAATCAATATGATTGATACGCTTTTAAAAAATACTAAAATTTTTTAGCAAGTACTCAACATCGGAAATTAAGTACTCCCGTCAATCTTCTTGACAAATACATTGTACCATAAGAATGGATATAATGCAAAATTAATTTTTGTCTTTTCTTAATGTTCGCTTGTTTTAAATAGGACAAAATAGTATAATAATTTTAAGAAAAAAGAGCAAGGTGATTAGCAAGATGTGGAAAATCGGTAATGTAGAAATTAAAAATCAAATTGTTTTAGCTCCCATGGCGGGATTGACAACATCCGTATACCGTCAAATATGTAAAAAAATGGGGGCTGGTTTAGTATTTTCGGAAATGATATCAGATAAAGCCTTGATTTATGATTCTAAGAAAACCTTAGAACTTTTAAAATTTAAGGAAGAAGAAAGACCTATTGCTATCCAAATATTTGGGGGCGAAGTAGAGAGTATGGCTAAGGCTGCTAGATTAGTGGAAAATCATGTGCACCCAGATATGCTTAATATTAATATGGGGTGTCCTGTTCCTAAAATTGCAATCCGCAGTAAGGCAGGAAGTAGTCTTTTAAAAGATATTGAAAAAATAAAAGAAATTGTTGAAGCTGTGGTGGCAAGTGTTAGTATTCCCGTGACAGTTAAAATAAGAAGTGGCTGGGATGAAGAACATATTAATGCTTTGGAGGTAGCCAGGGCTTGTGAAGAAGCGGGGGCTAAGGCTATTTTTATTCATGGTCGGACGAGAAAACAAGGGTATGCGGGAACTGCTGATTGGCAAATTATCAAACAAGTAAAAGAAAGCGTTAGTATTCCTGTGATAGGTAATGGCGATATTAAAAGTTGTTATGATGCGAAGAAAATGTTAGATGAATGTGGAGTCGATGCGGTGATGATTGGTAGGGCTTCCCTAGGTAATCCATGGCTTATTAAGGAATGCGTTGATTATTTAGAAAAGGGTATTATTCCTAAAGATATTTCTTTACCTGCAAAAATAGAGCTGATGAAAGAACATACTTTAGCTAACATTGAAGATAAAGGCGAAGTAAGAGGTATATTAGAAATGCGTTCTCTTTTACTTTATTATTTAAAAGGCATTCCCAACACCAAAAAAATTAAACTAGCTATTTGTGCATGCCAAAATAAAGATGATTTATTAGCTATCATTGACAATATAAGGGGTTAGGATGAACTTATTTAAATTACTAAAAAATAAAACTATTTTTATATGTGAAGATAGTTATAAAAAATATTTATTGCAAGAAATGACTAACCATCATCTTCTTTTAGATGTCAAATTTTTTACCCAAAAAGAATTTTTTCATGAATATTTATTTACTTATGATGAAAGAGCCTGTTTTGAGCTTACTAATAATTATCATTTTAAAATTGAGATTGCTCTCATGTATTTAGATAATTTATATTATTTAAATAATCCTTTTGAACATCCTAAATTAAATTATTTACAAGAATTAAAAAGTGCTCTCGATAAACAAAATTTATTAATTTATAACCAAGAATTTAAAGAATATATTAAAGATTATCAAATATATGTTGTTGGTTATCCTTTCTGCGAAAATTATGCTTTAAATATTTTTAATGACTTAAATGCCACAATTATTAATGAAACAAGGGAGTATCCCCTTCCTCATGTCTATGAATTTCCTAATATGGAAGAGGAAGTCAATGCCACTTTTAAAGAAATAAGTAAATTAATTAGTAGTAAGGTTGATATTAATCATATTAAAATTATGAATGTTGATGATGAATATACTTCACTTTTAGAAAAATATGCTTCATTCTATCAAATACCTCTTAAAACAATTGCTAAAATTAATTTATATAGTACTAATATAGCCCATATCTTTTTAAATAATTTAGTTAGTGATTTACAAGAAGCTCTTAACTCCATTAAAGATTATGACCGTGATATAGTTAATAAAATAATTAGTATTTGTAATAAATATTCTTTTGTTAAAGATATATCTGTATTAAAAAAATTCTTAATTTATGAATTTAAAAAAACGGAGGTTAATAATATAGATTATCAAAATTATGTAGCTCTCATTAATATTGAAGACTATGTTTCTGAGGATGATTATGTCTTCTTACTTAACTTTAATACTACAAGTATTCCTAAAATAATTAAAGATGAAGATTATCTTGATGATAAATTAAAAGAAGTGGTTGGTATTAAAACATCTATTCAAAAAAATAAAGAATATAAAGAATATACCATTGCTAAACTTAAAAGTATTAAACATTTATGGCTTAGTTATAAACTAGAGGGTAAGTATTATCCTTCTATCTTAGTTAATGAATTACATTTGAATGTTGAAGAATATCAAGATAATAAATTATTAAGTTATGCTTTTCTAGTAGATAAAATAAATTATGCTAAAAGTTTATATAACTATGAGACATATGGGGTAAATAATGCCCTGGATCTTTATGAGAATACTTTTGGTGATATTAAATATAATGCCTTCGATAATTCTTTTAAAGGACTTGATTTAGAAGAATTAAAAGATTACTTAAATCATGAATTAAATTTATCTTACAGCAGTTTAAATAATTATCATAAGTGTCCTTTTCGTTATTATTTAACTAATATTTTAGGTATTGAAAAATATGAAGATACTTTTGAGAGCTTTATTGGTTCTTTATTTCATGATGTTTTAGAAAAATGTTTAAATGATGATATAGAAGTGGAAGACGAAGTACATAGTTATCTAGAAAATTCTTCTCGTACTCTTACACCTAAAGAAGAGTTTTATATCAAAAAAATTATTCCTGACATTATTTTTGTTCGAGATGTTATTAAAGAACAACAAGGTTTTATGTCCTTAAATAAAAAGTATTTAGAGAAAGCTCTTACCATTGATAAAAGTACAAATGATATGCAAATAAATTTTAAAGGCTTTATTGATAAAATATTATATACCAAGATTAATGAGCAAAGTTATGTAGCTATTATTGATTATAAAACGGGTAATGTATCTGCTGATTTACAATATTTAGATTATGGTTTAAATATGCAACTACCTATCTATTTATATTTAATTAAAAAAAGTGATTTATTTCTTAATCCCGAAGTGATTGGCTTTTATTTACAACATATCTTAGATAATAATCTTTTAAAAAGTAAAAATAAAACTTTAAGGGAAATAAAAAAAGAAAATTTAAAGTTAGTTGGTTATTCAACTTCTAATATTCATAATTTAACTCTTTTAGATAAAAATTATCAAAATAGTGAACTAATAAGTGGTTTAAAAGTTAACAATGATGGTAGTTTTAGTAAAGCATCGAAAATCTTAACTAAAGAAGAAATGGATAATATAGTGGATATTACCGAAAAAATCATTAATAATTCTCTTGCTTCCATTTTAAATGGTTATTTTGCCATTAAGCCCAAAAGAATTGGCTATGACAATTTAGTGGGGTGTGAATATTGTCATTTTCAAGATATTTGTTATAAGAAAGCCACCGATGAAGAATTATTAAAAGAGATAAGTACGCCAAGTTTTAGGGAAGGAGGGAAGCAAGATGAGTAAATGGACGAAAGAGCAAGAAGACGCTATTTATAAAGATGGTACGAATATTATTGTTTCAGCTGGAGCTGGTTCGGGTAAGACTTCCGTTTTAAGTGCAAGAGTAGTGGAAAAACTAAAAAAAGGCATTAAAATTAATGAATTACTAATCCTAACTTTCACTAATTTAGCCGCGGGGGAAATGAAAGAAAGAATCCGGAAAAAAATCTTGGAAAATGAAACATTAAAAGATAATTTAGACTATTTAGAAAGTGCCTATATTACTACCTTTGATTCCTTTACATTATCTTTAGTAAAAAAATATCATTATTTATTAAATGTCTCTCCTAATATAAGCATTATAAGTGAATCCGTTATTAATATTATTAAAAATGATTATATTGAGGAAGTATTTGACGAATTATATACTAATAAACATCCTTTATTTTTACAAATGGTTAATGATTTAACCCTTAAAAATGATACTTCCCTTAAAGAATCTTTACTAGATATTATTAAAAAAATTGATTTAATAAGTGACAAAGAAACCTTTTTAGATAATTATCTAGAAAATTATTTAAGCCAAGAAAAAGTATCTTCTTACATTTCGGAATATCAACAACTTTTACACAAAAAATTACAAGTGATTGAAACTAATTTAATTATTATTAGTAATTCTAGTTATCCAGAATATGCGGAAAAACTATCGCAAGCTCTAGATAAACTTTTAAAAGCTAAAACTTATGATGAAATAGTAAAAGCCGTTGATGTAGATATACCTCGAAGACCTAGTAAAAGTGAAGAAATCAAAGATTATAAAGATGCCATCGATAAAGTAATTAAAGAGTTAAAAAGTTCTTTAAGATTTAAAGATAGTGAAGAAATTAAAGCATCTTTTACCATTATGCGTGGGTATATTGAAGCCATATTAATTATTATCAAGAAGTATTATGCTAAATTAGATAATTATAAAAAAGAATATGATTTATATGAATTTAATGATATTGAAATTATGGCCATTAAATTATTAAAAGAAAATCCTTTAGTTAGAGAAGAATTAAAGAATTATTATCAAGAAATATTAGTGGATGAGTATCAAGATACCAATGATTTACAAGAAGAATTTATTAGTTTAATTAGTAATAATAATGTTTATATGGTGGGTGATATTAAACAATCTATTTATGGTTTTAGGAATGCTAACCCTCAAATATTTAAAGCTAAATATGATAAGTACGCGAATAATGATGGGGGTATAAAAATAGATTTATTAGCTAACTTCCGGTCAAGAGAAGAAGTAATAAAAGGAGTTAATGAGATATTTTCTCCCATTATGGATGATGCCTTTGGGAATGCTTCTTATCGTCGTGACCATCAAATGCACTTTGGTAATTTAATTTATGCCGACCATAATTATGAAAATTATGATTTAGAAATCTTAAATTATCAAAATGATAGTCAAGAATATAAAAATCGAGAAATTGAGGCTTTTATTATCGCTCAAGATATCAAACATAAAGTCGAGAATAAATTTATAGTTCTAGATAAAGAGACATTTGCCAAAAGACCAATTAACTATAATGATTTTTGCATTATTATGGACCGTGGTAAAAGTTTTAGTCTTTATAAGAAAATCTTTACTTATTTAGGTATTCCTTTAACTATTTATGAAGATAAAACTTTAACTAATGAAACTGATGTTATGTTAATTAATAATATTATTACTTTAATCTTAAAAATTAAAAATAAAATATATGATAAAGAATTTACTTATGCTTATATGAGTATTGCTCGTTCCTTTTTAATCCAAGAAAGTGATGCCAAAATATTTCATATAATTAAGAATAAAGATTATCAAAATACACTAATTTATGAAAATTGTTTAAATATTAGTAAAGTTCTTGATACCATTAATAATCGGGAATTAATTAATTTAATTTTAAATAATTTTCATTTTTATGAAAAAGCAATTGAGCTAACAAATATTGAAGATGTTATGATAAGAATCGATAACTTACTTAAAATTGCTGATGATTTAAGTAAAATGGGTTATACGATTGAAAAGTTTAATGAATACTTGCGTAAGATGATTACTTCCAAGTCGGAAATTAAATATAGTACCCAAATTGGGGATGATGGGGTAAAAATCATGAATATTCATAAATCAAAAGGACTTGAATTTTCTGTTTGTTACTTTGCTTCTTTAGAAGATAAATTTAATACAGATGATTTAAAGAAAAGATATATCTTTGCTCCTACTTATGGCATTATTACTCCTTATTTTCAAGATGGCATAGGAACAACTATTTTAAAAGATTTATATAAGGATAAGTATTTATTAAATGATATTTCGGAGAAAATAAGATTATTTTATGTAGCTTTAACTAGGGCTAAAGAAAAAATAATTATTGTTACACCTTTACAAGAACAAGATGATATTCATCAAAGGATTGTGCCTGATGAAGTAAGAATGAGCTATAATAGTTTAAATAGCATGTTAAATTCTTTATATTATAATCTTTCTAAGTACATTAAAAATATTTCTTTATCATCTCTTCCTTTAACCAAAGATTATTTATATAATAAAAAGAATGTATCAAGAATTAGTAAAAAGGGCGATGTTATTACATTTAAAGAATTAACTATAAATAAAGGAATTAAAGAAGTTCTTCATGCCTCTTCTTTTGTGAATACTCTTTTAAATGAAGAAGAAAGTAGTAATATTGCCCTAGGTTTACAAATGCATAAAGCCCTAGAACAAACAGATTTTAAACATATAGATATTAATAATCCATATTATATGTTAATAAATAAATTAATTAAAAAATTAAATATTAGTAAAAATGATTTAATTTATAAAGAACATGAATTTATTTTTAAAGATAATAATAAAACTTATCATGGTATCATCGATTTACTTATTATATCTGAAGATACTATTAAAATCGTAGATTATAAATTAAAAAATATTGATAACCCTAAATATATCGAACAACTAGAAGTCTATTATAAATATGTAAGAAGTATTTATAATAAAGAAATAAAAATGTATCTATATAGTCTTTTGAATGAAGAAATAAAAGAAATTAGTTTAAAAACAGTTTAAGTTTTCTAATTTTTGAAGTATAATAAGTAGCACTTAGGAGGAATGGTCATGACTGACTTTTCAGAAGAATTAAATAGATTAATCCAAAACAAAAATAGTTTAAAAGATTGTAGTAAGGAATTTCGAAGAGCCGAAAAACCAGCTTTATTTGCTATTAGACTTGAACCTATCAATTATTATTATGTTGGTGATAATCTTAAAAACTCTAAAGAATTTGCTTTAAAAGTATTTACCCTAGATATGTTGGGAAAACCTTATTTTACCGCGGCAAAAATTTTAGGTTTTATGCCTCCCTTTTTGCGTGACGATGAAGATGTTGTTTTAGCTTCAGCTTTAGTTAGTCCTTTTAGTTTTGAATATGCTAGTAGTAGATTACACAAAGATACTGATTTTATTAAAAGTATTTTAAACCGTATTTTTACTCCTTATAGTGTTGATGTTATTTTAAATAGTTGTGATGAAAGTGTAAAAAATAATAAAGAATTTATGTTATCAATTATGAATAAAGATGCCTCTGTTGTCTTTAAACATTGTTCATCTACTTTAAAGAAAGATAAAGACATTATTACTTGTGCTGTATTAAATGGTTATTTGGATTTTGCTTCCTTCGATGAAAGTATTAGAAATGACAGAGATTTTATTAAATTTTTATTAAGTAGAAATGGTTTTCTTTTAGCTAATGCCTCTATGTATATTAATGATAAAGAATTAGTCTTAGCGGCTTTAAAATCTATTTATGGTATCTTAGATATGCATATGCATTATCCAGAAAGAGAAACTTATCCTTACATTAGCATGAATTATGATTATGAGAAAAAGAAACTTAATACTTATTCTGATGAATTTATTAAAGTTCTTAATGCTTTGAAGAATAGTAACTTAAAAAATGACGAAGATATTTTATACCTTTTAACAGCCTTTTATAATCTTAAAACCAAAGAAAGAAAAAGAAAAAATTAATTTAGAACATTGCTAGGTAAGTTTATATTTCAAAAATCCCCTTGACTAAAGATAGCAAAAATAGTAGAATTTAGATAAAGATAGAAAGAGAGAAATAAGATTATGAAAGGCATAAAATTAGCAATTCGGGGGGGGGGTATTATAAAAATAATACCTTAATAGGTATTGTTCATAATACTAATAAAACAACAACCAAAGGTGGTGTTGTTTTATGAAAGTAGAATATAAGTATTTTATAATCTTAATGACAATAGCAAGTATAGTAAGTATACTTGTATTACATAATGCACATAAAGAAAATAATAACTATACCTTAGAAACAAATAAACTAAATAACCAGTATATCAATGTAAATGACTTTGGAATTTATTTGCAAAATAGTAAAGGTACATATGATAAACAAACTACAAATAATTATCCAACTGAAGGATATATATTAAATACAAGTAGAACAAAGTGTTTTGATTATCATGGAAGTGAAGTAAAAGACAAAGTAAGTCAAACAGATGAAGGAAGAATAAGATTAGAAACAACAGTATCAATCTATTGTCAGATGTATTTTGATATAGATAATGAAGCACCAACAATAAATAGTTTTACTATAAGTGGAACAGATAAAGATAATAAAACAAGAACAGACTACATTTATGAATACACAATAAATTATAACTTTAATTGGACAGATACCGATGTAGTATATTATTGTGTTAAAGAAGGAAGTACTACATGTAGTGAAAGTGACTGGAAGAAAACAGAAGGTAAAACAAGTATAAGTGGAAAAATGAATGTAAGTAATAGTGATGGATTAAAAACCATCAATGCCTATATAAGAGACATAGCAAAGAATGTATCAACAGCTTTTACAAAAACTATAACTCTAGATAGAACAGCTCCAACAGTAAACACCTTAACTT
Organism: uncultured Bacilli bacterium; assembly: GCA_947626125.1. Lineage (GTDB taxonomy): Bacteria > Bacillota_I > Bacilli_A > RF39 > UBA660 > SIG200. Next base: position 9,328 of record CANQRA010000048.1, read on the forward strand.
TAAAAGGAACAGGAGCACAAAAAGAACCATTACAAAATGGATATACTTATGAATATGATATAAGTTATACAGTAGCTTGGGAAAATGATGATGTAGTAAGTATATGTGCAAGTACGACTCAAACATGTGCAGATTATAAAACAACAAATA
>CANQRA010000049.1 GCA_947626125.1 uncultured Bacilli bacterium
AATGATGATAACAAAACTGTTGCCGCGGTTGTTTTAGAAGTACCGGGTGCTGGTGAATTAATGGGTGGTAGTCAAAGAGAAGAAAATCATGACAAATTAATTAAGAGAATGCAAGAATTAAATATGAGTACCGAAGGCTTAGATTGGTATTTAAATCTAAGACGTTATGGTGGCTGCGTTCATTCTGGCTTTGGGATGGGCTTTGAAAGATTACTAATATATCTAACAGGGGTAGATAATATTCGTGATGTTATTCCTTATCCAAGAACCCCAAAATCATGTGATTATTAGGAGTGATTATATGAGTAAATTTACGAAAGAAATGGTGGCTGATTACGCCAATAAATTGTTAATTGGTTTAACCGAAGACGAAAATACCGCCGTTTTAAATGAATTTGATGTTATTGACCATAATATGGAATTAATTACGAAAATTCCTCATATTGAAGAAGTTGTGCCAATGACCCATACTCTTGATGATTTTTCTTTTACTTTAAGAGAGGATATTCCCAAAGATTCTCCTAGTATTGAAGAATTACTCCAAAATTGTGATAATTATGAAGGACGGGAAGTAGTAGTTCCGAAAGTCGTGGGAGATGATAATTAATGGTTATATATAATGATATTGAAAAATTACATGAAATGCTTCTTAAAAAAGAAACAACCCCGGAAAAACTAGTGCAAGAAGCTTTAGCAAAAACAAGAGAAGTAGAAGAGAAATATAATGCTTTTGTAACCATCATTGATAACCCCCATATAACAGAAGTAAGTATTAATTTACTTTCGGGAATACCTTATGGAATTAAAGATAATTATTCTACCAAAGGTATTTTATCGACGGGTTCATCGAATACTTTAAAAGATTATGTTCCCTTTTTTAACGCGACGGCCGTGCAAAAATTAGAAGAAGCTGGCGCCATTCCTGTAAATAAAACTGCCCTTGATGAATTTGGAATGGGGGGAACAGGAACGACTTGTGCTACAGGGCCTGTTAAAAATCCATGGAACCCTAAAAGAATGTGTGGAGGCTCTTCAGCTGGTAGTGCTTGTGCGGTGGCAAGTGGCGTCTATCCTTTTGCTCTAGGTAGTGATACAGGGGATTCTATTCGTAAACCGGCTGCTTTTTGTGGAATAGTCGGTTATAAGCCAACTTATGGGATGATTAGCCGTTTTGGTCTTTTCCCTTTTGCATCCAGCTTAGACCACTGTGGTGTTTTAACGCGTTCTGTTAAAGATGCTGCGATTGTGGTGGATGCGATGAAAGGAATCGATGAAAAAGATGCAACGACTTGGGATTCGGCAAATATTCATTTAGCGGCCTCTTTAAATAAAGAAGTTAAAGGTAAAAAATTATTTTATATTAAAGAATTAGTCGAACTTGATAATTATCAAAATCCAAGTGAAGAACTTAAAAATCATTTAGCTAATTTTCATAAGACTTTAGAAATCTTAACTAGCTTGGGTATAACCGTTGTTCCTGTTTCCATCGATAAAACTTTACTTAATGCCTTACCTAGTGTTTATGTCTGTATATCTTGTGCCGAGGCAACAAGTAATATGTCTAATTTAACTGGCATTATCTTTGGCCCAAGAGGAGAGGGTAAAACGCCGGAAGAAATGATGAAAGATCATCGGACTAAAGGTTTTTCACCGCTTATCAAAAGAAGATTTATCATTGGCTCTTATATTTTACAAAAAGAAAATCAAGAAAGGTATTTTGTTAATGCCCAAAGAGTAAGAAGACTAATTGTTGATAAAATGAAAGAATTATTTCAACAATACGATGCTTTAATTATGCCGGCGGGAAGTGGTATTGCCCCTTACTTAGAAAACAATCAAGAAATGATTGATAATGATGAAACAAGAGTTTTAGAAGAACATTTACAAATTGGTAATTTTGGGGGATTTCCTTCTATTACAATCCCAAATGGTTTTATTGATGAGATGCCTGTCGGTATTAATATCACGGGTAATTGTTATGATGATGAAAATGTTTTAAATATAGCTTATGCTTTAGAAAGCGAAATGCCTTATAAAGGCCAAATAGCAAAGGAGGGTCATCATGAGTAAAAATGAGGGGATAATTGCGACCATTGGTTTAGAGATGCACTGCGAATTAAAAAGCAATGCTAAAGTCTTTTCTCCTGCCATTAATGGATATAGTGAAATACCTAATTCTCTTGTATCTCCTGTCGATATGGGATTTCCCGGTATTTTACCAACCTTAAATAAAGAATCCGTAAGAGAAGCTTTAATGATGGCTCTAGCCCTTAACTGTAAGACACCAGAATATATGTACTTTGACCGTAAAAATTATTATTACCCTGACTTACCTAAGGGTTATCAAATTACCCAAATGCATGCTCCTGTAGGAACAAATGGGAAAATAACCATTGATATGGGTGATTATAAAAAAGAAGTTTTAATTCATGATATTCATTTAGAAGAAGATTCAGCTAGTCTTGACCATTATTCTGATGCCTCTTTAATTGATTACAATCGTTCAGGTGTTCCTCTTTTAGAACTAGTCACGGAGCCTTGTCTTAATTCTTCAGAAGAAGCTGTTGCTTTCTTAGAATATATGCGCCGGATTTATCAATATTGTGATGTTTCCCTCGCGGATACCAAAATGGGCCAAATTCGTTGTGATGTCAATGTCTCTATTAGAAAAAATGAGAATGACCCTTTAGGAACCAAAGTAGAAATTAAAAATGTTAACTCTTTTGCTAATGTGGCTGATGCCATCAATTATGAAATTAAAAGACAATCAGAGTTAATGAGTGAAGGTCGTTACGAAGAAGTTGAACAAGAAACTAGAAGATTTGATGAAGAAACCGGTACAACTATCAGGATGCGAAGTAAAGTAGATGCCATCGATTATAAATACTTTGTTGAGCCAAATCTTCCTAAGTACCTTATATCTCCCGAGTGGTTAGAAGAAATTAAAAAAAGTATTCCAATGTTACCTAATGAAAGAAAAGAAAATTACATTAATTCTTTAGGTTTATCTGAATATGATGCTAATATTATAATTAAAGATAAAGCTTACGCGAACTATTTTGAAAAGTGTATTAGTCTAGGCATGGATGCTAAAGAAGCTGCCAACTGGTTAACAGTTCAAATCATTGCCTATATTAATAAAGAAGATATTTCTTTAAAAGATTTTTATTTAACACCAGAGTTATTAAATGAAATTATATCAGAATTACATAAAGGAACAATTTCTTCGAAACAAGCTAAAGAAATATTCAATAAATCTTTAGAAGAGAAGAAAGAACCTCATACTTATATTACCAAAGATAATGCGCAAATATCTGATAAAAAAGAATTAGAAACTATTATTACGAATATCTTAGATAATAATGAAAGTCAAATTATTGCTTATCATAATGGTAAAACTAATCTTTTTGATTATTTTGTAGGATTAGTTATGAAAGAAACTAGAGGAAAAGCCAATCCAACTATGGTTAAAGATATTTTAAATGAAAAATTAAATTAAAAGAAAGTGTAGCAAATTACACTTTTTTCTTTGCCAAATTAATTTGTTCTTTTGTGTTAAATGTGCCACATAAAAATGATTGTATAATCAAAAATGTTATGGTAAAATTATAAATAGGAGAACGCATTAAGCGTTACCTAATGGTTACTGGCTAGTCCCATGGGCTAGTCATTTTTATGACTAATATTAACAGAGTTAAGACTAACATAAAAACAATAAATAAAAATATATCTTCGCGACATTTCTTATTCATTGGCACCCACCACCTTCCTATCCAAAACCCACCTGAGTTTCTTCAAAAAAAGTTTTTAGGCAACAACTTAAATACGTCCTCCTAGGCTTTATTAAAGCAGTTTTAATTATTTTTGTAAATAGTTTTGAGTTAAAAAAATAAAAAAGTTGCTGTTTTTTGCTCAAATCTCTAGAAATTTGGGAAGGGTTAGAAAGATGAAGTACAGAACTGACAAGCACTACGTTGCATCAGTTTTTTTGTATAATTTTTCATATTATTTTATGCCAAAATTCTATAACATATATATTTTAAATTTTTTCATTGTTTTCTTTTCTTTCGACAAATTTTTTAAATTAAGTATGCTATGATTTATTTGGTGATGAGTTTGAAAAAGAATATTGTTTTAGTTATTTTATCTATCGCTTTAGGAATAGCCACTACTTTTTTTATTTTAAATAAAGAAAATATTTATGCTAAAGAAGAATATTCTATTTATGCTTTTCAAATCGGGGCATATTCTTCTTATGATAATGCTTTAAATGCTCAAAATAAATATCCATCAATTATCTTAAAAGATGACAATTTATATAAATTATATGTAGCTTTTTATGAAGATGCCGACATCATTAATAATATGCTGCAATTCTTTCAAGATAAAGGGTATGATGTTTATTTAAAAATGTTTAAAGTAGATAAAGATTTCTATAATAAATTATTAAAATATGAAGAATTAGTAAAAAAGACTAAAGATAATAAATTATACGAAGAAATTAATAAAAGTATTTTGAATTTATATTTAGAAAGTATTGATGATAATTTATGAAAATATTAAAGTTAATTAAGAAATATCATTTATTTTTAATCTTTTTTCTGCTTTTAATTTTAAAAGAACCTCTTTATCAAATAATTCATCTTAAAAATAATGTTTATACACCTTTAAGATGTGCTATATTAGAAGATGATTATAATAAGTTATTAGAGTTTAGTGCCATAGATTATGTTTATGAAAGTGATTATTTAAATACATATATTATCTATAAAGATATTTATGATTATTTAGATGAAATTACTATTCGGGGAGGAATTGACCAAGGTTTAAATAAAAATCCTGTTATTTATGATAATACTTTAGTTGGGTTTATTGACAAAGTTAATAAAAATACGAGTACTGTTAAATTAATTACCAACAAGAATAGTAAAGTAAGTGTCAAAATTAATGAAGAAGTTGGTTTACTCGAAACCTATCAAAATAACTTAGTTGTTAGAAATATTTCTAATTATAGTGACATAAAAGTAGGGGATAATATTTATACTTCGGGTCTAGGTAATGTTAAAGAAAATATTTATATTGGGACTGTTAAAGAGATAAATCTTGATGAGAAAAAAATTGAAAAAATTATCACGGTAGATTATCGTTTAAAAATCAAAGATATTGATTATGTCAGTATTTATAAGGATAATAAGATATGATTTATTTATTATTACTTCTTGATATAATTATTAATAATTATACTCGTTATACTTCGTATTTTTTCATTGTCTATTTATATAATAAACCCTATAAATATTATTTACTCACGGCCCTTATTTTAGATTTTATTATCTTTCATCATTTTTATAATCTTATTATTTTATCCCTTATTTATCTACTTAATAAATTATTTAAAGATTTAAATAAACAAAATATTTATATTTATCTTTTAATTAATACTTTTAATTATATAGTTTATATCATTCTTACTAATTTAATTTTCCAACATAGTATGTTTGCTATATTAATTAAAATTGGTAAGAGTTTGATTATCAATTTAGTCTTTTATCTTTTGATGTTTAATATAAGAAAGGATGAGCATTATGAATGATGTGCTAGAAGCAAAAAAATTAATCACTTTTTGTATACAGAATAAGTGTAGTCCTCAAAATCCTCAGTTATTTAGTGAGTACTCCCAAACTTATTATTGCACTAATGAAAATATTTTAGGCTATTTAAAATTATTACCTTTCGTTCCCACCAAAGCTTTGACGGTTCTTTCTAGTGGTGACCACTACTTAAATTTAATTACGCAAGGAACTCTTGATATTACGACCTTTGATGTTAATCGAATATCTCCCTATATTGCCTTTGGACTTAAACAAGCTTTAATCAGAAAGTATAATTATCAAGATTATTTAAATATGAGTACTCATCTAGCTTCTTCCCGTATTTCTTTAGAAGAATTTACTTATGAAATGCTCAATTTAACCGATTATATGGATACTGTATATCAAGAATTTTGGGTCGAAATTATTAAGTTTAATCAAGAAAATCAAAATCATATTAACCTTTTAAATATTCTTTGTCAAAATGCCCAAAGTTTTAAATTTAGTATTAAAGGAAATAATTTTCTTTTAAATGAAGAGGGTTATAATCTTTTAAAAGGTCGGTTAAAGGAGGCGACCATTAAGCATTACCACCAAGATTTTTTAACGATGCTTAAAAATGAGGGTAGTTATGATTTAATCATGCTTTCCAATATTTTAACTTACTTTGCTAAATTTTATCAGAAACCCTTAAACAGAGAAGAATTAATAATTATTTTAAATAAATTAAATTTCATGTTAAGAGAAAAAGGAGTAGTTTTTTTAGATTACTTATTTGATTATGAAACGAAGAAAATAGAAAATCATAAAGATATTTTGCAAAGGTTGACTTTAGAATGTCAAGATATTTTACCATTATCTTTATTATATGAAAAAGACGGGATTATTTTAAAAAGAAATAAATAAAATAAGCTTTAACTTCATATAATGTAGTGGTGAAAAAATGAAAATAGATGATTATACTACAATTACGCATAAGAAATATAGTAGCAAAAATAGTAATACTTCTAAAATTAAGTATTTAAAGTTTTTAATCTCCCGTATTTTAATTAGTATTATCTTAATAATAAGTATTGGTATTTTTATTAAAATTGATGATGATAATAGTAGTTTAATCCATAAGTATTTATTTGAAGATAATATTAAATTTACTAAAATTAATAAATGGTATCAAAATACCTTTGGCAGTATTATTCCTACCGTGGAAAATCCCGCGGAGATGGTCTTTGAAAGTGACATTAAAAGTGGGGAATATGAAGAATATCAAGATGGGGTAAAAATAACGCATAAAAAGGGTAGTCCGATTAGTCTTTTATATGGGGGTATTGTTGTCTTTATTGGCTCTCTAGATAACTATGGTAACGCCGTGATTATTCAAGGTAATGATGGGATTGATTATACTTATGGCAATCTAAGTAATGTTTCGATTAATTTATATGATTATATTGAAAAAGACACGATTATTGGGGAAAGCTCTGAAGATTACTTTTATCTAGTTTTACAAAAAGATGGAAAATATTTAAAATATGAAGAGTATTTAAATGAAAGTAGTAATTAATAATTATACTTATCTTTTCATCTTAATTTGTGCTTTATGTGGTTATTTAAAAAATATTGTCATTATCTTAACGATTTGTTTTATTCATGAGTTAGGTCATCTATTTTTTATTAAATTATTTCATTACCAAATAATTAGTATTGAAATTCTTCCCTTTGGGGGATACACAACCATTGACCAAAAAATAAATAGCAATATTAATAAAGATTTAATTATTGCCCTCGGTGGCATTCTCAGTGAATTAGTTTTAATGCTAGTTATCTATATTTTTCGAAACCATCTGCATATTATTACTTATCAATTATTTATTAAATATAATATTATTTTAATTCTTTTTAATCTTTTACCCATTATCCCTCTTGATGGTAGTAAATTATGTAATTTGTTTTTAGAAAAACTTTTTTCTTATCATTTATCTTATTATTTAAATATTATTATTTCTCTTGTTTGTTTAATTATTTTTCTTCTTGTTAATTATTTTAGACATTTTGATAACTATTTTATTATAACCTTTTTATTTTATAAAATAATTATGGCTTTAAAAAATTATAAATACTTAAAGAACCGTTTTCTTTTAGAAAGATATTTGTATAATTTGCCATATCAAAAAATAGATAATCACACTAAAGATATTAATGATTTAAAGAAAAATGTCTTTCATTATTTTAAAGAAGACCATCATTATATTAAAGAGAAAGATAAAATTGCCAGCTTTTTAAAAAAAGAGAGTTAAGGGGTCATATTTAAAACCAATATTTGTGAGCCACATTTAAAGCCAATATTCGTTGACAAACCCTATATTTTTTGGTAAAATCTATTTGTTTAAGTCATTTCGGAAAAAACCGCACTAAAAAGGTTATAAGTTACAAATAGTACACCTTCAAGGCGCGACTTAAAAAATATTATAAGGAGGTATGAAATGAAAGCTATTTTTACTACGGGTGGAAAACAATATTATGTTTCTGAGGGCGATGTTATTTATGTAGAAAAAATAGATGCTAAAGAAGGAGAAACTGTTACTTTTGATGAAGTTTTATTCGTTGATGGTGTAGTGGGTAATCCTACTGTTAAAGGTGCAAAAGTTGAATGTACCGTTGAAGCTCAAGGAAAAAATAAAAAAATCGTTGTTTTCAAATATAGACCTAAAAAGAAATATCGTAAAAAACAAGGTCACAGACAACCATATACAAAACTTATGGTTAAAAAAATTAGTAAGTAATTATGATTAAAGTTACATGCTTAGCAAAAAAAATTGAAATAAGTGGTCATGCTTGTTTTGATTCTTATGGTAAAGATATTGTTTGTGCGAGTGTATCTAGTATTGTGTATACTACAATAAATGGTATATTAAGTCTTAATGATAAAGCTATTTCTTATGTAGATGGCGATAAACTAGAGATATTTATTCAAAGTGATGATGAAGTTACAAGCAAACTTTTACAAAATATGCTTACGTTACTTCAAGAATTAGCCAGGCAATATCCAAAAAATATTATAGTAAAGGAGAGTTAAAGATGTTATTTATTAAGTTAAATATTCAAAGATTTGCCCATAAAAAAGGACAATCTTCTACCGACAATGGTCGTGATTCAAGAGGCCGTAGACTTGGTGCTAAATTAGCTGATGGTGAAACATGTACTGCTGGAAGTATTATTTATCGTCAAAGAGGAACTAAAATATATCCGGGAACTAATGTTGGCATGGGTAAAGACCACACTTTATTTAGTAAAATAAATGGTGTTGTTAAATACGAAAGACTAGGTAAAGATAAAAAGAAAGTAAGCGTTTACGAAAGTTAGTAAATGCTTTTTTTTGCTCTAAAATCACAATGTAGGGTAGAATTTTAATAAAATACCCGACAAAATGAAAATATCAGGATAAAAACATGAAAAATTCAAAAAAATTAATTTAGCCTAGGTAAAACCTAGGTTTGTTTAAGTTTAAATATA
>CANQRA010000050.1 GCA_947626125.1 uncultured Bacilli bacterium
TTCAGGACCTGTTGGACCAGTGGCTCCTGTTTCTCCTGTAGGACCAGTTGGACCAGTTGGACCTGTCGCTCCTGTAGGACCGGTTGGACCCTCTATACCTTGTGGACCTACTGGACCAGTTGGGCCGGTTGGACCTTGAGGAATAGTTAAATTTAAAATAAAATTAGGATAAGTACCAGTTATACTAGCGGCAGCCATACTTCCTGGTAATCCTGTCGTTACTGTACCTATTGTAAATGTCACGTTACCTGGAACAACATTATTTTGAGCAGGACAACAACAGCCTGTTGGACGATAATGCTTGTTAAATTCAGCAATTATACATCTTGCTCTTTCAACGTTATTCATTTTTCCCTCCCTCTACTATAAAGTATGAGGGAAAATTATTTATGAAAAGTTAAAATAACTAGATTTTTAAATTTTTGTAACATTGTGCGAAAACTTGCATAAAGATTTCTAATTCTTCTTTCGTAGTAAGATAAGATAAACTAATGCGAATACTACTTTTACTTTTTTCTAAATCATTAGTTAATAAATAAACGGCTTCGGAGGAACTATCTGCATCACTACAAGCTGTTTTTGTAGAAACATAAATTTCTTTTTCTTCTAAAGCATGAAGAAAAGTTTCGGCTTTAACTCCTTTTATACTAATATTTAAAATATGGGGAATACAAATTTCATTACTATTAATGGAAACATCTTTATATTTTTTTAATTGTTCCTTTAGATAATTATTTAAATTTTTTACATAAGTATAATGTTCTTGCCCATTTTCCATAGCTAGTCTTAAAGCTTTAGCCATCGATACAATTAAAGGATGAGCGGGTGTACCACTTCGATAAATGGTAGTAGATTTACCTCCATGAATTAGGGGTTCTAATAAAACATTTTCTTTTTTAATTAAAACACTGATACCTTTTAAACCATAAATTTTATGAGCCGAAAAGCTAGCTAAATCAACATTTTGTAAGTTTATATTTATTTTGCCAATAGCTTGGGTTAAATCAACATGCAAAAAACATGGATAATTTTTTACTATTTGGGCAATTTCTTGAATAGGTTGTTCAATTCCTATCTCACTATTAACGGCATTAATGGTGACTAATATAGTATCTTTCCTGATTAATTTTTTTAAATCATCTAAATCAACTTGCCCATTTTCTTGGTTGTTTACATAAGATATTTCATAACCTAAAGTTTCTAAATATTTTAAAGTTTCGGTTACAGAAGAATGTTCTAATTTAGAAGTTATAATATGTTTACCCCGGTTAGCATATTTAAAAGCAATTCCTTTAATAGCTAAATTATTCGATTCAGATGAACTACTAGTATAAATAATTTCCTTTTCTTTTACTTGTAATAAATCCGCGATTTGTTCAGTTGCTTTATGAATTAATTTATCAATATTAAGGCCTAATTTATGTAAACTATTCGCATTACCAATAAATTCTAAATTAGCTTTATTAAAACTATCTAAGACTTCCTTATTAACAGGTGTGGTGGCACTATAATCTAAATATATCATCTTATTTCCCTCTTTGTGGCTCAATTATATCACACGTGAAGAAAAAAAGAAACTTTTCGTTTCTTATTTACTATATATACAAGTTCTTCCTAGATTAGAAGTATAATAATTTAATATATCTGTATATTTTTGGAAATGTTCCTCTCCATAACTATTATATAATTCTTCATTGTTTAAGGTATTCATTAAGGTTATTGTCTTTGTTGCATTATCATAGGTCATATTCTTACTTGTTATGTTATTAATGGTAACTTCCCCATTTGTTTTATAATTATCTAAATAAGTATTATACTCTACTTCATCACCAAAGGTAAATGTGTACTCAGCAAAACCTAAACCACTATAAACATTAACTTTTTCGGTATTAACAGAAATACCAAAACGGTCACTTTCTTGCATAGTAATGGATGTTCCACTTATATTTTGAGGATTAGTTGCACAAGCTAAGAACCCTCGAATAGCATTTGTGGTAACATATAATTTAGCTATTCCCTCTTTAGTATTATTATTTGTATCGGTAGCTTTTACAGTCACATTATATTCACCAGGAGTTTTTAAATATTCGGTTACTTCGTTAGGATTTGCAAATTCATAAGCATATTCTTCAGTTAAACTAGCAAATTCTTGAGCTTCAAGAGTATCGCCAACGGTTTTATATAATGTTTTAAGGGCTAAAGGTGAATTATCAACAACTTTAACTTTACCAGTTTGAGTAACACCATTACATGTAACAGTAAAATCATATTCACCAACTTTAGTAACATCAATAAGTGATTTATCAAAAGTACAAGTATCTAGAGTTGTACCTGTCACGGTGGCTAAATCATTATCTTGAGGTACGTTATCATTAAGATTAATTTCGACATTATTAGTATTAATTTGAATATTGTTTTGTTTTCCTCCCCGATTTAAAATATTAGTATATTTTAAAACGTAGTAAGTACCTCCCCCAATGGCTATAAGAATGAAAACAATAAGAATAATAAAAATTATTTTATTGGGTTTTTTAGGTTTAGGGGCTTGAGCATTGTTATTTGTTTGATTTTGGTCGAAAGATAAAGGTGGTGTCGTACCAATATTATTGACACTTTCAAACCCTGGCATCCCACCATTAAAAGCCATACCACTAATATTATTTTCGGCATTAACTACCTCAGGTGTAGGTGTACTATTCATATCATTAGGGTTATTAATTGCGTTAAAAAATTGTCCTCCCTCTTGAATACCACCATTGTTATTTACTTCGGGTGCTCCGGCAACAGTACCTAGGGTTTCATTATTCATCATCGGTGACGAATTCAAAGTTTCATTATTCATACTAGCCGTTGCATTAAGATTTTCCACTGGGTTTTGTGGCATGTTATTAACATCATTGGTTGCATTAGCACTTCCCAGTACAGTCCCATTTAAATTATTATTTTCATTATTCATTATTCACAGCCCCTTTTGCTACTATATAGTTTATTATAAACTTATTAAAGAGTATTTTCAAGAGTTTTCATTACTTTTTTACAAGCCAAAAAATAGCCTTTCTCGGCTATATAAAAATTTTTTCATTTTTCTTGCTGAAATTTTCAATAATTCCATCACTTTCCGGAATTAAAACAATTTTCTCGGCTTTTAAAGTTTGGGGTACATCAATTAATCGTTGATTAGATGACCCACGAAATAAAAGGTTTAAGCTTTTTAATTCATTGACAAATTTCCCATCAACTAAAACATCGAGATATTGTAATAATTCTAGATATTTAGGATTAGTTTTACCCATATTGACAATATCTTCATATAAAAAGCCTGTATAACACCAAACATTTAAACCAATACTTTTAGCATATTTAGCAATTTCTACTACAGCATCAATTTGAAATAAAGGGTCTCCTCCACTTAAAGTAATACCATCTTGACCGGTTAAATTCTTTAATTCTTCTTTGATATCTTCAACATTAAAGGCACATCCTCCCTCAAAGTCATGTGTTTGAGGATTCTGACAAAAAGGACAATTATGTGAACAACCTTGTGTCCAAATAACTGTCCTGACGCCAAAACCATCAACAACACTATCTCTTTGCAGTGGTGCCGCTAGTCTTATTTCCATTATTTATTCACCTAGGCTGCACATTTTTCCGTTTGTTTTTTCATTTCTTTGATTGATGAACTAGTATGTTTAACACGGTCTTGTTCTTCTGCTTTTTTAGCATTATTAAATCTTTCAGTCGTACCAACTAAATATCCCGTTATCCGACGAATTCTTTCAAAACCTACTCCTTCTCCAACCATTTTACCTTTTTTTGCTCCTGCTTCCATAATATTCCTCCTCCTTATTATTTATTTTAGCAATTACAATCAAAATGCGTTATTGTTTCAACCGGAACCCCTTCAAAATTTTTCCTGCCACAACGTGGACAAACATCGCCAATAACTCCGACATAGCCACATACTGGGTCTCTATCTACAGGGTGATTAACAGCCCCATAACCAATGTCACTATCATGCATAATACGAATTATTTTTTCAAAGGCTTCAACATTATTTGCTGTATCACCATCTATTTCAATATAAGAGATGTGACCAGCATTAGTTAAACCATGATATTTACCTTCGATTGCTAACTTATGTTCAATTGTTGTATGGTAATAAACGGGAACATGGAAGGAATTTGTATAATATTCACGGTCCGTAATTCCTTTTATTTTACCATATATTGAACGGTCAATAGCTACAAAACGACCACTTAAGCCTTCAGCTGGTGTAGCAAGACAAGTGAAATTTAATTTTAATTCTTCCGAATATTCATCACATTTTTGACGCATGTGTTTAATGATTTCTAATCCTAATTTTTGGGCTTTGTCTGATTCACCATGATGTTCACCAATTAAAGCTTTTAAACATTCCGCTAAACCAATAAACCCAATTGATAAAGTACCATGTTTTAATACTTTCCGAATTTTTTGTCCCGGTTCTAATTTCTCAGAATCAAGCCATACATGAGAACCTAATAAGAATTTAAAATTATTAACACTTTTACTACATTGGATATCAAATCTTTGTAATAATTGTCCTTTACATAAATCTAACATTTCATCGAGTTCTTCATAAAAGCCTTTCATATCAGCTTTATCTCTTTCACCTAAAGCAATTCCATGTTTAATTCCAATCCTTGGTAAATTAATTGTTGTAAAGGATAAGTTTCCTCTTCCTGGTGTAATTTGTTTATCTGGATAACAAACATTCCCAATTACTCTGGTTCGGCAGCCCATATAGCCAACTTCGGTTTTTGGGTCTCCTTCTTTTAAATATGGTTTATTAAATGATGAATCTAGAAATGAAAAGTTAGGGAATAATCTTTTAGCAGATACTTTACAAGCTAGTTTAAATAAATCATAGTTAGGGTCCCCAACATTATAACTAACGCCCTCTTTTAATTTAAAGATGGAAATTGGGAAAATAGGAGTTTCACCATTACCAAGTCCAGCTTCCGTTGCGAGTAAGAAATTTTTCATAACCATTCTTCCTTCTGCCGATGTATCAGTACCAAAGTTAACAGAAGAGAATGGAACTTGTGCTCCTGCTCTACTATGCATAGTATTTAAGTTATGAATAAAAGCTTCCATGGCTTGATAAGTAATGCGGTCAGTTTTAGCTAAAGCTTTATCATAACCTTTTGTAAATATTTCTTCTAATCTTTCACTTGTTATATAATCTTTAAAAGTTTCCTTAGGGTTAAATTCAACCGTCGTTAAATTGGTAATAATTTTATTAATATCATCAAAATTAATTTCGCCTAAGAATCCTTCTAAGTCTAAATAATCATAAAGCATTTGTTTTAATTGTTTTTTAAATGTTTTTAAAACACCTGGAGCCATATAGTAATCAAACATTGGAATACTTTGTCCACCATGTTGGTCATTTTGGTTAGCTTGAATACAAATAGCCGCTAAAGCAGTATAACTCATGATATCATTTGGACATCTTAAGTAACCATGACCAGTAGAAAAACCATTTTTAAATAATTTATCTAAATCAATTTGGTTACAAGTTGTTGTTCCCATGGCTAAGAAGTCTAAGTCGTGAATGTGAATAGCACCTTCATCATGAGCTCTTGCATATTTAGCATCCATTAAGTAAGCTTTAGCAAATTCACGAGAAACGGTAGAGCCAAAATGAAGCATTGTTCCCATTGGTCCATCGCCATCAACATTGGCATTCTCTCTTTTTGAATTTTCTTCTTTAGCACTTTTTAAACCTAAACTCTCGATAGCTTTAACAAATTTATGTTGTTGTTTAACCACAAAGGCATCTCTCGAAGCCGCTCTTCTTTCACGATATGCGGAAAAAGAATGGTAAACTGTTTCATCATCTTTTTGTAAGACTTTCTCAATAATATCTTGGATTTCTTCAATACCAATTGTTTTTCTTTCAGCATAGTCTTTTTCAATGATTTTTAGAACTTTTTCATATTCTTTATTAACTAATTTTTCATCATAGTCCTCATAAACACTATCAAAACCCTTTTTTATAGCAATGGCTATTTTAGTTCCATTAAAAGGAACTCTTTGACCACTTCTTTTAACAACAACTAAGTCATTAAATCTATCATCTTTCATATACTACCTCTTTTCTTAAACTACATTTTCATTATATACATATTAAAATATTTTAGCAATGTTTTTTTTAAGATTTTTTTTATGATTGTAAAACGAACTTTTTATATTTTTAAAAATTTTCTTTTAAAAAAACATTTCTACTTAGATTTTATAAGGCATAATTTTTTTTCTTTCTTTTAAAAATTTATTTGTTCGTTTGACAAAAAAATTTTGTTAAAATTTGTCAAACTATTTTAAAGGAATTTTTAGGAATTTAAGTAGACATAAAAAAGAGATAATATTATAATATAAATAAGGGATGTGGTATGATGTTTAACAAGAGATTACATTTTATAGGAATTGGGGGCATATCTATGAGTGGAATCGCCTTAATTTTAAAGAATATGGGTGCTACTATAACAGGAAGTGATGCTGCATCATCTTCCAATACCGAGATGTTAGAAAAAGCGGGAATTCCCGTATTTATTGGGGAAAATCCCGAGTTAGTAAGGGATGCTGATATCATCATATATACAGGCGCTATAAGCAAAGATAATGCCGAATTAAAAGAAGCTAAGTTACTCCATAAAGAAGTAATGGAAAGAGCTAAATTTTTAGGAGAATTAACTAAAAATTATGAAAATGTTATCTGTATATCAGGTACCCATGGAAAGTCCACTACAACAGGAATGGTATCTAGTTGTTTTATTGAAAGTAGTTTAAATCCCACGATTCAAATCGGGGCTATTCATCCATTATTAAATGCTAATTACAGAGTTGGGAGTAAGGAATATTTTATCATGGAATCTTGTGAATATCAGGATAGTTTTTTATCATTTTTTCCAACAACTGCAGTTATTTTAAACATTGATGATGACCACTTAGATTACTTTAAAAACATTGATAATATTAAAGCATCTTTTCAAAAATTTGCCCATTTATTACCTAAAAATGGGAACTTAATTTTAAATAAAGATGATGTTAATACTATGAGTATTACTTTACCAAAAGATGTGAATGTTTATACTTATGGCATAGATAATGAAGCAGATATTATAGCTAAAAACATTACTTATGATAATCTAGGACATCCTGCTTTCGATATTTATTATCAAAATGAATTATATTTACATCTTAATTTAAATATCTTAGGTAAACATAATATTTATAATGCTTTAGCTAGTACAATGGTATCTATTATATATAACATAGATAAAGAAAATATAAAAAAGGCTTTAGAAAGCTATACTGGAGTTAAAAGAAGATTTGAATTATTAGGTACATATCAAGATAATATTTTAGTTTATGATGACTATGCACATCATCCTACAGAAATACAAGCTACTTATAATTCAGTGAAAGAAATCAAATGTCATCAAAATTATGCCATATTTCAATCGCATACTTATTCTCGAACTAAAGAACATTTAGAAGAATTTGCTAATGTTTTAAAAAACTTTGATAATGTTATTATTGCCCCAATCTACCCTGCTCGGGAAAAAAATATTTATAATGTTAAAGAAAGTGATTTAGTTGACTTAATCCAAAAAGATAATCCCAATGTTATATATTTAGATTCCTTTGCTAAAATAGTTACTTATTTAAAAGAAAACTTACAACCTAACGACTTAGTTATTACAATTGGAGCAGGGCCAGTCAATGAAGTTGGTTTGAAATTATTAGATAAATAAATAAATAAATAAATAAATAAATAAATAAATAAATAACCGAGATTAAATAGAGTTCTTTCTCTTTCTAATCTCGGTTTAATCTTGCTTTAATTATTTTTACTTTTTAAATTAATCAATATGTTTGATGTATTTCTCACATCATTTACTCCTAAGACACGGTTAGATTAATGGGACCGATTAATGGGACCTAAGACACAGCTAGATTAATGGGACCTCATGCTTCTTCAATCACGAACGGTGAGTCCACAGTTCCTCTTCCAGAACTAATTCTCGCTCCACCGGATTTAAGATAGAAGACCGGTCGTACCGCATACTTGCCGATCAGAGTGCTGTTGTACATGGCGCCAGTCAAAAGCACATACCACGCACCGCAATTCCCGTAGGTACCCAGACCAGAACGCGACATGGTCCATTCATACTTGTAATCACTTGACTTTCCATTTTTACTGATATGTAACCAACTAGCTTTACATCCAGCAGATGATGAATAACAATTCGTATACTTATTTCCTTGATATGAATAGTAATAATCATGTATATACATTAAGCCTATTTTACTTGGCTTTGTTTTACCCGTCCATCCATCTTCAATATCATACATATCATTTGCTGATTTATCAACATCTTCTGCATCTCCATACTTCCATTCTATATCTTTTATCATGTTATACCATTTACTAGTACTTGTTAGATATTGAGCATTGGTTGTTGTACTATCTATAAACAAGTTAGATGTTCCATTGTATCCAGTCGAATTGCCTAAGTTTTTCCCATTTATTCTTTTAAATAAATTCGAATTTGGCCAATTTATATCACTTGTGTAAGTAGTATGCCAGTAAAAATAATTTGTACTCTCTTCCCATATTGCTGTGTTTTTGATTAATTTTAAATCTCCTGTATCTGGGTCTATTCCGATTATTCTATACATGTATTCACTTTCTACTTTTCCAGCACAATCACTTGATGGGGTATCGCTTCCAAAACACACGAAGTTATCTACCACATCATCACAACCATCACTTTCAGCGCTGCAGGCCCCAACAAACCGGTACAATCCTCCTAATTGACTATCCGTCTTTAATCCTGCTGGATTAAAGTTAATCAAACCACTGAATGGTCCACTATAATCAGGTTTAATTGTTTCATAACTATCACTAGCTACATTTGATTTTCTTCCCGACAAATCATATACATAGGCTTCTATGGTATATGTTTGTCCTGGTTTTAAATTAGGTATTACACACGTTCCATCACTATTATCAGCAGGTATATTTCCTTCACCA
>CANQRA010000051.1 GCA_947626125.1 uncultured Bacilli bacterium
AAAGCAAAAAAATCAGAAAAAGTTTTCAACATTTTTCTGATTTTTTCTTTTTCTTTATTTTTTACGGAAACTCAAAGATAAAACTAAAGATATGGAAGACTTTGCTTGTGATGAAGCAAAAACTAAATTTTATAGCGATGATGAATATAACTATTATTATAATTGTGATAAAAGTAAATATGTTGTTGTTAAATATACAAGTGGTAGAGAAGAAAGCATTAAAAATGCTTTAGAATATAATCATATCACCATGCAAGATGTAGATGATTATAAAATAGATTATATTAAAGAAGAAAAAGTTCTAGACCATGATTGTATAGGCGGAATGTTAGATGCCTATATTACAACTGAAAAAGTTGCCGCGAAAGAAGAAAAATTAAAAAATATTATTGATGTTAGTTTAAAAAATGTTAAGTATTCATATGTTAGTAAAAATAAATTAGGTATTACGGTTGCCTTACAAACGACTGATAGTAAAGTAATTAAAGCTTTAGAAACTTATTTAGATAAAAATTATAAAGGATATGTTAAACAAGAATTAAAGGATAATTATACAATATATGTTTATAATGGCTCAGGCTCTGATGAGATGAATATTAAAAATACTTTAAAAGAATGTTATAAATAGTAAAATACATTATTATGAGAATTATGTTTATGAAAAAAATTAAAGAAAGTAATACAAGTATCAAAAAGTTAATAGATTAAACTCAGAACCAAGTAAAGATTTGTTAACGTCTCTAAAAGAAATAGAGGATTATAAAAAGGGAAAAGTACAACTTCCATGTTTTGCAACAACGGAGGAATTATTTAAATATTTAGATAATTAATACAGTAAGGCAACAAAGTGAAAACTTGTTGCTTTTTCTATTTTCTTCTGCTATACTATATAATCAATTAAAGGGGTTTTGGTTATGGGAGAAGAATATTTCTTTAAATTAAAGGAAATTAAAGATCAATTAAGTATACTTAGTTATAATTTTCAACAAGATGGTAATTATACAGTATATTATGGTGAAATTATTAAATTATTAAGATGTTATTTTAAACTAGTGTTAAAGTATCCTCATGATAATAGGCAACCAGACTTTCAATATAGTAATTGCTATTTTTATGCTCTAGATTTACCTATGCCTGAATTATTTGCCAAAACTTATGCAGCAGATACGCAAGAAGAATTATGTGTTTCCCCTGGTGTTTTAGGTGGTTACTTACCTCTTCAAGATTATGTTACTAAATATGAATTAATCTATCGTATATCTAGTGATTTAATTGCTCTAGGTATTCCTTCTTTTAAAATTAAGAAAGATGAAGAACCATCCCATATGGGATATAAAATGGCGGTCTTCTTAAAAGAAAATGGTAATGATTATCATTTTATAAGAGAACAAGATGGTAATTGGGTTTATTTAGATGGTTATAAAGGTCAAGTAGAAAGTCTTGATGAAGATGACTTTTCTCATTTAACTGATGAAAGCTATATTCCTTTTTCCTATATTAGAACTTTAGAAATAGTAAAACCTAAGGCAAGAAAATAAATGTATAAATTAAAATTCCTTTGCCATTTTATTAATAGGTGTTAGTTATGAATTATGAAATATTATATGAATTACTTGATTATGAAAAATTAAATAAGCGATTAAATGCTATTGTCCATAACCCTAATAATAAATTTCCTGTGATAGAACATGAATGTATTGGGAAGAGCAGTAGCCATTTTCCCCTCCTCCATTATTCCATTGGGGAAGGTCGTAAACATATTGTGTTCTTCGGGGGTGTTCATGGTAATGAAATCATCGGAGTAGATTATGTTACCCAGTTAATGTATAATTTAGCGCTTGGTAAAGGTTCATTCCAAAATTTTCCTTACCAAGAATATACCATTGATTTTCTACCCTTAATAAATCCTGATGGGTATTATACAACTACTTATGCTTTAAATTATGTATTAACAAGTGATTTAGAGTCTTTTGCTCATACTTATTTTTTAAATTATAAACATGATGATAAGCTTATTAAAAATATTAATGATTTATTAAAAGATATATGTAAAAAAATGAATATTTTAAATTCTCTTGATAAATTAATTACAGAATTTTGGCTATACTTTTATGGTTATTCTTATTTAACCCCTAAGTTAATAAGTAATTTTTTGGTAAACCAAGATATTGATGTTGAAAATATGTTAGATGTTATTAAAGAATTATTTCTAAAATATTTTGCTAAAGAAGAAATATCTTTAAGTAAAAAACATCAAGAAATGTTTAACGAAATTACTCTTGATGTTATTCCTGAACTTGATGAAAATCATAGGTTATTAAAAGAAAAATTATCTTATATATATAAGGATAAGTTAGTACCTCTTCATACTTTAGCTAATTTTTATGCCAATAGTAATGGTGTTAATTTAAATGATAATAACCTATATTATTATGAAATATTTAAAAATAAATTAAAAGAAGAAAAAGTAATATTAGCCAAAGGAAGAGAAAATAATATTTTAATATCTATTCCATCATCATTGGGTATGCCTAATTATGACATGCAAAAACCATTTAAGTATGAAATAGAAAATGAAGCTCTTTTAACCTTTATAAAAGAGTTAAATGATGAAGGTTTATATTATGCTTCTTTTAATTGTCATGGTACGGGTGGTTTATTATATGCAAGACCTATAAATAATCAAAAGTATTTAAAAATAAATGAAGAAAAAGCGCAAATATATATTCAAAAGATTAATGAAGTTTATCATGAACTTTTACAAGAAGATATTCATTATGAGATTATGCCGAAAGGTAAATTTATTACGGGAGTAGGGGATATGTTAAGAGAAGAATATCCTTTAGCCTTTTTATTAGAATTATCTAAAATGGGTGGTAATCCTTTAGGACCTTATGGCGATAAAGAACACAATTATACAATAACTATGATTGCTAATTTTGAAGCATTAATGAGTTTAATACTTAACTAAATATTCTCTATAAGTTATAATATTTATAGAGTGATAGTATGAGGAAAAGAAAGAAACAAAATTCAAAAACTTTATTAATAAGTTTATTCATTGTTTTATTAGTGGCTATTTATTATAATTTTGAAACGGAAATAAAGATGTTTATTTATAAAACTTTCTTTGATTATCCTACTTATAATATAGGTAATATTCCTGAGTATAATGGTAGTGATTATATATATATTAATGATAATGAACCAACATTTTCTGATGATTTAATTAATACTAATTCTTTTGAAAGTTATAGTAAATTAGATTTTCTAGGTAGGTGTGGAGTAGCTTTAGCTAATATTTCTAAAGATTTAATGCCAAAAGAAGATAGAGAAGATATTAGTGAAGTTATTCCCTCCGGTTGGGTGCAAGAATCTTATGATATAGTAGATGGCAAATATTTATATAATCGTTGTCATTTAATTGGGTTTCAATTAACCGGAGAAAATGATAATGAGAGAAATTTAATAACTTGTACTAGTCATATGAATAAAGATGTTATGGTTACTTTTGAAAATAAGGTTGCTGAGTATATTAAAGAAACGAATAATCATGTTTTATATCGTGTAACCCCCATTTTTAAAGAAGCTAATTTAGTGGCGAGTGGTGTCCAATTAGAGGCTTTGTCAATAGAAGACCATGGAAAAGGAATCAAATTTAATGTCTATATTTATAATATCGAAGAAGGAATTAATATTAATTATTTAAATGGTGAAAGTAGTTTAAGTTAAAATTCACCATTTTTTCACATCTTTTTGCTAATATATTAATCATGTAATTTTTTTATTGCAATATAATTAAATTGCTGATAAAATCTATTATGCGGAAGGATTGATAAAGAATGCTTAAATTATTAAAATCTTTAGGCAAAAAACAATTACTATATGCTTTAATTTGTGTTATTTTTGTCTCTGTTAATGTTTATTTAGAATTAAAAATCCCTGATTATATGTCAAGTATTACAGTTTTAGTGCAAACTGAGGGTAGTACCATGGCCTCCATTTTAAAGGAGGGTGGCTATATGTTATTATGTGCCTTTGGTTCGTTAATTGCAAGTTTTATTGTGGGTTATTTTGCTGCGAATGTGGCAGCTTACTTTGGTAAAATAACAAGACAAAACATTTTTGAAAAAGTGTCTTCTTTTGGTACCCAAGAAATGAAAGAATTTCAAACGAGTAGTTTAATTACCAGAACCACGAATGATGTTACCCAAGTCCAAATGCTTATTGCTATGGGGTTGCAAGCCATTATTAAAGCACCAATCATGGCCACATGGGCAGTACTTAAGATAATGAACAAAAATATGATATGGAGTATGGCGACTTTTGTCGCGGTAGTTATTTTACTTATTACTATTATTACTTTAATGATTAGAGTCTTTCCAAAATTTAAGATTGTGCAAAAATTAACTGATAATTTGAATAGAATAACGAGAGAAAATTTAATTGGTATTCGGGTAATTAGAGCTTTTAATGCGGAAGATTATCAACAAAAGAAGTTTGAGAAAGCTAATGAAGAATTAAAAAATTTACAATTATTTAACCAAAAGAATATGGGTTTATTAAATCCCGTTATGTCTTTGGTTATGAGTGGGTTATCCCTATCGATTTATTTTATTGGGGCCATTCTTATTGATAGAGCAAATGCCTTAGAAAAAATTGGTATTTTTAGTGATATGGTTGTTTTCTCATCTTATGCGATGCAAGTAGTTATGTCTTTTATGATGCTTATTATGATATTTATGCTTTACCCTAGGGCGGCTGTTTCGGCCAAAAGAATATTGGAAGTTTTAGAGTGTGAAAATGCCATTAAAGATGGTAATGTTACGAAGGGTAAAGAAGTAGGTACTGTCGAATTTAAAAATGTTTCCTTTAAATATCCGGATGCCGAAGAATATATTTTGGAAAATATTTCGTTTAAAGCAAATAAAGGAGAGACGATTGCCTTTATTGGCTCTACTGGTTCAGGTAAAAGTACGCTTATTAATTTAGTACCAAGATTTTATGATGTCACCGAGGGCGAAGTTTTAGTTGATGGGGTTAATGTTAAAGATTATAAATTAGAAAGTCTTAATAATATATTAGGTTATGTTCCCCAAAAAGCGATTATTTTTCGGGGAACCATTAAAGATAATGTTAAATATGGGCATTCTCAAAAGAAAATAACGGAAGATAATATTAAAGACGCCATTAAAGTTGCTCAAGCAGAAGATTTTGTCTTAAAGATGAGTGATGGTTATAATGCCGAGACAAGTCAAAGCGGAACTAATTTATCGGGAGGACAAAAACAAAGAATCTCTATTGCCAGAGCCATCGCAAGAAACCCTGAAATCTATATCTTTGATGATTCTTTTAGCGCCCTTGATTATAGAACAGATTTTTTACTAAGAAAAGAATTAAAAAAATACACTAAAGATGCCACAAGTTTAATTGTTGCTCAAAGAATTGGAACTATAAAAAATGCTGATAAAATCTTAGTCTTAGATAATGGTAAATTAGTAGGTATGGGTACGCATCAAGAATTGCTTAAATCTTGTGCTGTCTATAAAGAAATCGCATTATCTCAATTATCTAGTAGTGAACTAGAAAAAGATTTAAAAGGAGGTATGTAAGATGCATCCTGGTCGAAGAGGAATGAATAATAATGAAAAAGCTAAAGACTTTAAAAAATCCATTAAGAATTTAATTATCTATTGTAAGCCTTATTTTATGCCTATTTTATTTGCCATCATCCTTGCCATCATAAGTTCCATCTTATCCATTATTGGACCCGATAAATTAAGAGATATTACTAACTTAATTAGTGAAGGAATATTTACAAAAATTAATTTACAAGAAATAAAAAAGATATCTTTAATACTATTATTAATTTACGCGATAAGTGCCATCTTTGGTTATATTGAACAATATATCATGGCGGTGGTAACTAATAAATTTTCTAAAGAATTAAGAAAAGAAATAACGGAAAAAATTAATAATATGCCTCTTAAATATTTTGACCAAAATAGTTATGGCGATATCTTATCAAGAGTAACCAATGATGTTGATACTTTAAGTATGACTTTAAATCAAAGCTTAGGTAATTTAGTAAGTTCTGTTACTTTATTAATTGGTTCTATTATTATGATGATTGTTACTAATGGTTTAATGGCACTAACCGCAATCCTCTCTAGTTTAATTGGTTTTGCTTTTATGATTATTATCATTAGTCGAAGTCAAAAATATTTTTCTCGTTTACAAGATGAAATTGGGGAACTTAATGGTCATATTGAAGAAATGTATGCAGGACATAATGTCGTTAAAGTATATAATGGCGTAGATGATGCCAATAAGAAATTTAAAAATATCAATGATAGAATATTTGATAATGTTCGCAAAGGCCAATTCTTATCCGGCTTGATGCATCCTTTCATGGGTTTCATCGGTAACTTTGGTTATGTATGTGTTTGTATTGTGGGAGCTCTTCTTACCATGAATAATACCATTGACTTTGGGGTAATCGTTGCCTTTATGTTATATGTTAGATTATTTACTAATCCATTATCCCAAATTGCGCAAGCTTCATCATCCCTACAATCTTGTGCAGCAGCAAGTGAAAGAGTCTTTGAATTCTTAGATGAACAAGAAATGGTTAAAGAAGATAATTTAACTAAAGTTCTTAAGAAAGAAGATGTTTCTGGTAAAGTAGAATTTCAACATGTTAAATTTGGCTATAATGAAGATAAATTAATTATTAAAGATTTTAATGTTTCCGTAAATAAAGGGGATAAAATAGCTATAGTGGGGGAAACAGGAGCTGGTAAAACAACCATCGTTAATTTATTAATGAAGTTCTATGATATCAAAGATGGAGATATCCTAATTGATAATATTAGTACGAAAGAATTAACGAGAAAAAATATCCATGATTTATTTATTATGGTTTTACAAGATACCTGGGTATTTGAAGGTTCAATTAAAGAAAATATTCGTTATAATAAACCTCATGTCACAGATAAACAAATAGAAGATGTTTGTAAAGTAGTAGGTCTCCATCATTTTATTAAGACATTGCCTCAAGGTTATAATACAATTCTATATGATAATGATACTTTATCACAAGGGCAAAAACAATTACTCACGATTGCCAGAGGGATGATTAAAGATGCTCCATTCTTAATATTAGATGAAGCTACATCTTCTGTCGATACGAGAACCGAAGAAGTTGTACAAAAAGCCATGGATAAACTTACTGAAGGTAGAACTTCCTTTATTATTGCCCATCGTTTATCAACAATTAAAAACGCTAATCTCATTTTAATGATGGAAGATGGTAATATTATTGAAACAGGTACGCATGAAGAATTATTAAAATTAAATGGTAAATATGCTAAACTATATAATAGTCAGTTTGAAAAAACGGAATAATCACATTCCGTTTTTCTATGCCTTAACTGTAACATCTTTTTTATCAAGAATTTCTTTGTACTCAGTTATTCTTTGGTCAATTATATACTCTATTTCCTTGTTCATACTCCTTTTGTTAATATCCGCGATTTTCTTGAGTTTATCCCAAGATTCTTCATTAACTCTAATTGTACAAGTAACAATATTTTGCATAAATTTTATCTCCTTTTCTAAAACTTATATATTATTATATTAGTTTGTTTAAAATTAATATAGTTTTAAAATGGTTGCAAAATGGTATTGACTAGAAGATATTTTAAATTTATAATTTAACTATAAGAATAAAAAAATAGATAATAAGACAATATATAAGTAGTAGAAAGGGTTACCTAAAATGGAAGAACAAAAGAAATATTTTATAATAAGTACCATAATGTTTATAATAATAGCTATAATAATATTACAAGTAGATAAATATCATGACCATAAAATAAGGAATAGTTATACTTTAGAAACCAATAAACTAAATAATCAATATATCAATGTCAATGACTTTGGGATTTATTTGCAAAATAAAGATAATAAATCACAATATGATAAACAAGATAGTAATGAATATCCAATTAAAGGATATGTATTAAATGCAGATAAAACTAAATGTTATGATTACCATGGAACAGAAGTACCCGGAAAAGTAAGTCAAACAGATGAAGGAAGAGTAAGATTAGAAACAACAATATCAATTTATTGTCAGATGTACTTTGATATAGATAATGAAGCCCCAACAATAGATAGTTTTACTATAAGTGGAACAGATAAAGAAGGAAAAACAAAAGAAGATTATATATATAATACAACAATAAAATATGAAATAAAATGGAGTGCAGAAGATGCCGTATATTATTGTGTTAAAGAGGGAAGTACTAATTGTACTGAAAATGACTGGAAGAAAACCAATGGATTAAAAAGTATAGATAATGAATATGTTTTAAGTGATACAAAAGATGGATTAAAAACAATAACAGTGCATTTAAAAGATAGAGCACAGAATGAAAGTACAGATACAAGAACTATAACCCTAGATAGAACAGCTCCAATCATAAATAAGTTTACAATAACAGGAACAACTGTCAGTGGAACAGAATTAAGTGATAATACCACCTATACACATACAACAAGCGTAACTTATAAAATAGAATTTGACGATAATAGTATAGACAAATATTGTATAA
>CANQRA010000052.1 GCA_947626125.1 uncultured Bacilli bacterium
CACCGATGCTAACCTCTAAATCCACAAAATTACGAATCCGCTCATCATATCCTTCATAATGACCACAGACAATAATTAAATGTTTGTATTTGCTTAAATCAAGAGCCATTTTTTCACTATAAGTTTTCCCTTGGGGACAAGTAAGAATAACTAGAGAATCCGGCGTCTTAACATCTTCAATTGCTCTAACCACTGGCTCACACATCAAGACCATCCCAGCTCCTCCCCCATAAGGAGAATCATCTACTTGTTTATGCTTATTTAAAGAATAAGTGCGAAAATCAATAACATTTACATCGACTAAACCTTTCTCCCGTGCTCTTTTAATAATTGACTCATTTAAGAAACCTTCAAACATTTTGGGAAAAAGCGTTAGAATATCTATTTTCATAAAATCAAATCACTTCCCCCTTTAGTGATAATTTCTTTCTTATCAACATCTATCTTTTCGATATAAGGACCGTTTAAAGGTAAGTAAAAAGTTTTATTCCCTTTTACTTTTAATAATACATCATTAATACTTAATTCATAATCATATACTTGGCCAATTAATTTATCTTCATCATAAACATTTAGACCAATTAAATCACGATATAAATACTCATCACTACTTAATTTTAGAGCACTTCTTTTAATATAGACATTACTACCTTTATATTTTAAAACTTCATTAATATTATTATATTTTTGCAAAGTAATTAAAACAAAATTTTTATGAACACGATAACTGTTAATAATTTCTTCTTCTTTTTCTTCGCCAATATATAATTTATTCCCTATTTTAAAAGCTCTATCTTGGTATTCAAAGGAAGATTTCAACTTTAACTCTCCTTTAATGCCAAAAGTATTAACTATTACACCCACGAAAACATCATTATCCATGACTAACCTCATACATTAAAATACTCGCCGAAACTCCGGCATTTAAACTTTCACAATTATCATTCATTTTAATATAGACAAACCTATGGCATAAATCTTTAACTTCGGGTCTTATCCCTTTGCCTTCATTGCCAATAACTATGGCACATTTTTTATACTCTATTTGTTTAATATCTTCACCCCTACAAACATCAGTACCCATAATGGTATAATCTTGCTCAAGATTTTTTAAAAACTTTACTAAATTACATCTAATAATATTAATATTAAAAAGCATTCCCTCACTAGCTCTTACTACTTTAGGATTATATAAATCAACACAATCATCGCTTAAAATAATCGAATCAAAATTAAAAGCCACGGCACTTCTAATGATTGTTCCTAAATTGCCTGGGTCTTGAATATTATCTAACACGATGATATTACCCTTTATTTCTTTTTCTTCTAATAAAGAAGATACCCCAATTATTTTCGCTCCACTTTTTTGCTCCGATAATTTTTTCATTATTTTATCATTAACATAATATGTAGGTACAGGAAAAGTATTTTGTTCATTAATAGTAATAATTTCTTTTAAAGTATGATTTTTTAAAGCTTCATTAATTAAATGTTCATCTTCAATTAAAAACATTTTATATAAATCACGATATTTTTTTTGCTTTAATTTTTCCCATGTTTTAACTTTTTCATTATTAATACTTGTTAGATTCATATCCTTGCCCTTCCAAACTAATTATATTTTACTAAACAATTAAAAGTTTAGCAATATAATTACCAATCAGTACTTTAATTTTTTTCTTCTTTCTTTATAATCGGGAATAACACTCTCCACTATTTTCCAAAAATTTTTACTATGATTGCCTTCATAAAAATGAGCCATCTCATGAACAACAACATAATCTATTAAAGCTATATCTTTTTTTAATAATTCACTATTTAAAGTAATGATTTTATCTTTGGTATTGCAAACTCCCCATCTCGTTTTCATCTTTCTAATTCTTAATTTAAACTCCGGTAAATTATTAAAACAATTTCGACATATGTTAATTTCTTCATTAAAAACTCTTAAACATTCATCTTGATAAAATTTAGCTAAATCTTCTTCATCATGACAAGTAATTATGTTTTCTTCTCCATTTTCAATAGTTACCTCTTTTATGCGATTATCAAAAATAACTTTATATTTTTTCCCTAAATATTTAAATAAACCATCCCTGTCACTTCTTCTTAAACTATCTTCATACATTCTTAAAATAGCACTAGAATTCTTCGTAATTAAATTCTTCACTTCTAAATCAGTAATAAACTTAGGGGCTGTAATAACAAGATGACTATTTTCATCAAAGCGAAAATAAAGATTTTTATTATCTTTTCTAATTATTTCATACTCAATTATATAATCATTTAATTTAAATTTCATAATACCACTACTTCATTCTAGCATAAAATAGTAATTATTGCCATACGAGAAATAACTTTTTCACCACAAAATAAAGCACTGCTCCCATAACTTCAGTGCTTTACCAATTATTTATTACGTACTAATGCTTTTTCACTTTCCAAAACATTTCTTATTTCTACATATTCTTCTTCAGAAATCAATTTTTCTAAAGCATTTAATAATGCATCTTTAATATAATTTATGGCATCACCAAATTCATAACCATTTTTATAATTATCTATTAAATTACTTAGCCTTAGATACTCTTCTTTACTAATATCATAATTCCAAGATTTTCTGTCTGTAATTTGATCATTAGACCAGGTATATTCTAAAATATCTATATTATACATTCCAGCAGCTGTAGATATGAAAATCGCGGTTGATGTATCTTCTGTGTTTCTTTCGATTTGTCTTCTATAAATCTCTCCTTCACTATTAATTGTTTCGCTCAAAGTATATATGTTATTTTCAAAGTCCCAATTCTTATTGTTCACAATATAATTTGTTTCATTAAGTAAAGCAGGATAATCATTACCATAAAGATTTACCAGAATTGATTCAGAATAACCTTCATGATAAAAATCAACCCAAAAATTCCTTTTAACTGAAGAAAAAATAACACTTCCTCTTAAAAAACCATCACTATAAAAGAAGATTTGGTGAGTATCCGTAAATGCATCATATTTTAAATTATGATAATTTTGTAAGTAATTATTTAATTTTTTAATGCTATTTTGAACATCAGGATTAGCTAAAATATTTTCATCTATACCCATTTTTTTACCATTTCATCATTAAAAATGTTTTCTTCTTCATCATAGCTTGGAGTATTGTTTTGTATAACATCAATATATTTTTGACATTCTTTTTCTTTACCATATTTTTGAATTATACCTATTAACGTATCTCCTACATAGGCAAGGGCATTACCGTATTCGCCATTTTCTTTATATGAAGTTATTAAATTATCTAAGGTTTCGAAATCTTCCTTACTTATATCAAAGGCCACAAAATCCCCATCAGCAACAAAAATTGCACTTTTGCTATTTATATCTATTGTATAAGTATTATCCTCATTCTTAGAAAGATATATAAATAATTTTTCTTTTTCTTCATTATTATTAAGTAAATTAAAATCAATATATGCAGAGTATGGGCTTTCAATTGTAGAAGTATAATTATCGGTTCTTTCGCCTATACAAAATACATTTCCTTCATAAGACCATGATAGCTCGTCATTAAATGAATATAACTCTTTATTTTCTTCATCCATTACGAGACAACAATAATAATCGCATTCATTCTTTAGGTAACGGAATCTAATTAATCTTGATGTTTCGAAAGCGGTAAAAACTTCTCCGATAACTTGACCATCCAACATAAAATTTATGGATTTAGCACCGTCTTCATTTTTTATTTGGCAAGATACATTATTGTATCCATTTAAATAAGCATTAAATTCATCAAAATATTTTTTTACTTCTTCATTTTGTAATATATCTTCACTTAAGCCAATCATGGAAGCAAGTTCTTGTTCAAAAATATCTGGCTTAGATTCTTTTTCATTTAATTCTTCTTGTAAAGCAGCTTTCTCTTTTTCTAGTTGTTCTATTCTTGCTAAGGCTTCATTATATTCTTCTTCCAAAATATTACCTTTGTCTAATTCTTCTTGTAAAGCTCCTTTTTCTTTTTCTAATTGTTCAATGGTGGTTAAAGCTTCATTATAATCATCTTCGGAAATTCCTTTTTGGGAGCATCCTGCAACTACACCGATTTGTTAAGCAGCTAAAAGGCATGCAACACCCTTTTTTAATTTAATTTTCGTTTTTTCTATCATTTTAAAAATCCCCCTTCGAAAATTAATTTATATTATACTCAATTAAATTTCTTTGTCAACTACCACGCACTGTGTTTATTCCCAAAAAACTCCAAAGTTGACCTTTTTGGGAATACGGATATTTTCCCACCCATATAAAGAAAAAAGACTAAAATATACTATGAAATAAGCAATTATAGTCTTTAATTTATATATAAATATCAATAAATAATGGTTTGAAATAAATTTTAATTTTTCACAAACTCCCAAATTTCCTTTTAAATACAGGCTTTATCAATATTTTTAATTTTTACTCCCGTTTTTGATTGCGGCTTGTGCCACAATCTCATTAGGGATGAATAAGATTAAATTTATAAAATATTATTTTTAAAATGACTTATTTGCAATTTACTTTATTTCTTCTAACATTTTTTCTTTTAGTTTGTCTATATCTGTGAAAAATAAATTTGTACCTCTCTTTTTTAATCCTATCATATTTTTAAATAAACTTTTAATTTCGTTTTGCAAATCTGTTGGAACTCTTAGTGGTACTCCACCTACTGTATGAACATGATCTATATATTTTTCTAGTGTTGGAAAAGTATTTTGTAATAGTATAGCAGCATCTTCATCGGCAATTTTTCTAATAATTATAGTATTACAAAATCCATACTTCTCGATTTTTTTATCAATAATCTTTTGATATTTATCAACTTTAGAACTAATAGGAATAAACCATAAAATATTTTTATCTTTAATTGTAAAATAAGTAGGCCTCTTCTTTCCTTTTTCGTGATTTTGCATTAAATTTTCATCATTGACGACATCAAAATATTCATCTTTAATGTGATATAAATAACCTGTTTTTATTTTCATTGTCATCAACTCCATAAAAAGTATACCATAAAGCAAAAGAAAACTCCATCTTACGATGAAGTTTTTCTACATTTTCAACCAGGATCATTTGTTAGTCGCACCACCTGGAAGCGAAAAACATTGTCGCCTGGAATCATTTATTATTCGCACCATCCAGAAGCGAAAAACATTTTCACACTTTCTCAAGTGCAATATAAATATACTACATTTTTATGAAAATGTCAAATAGTATACACTAGTAGTATATGCATCTTCTAATTATTAATCTATTTTTTTAATAAATTATCATCACATTTATATTCTATACTTCCATTTTCATAAAATAAAAATTTTTCTTTTCCTTCATATAATATTCCCCCATAAATAAAAATTGACTCAGGGCTTCTAAAGTTTCCTGAGTACCACTCGATATAGAATATACCATATTTCTTTTATAAATTCAATATGTTTTTATGACTTTTGTTAAATTATTACTAATTAACAAATTCATTCTATTTCTTTGGAAATATAGATATTTTCCCACCCATATAAAGAAAAAAGACTAAAATATACTATGAAATAAGCAATTATAGTCTTTAATTTATATATAAATATCAATAAATAATGGTTTGAAATAAATTTTAATTTTTCACAAACTCCCAAATTTCCTTTTAAATACGGGCTTTATCAATATTTTTAATTTTTACTCCCGTTTTTGATTGCGGCTTGTACCACAATCTCATTCGGGATGAATAAGATTAAATTTATATAAATTTACTAATGACTAATGCCTTCAATACTACTTAATTATACCACTTTCAGTTCAAAATTAAAACCTAGTTATTAAAACTAGGCTCTGAATGACCTAGAGCTTCAAAAGTTTTCTAGGCACCACTCATTAATATTATATTACTAAATTTAAAAATTATACATTAGGATAACCCATAATTCTTAAAATATTTTTTACACTTATTGAATTTAATTTTTTATCTAATTTTTTAATTTCTTTTTCTATTGATATAATTAAACTATTATATTGTCTTTTATCTAAAATAACTTGCATTGATTTTATCATCATATATAAATTTGTAAGATTATCTTTAGATTTATAATTAACATCTATTTCTTTAAATTTTAAAGTATATTTATCTCTATAGCAAAATAAACGGTCATTATGAGCACAAATATTTCTAACATTCGTTAAACACCTCAATATTTGTTTTAATAGAACATCAGATATTTTAAATTTTTTAGCAATAATTTGTCTGTCACTTTGTTTAAGCAAACCATAATAACTACTTATAATTCCGAAGGTTAAAATTTTAGTTAAAACAAATGGTGGAACAAATCCATATGTATTCTTATAATGTGTAATAGCTAGATGAACACCATAATTTTTATTAATCTCTTTATTTATTTTGTCAATTAACTTTTTTCTGACTTTTATACTAGCATTTCCATCTAAATTATTAACATCTAGGTAATAATCAATACCATAAATACTGGCAAGATGATTAGCTAATAAAGATTTAATAATTGTTTCTATTTCCAAAGAATATTTTAAAATTATTAACTTAATATTTTTGTCAAATTCGTATAAAGCAAATATTTCCTCAAAAGTCACATTAGGTAAATAATTATTATTAGAGTCCTTAAAATTATATTTGTAACTATTAACGATGGAATAATAAGAATATTTTTCTAACCTTTTCAAAGCAAGTTTTCTTTTATTAATAGTAACACTCTTTGATTCTAAATAATTTAGTAGTTCTTCATTAGTTTTATATTGCTTCATTTAACCTCCTGAAATAAAAATGACCTAGGGCTTCAAAAGTTTCCTAGGCACTACTCGATTTATAATATACCATACTTATATAAATTAAGTCAATACAAAATTATGCTAAATATGAAAATTTATTTTTATAGCCTGCTTATTAATCCACTTGTTCAAAGTGTTCATTAAATTTGATATATTTTTTTCTAATTCAACAATATTAATAACATTATTTAAAGGCATAAGATCATCATTAGTAAAGTCATTACCACAAATTTGCAAAATAAGAATATTTTCTTTTATTTGATTTAAATGTTCTAAATTATTTACATCATTTGGTTTCAAAAAAAGTGAAGCTTTAATTATATCTTTTGGCATCCAAGGGGAATTTAAATATTTACTTAATGTAGCATAAAATTTAATAAAGGATTTAGCATTCACTAATAATCTATAATTTAAATTTTTATCCAATGTTACTTTTGATTTAAAATTAATTATTGAAAATCCGCATTTTTCTATTTTACTATTTTTATATTCATGTTGTTCTAATAATAAAGTTGTTTTTGACAAAAATTCAATGTAGTCAATAACAATATCAAGTGTTTTATCATTTAGTTTAACTCCTGCATTATATCTATCATAAAAAATTAAAGCTATCATTAAAGTTATAAATGCTATAATTGTTTGAGTCAAGGTCAAAATATTAACAATATCATTGGAACTAATGTTAAAATACAACAAAACAATTAAAGAGATTCCTATAATAGAAATTAAATAATATTTTATTTTCATCTTTTACTCCAATTTATTTAATTGCCATTCATAACTTTTATTATTGTTGTACCTAGCAGATTAATAATACTTTGATAAAACCATTGATGTTTTTGAACATGGTTACCTATTCTAGTAAATAAACCTTTATTTTTAGGTATTGTTTTTAAAATTATAATATTCTCGACATACTCTTTAACTTCAAGAAGTATTTGTTGAAGTTGAACTTTGTCTTCTCCACCCTGCTCTTCAATCATTTTTTCAATTTCACTATAGGAATTATCAATTGAAAAATTTGAATCATATGCATTACCAAAATTCAAATTACTTCCATTTGCATATAATGTTCCAATATTAATATTTGGAGTATTATTATTTTTCATATATTCAGCTTCTTTCTTAAAATAATTCATTCCTTCAGGGGTGAGCGTAATAAAGCATCCTCCAAGATACTGATCAAATCTAGCAACATACTTCGAATATTTAAGAACCGATAACATATCCCCTAGTTGAGCGCTTATATACTCTGGTAAATCTTTATGTGTAATTGTACATGTGTAACCATTATCCACCTTATTAATTATGATTTTTAATAATTCTTTTTCTGTGTCCGTTAATATCTTCATAGTACCACTCCTTGATTCCACTTCATTTTTAAGTGCTATTTCTTTATTTTTCTTTTGAATAATCTTATTTAAATCTTTTTCTATTTTTTTGGTATCAAATTTGATTGTTGCAGACATTATCTCACCTTCTAATTGTTTATTATATCATTTTCCGTTTCATAAGGAAACCAAGCCAATGCAAATATCAGGATAAAAACATGAATTAAAAGGAAAAAAGCAAAGAAAGCCAGTAATTATCTAAAAAAATAACAACTTTTCTAT
>CANQRA010000053.1 GCA_947626125.1 uncultured Bacilli bacterium
GTATGCGAAACAATCAACCTGTTATTGTGTCGGCTGTTTGGCTTTAAGCAAAAACGACGTTAAATGTCGGTAATTTTGTTCTCAAAATTTTCTGTGGGTGGGAGTGCTATTGCATTCCCATTTTTTATTTTAATATATTGAAAATATTAATCTATAATGATAAAATTTATAAAAATAAATATAGAGGGTAGTATGATAAATCTAATAAGAAATGAATTTATTAAAATATTTAAGAGAAAAAATATATATTTTTTATTGTTAATAGCTGTAACTGTAATAGTAGGACTCAATATTTTTGAGAAAATATCAAGCAAAGAAATTGATATAAAATCTCAATACATAAGTTCATACAATAGTGATAAGTTTAAATTAGATAGTTACGAATATTTAAGGTTAGAAGAGGAATATTCAGTTGTTTTAGAAAGAGTTGAATTAGAAAAATATGCTATTGAAAACAAAATTGACTATAATATTTTACTAAATTCTGAAAATAAAAATATGGCATTACCAAATGATGCAAGAATATTATTAATGAAATTTTTTGATAATTTTGATATTGCTTTAATTATAATAATAGTTTATATATCTAGTACAATTGTAGCAGAAGAATTTGTAAGTGGAACTATTAAAAATTTACTCATAAAACCACATACAAGAATAAAAATTATATCTTCAAAAATATTAGTGATTTTATTAATATGCTTAATTTTACCAATCATATTTTTGATAACTCAATATATTGTTGGGGGGCTTGTTTTCGGATTCGATAGTTATAGTTTGAGTGCAATTAGGTTTAATCATATTAAATCTAATATAGAAGTTATTCCTATGTATAAATATATAACAATAATTATTATATCAAAACTTCCAATGTATATAGGAATTGGGTTAATAAGCATACTAATTGGAATTATAACTTCTAATGTTGCTTTAAATATATTGCTTTCTATAGGTATATATATGATATCTATTATAAAAAATCCTGTTATTCAAGCTATGAATATATATAAATATATATCTATATACAATTGGGACTTTAGCAAATATTTATTTGGAAATAATTATAATCTTATAAATAATAATATTATAATACCTATAGTTTCGTCATTAATTACATTAATTATAATTTATTTATTCATAATAAGTATGTTTAAAAATAAAGAAGTAACAAATGAGAGGTAGAAGAATGGAAGTATTAAAGTGTGAAAATCTTGAAAAAAGAGTAGGTAAAAATATATTAGTAGAAAACATTAATTTTACTATTAATAAAGGAGATGTGGTAGGTTTTATAGGAGCAAATGGAGCTGGAAAAACAACTACTATTAAATTAATTTTAGGCTTAATAAAATTAACTAAAGGAAAAGTTTTAATAAATGGTTTTGATATAAAAAAAGATTTTATTAGAGCAATAGAAAAAGTTGGAGCAATTGTAGAAACACCAGACTTATATATGTATTTGTCAGGATATGATAACTTAAAAATAACAGCTAATAATTATAAAAATATATCCAAAGATAGAATTTATGAAGTAGCAAAAATTGTTGGATTAGAAAATAGAATAAAAGATAAAGTATCAACTTATTCTTTAGGAATGAGACAAAGATTAGGAATAGCAGAAGCAATAATAAATTCTCCAGAATTATTGATTTTAGATGAACCTACAAATGGACTAGATATAGAAGGAGTAATAGAAGTTAGAAATTTAATAAAAGATTTATCAGAAAAAAGAGATATTGCAATTTTAATATCAAGCCATAATTTGCCAGAAATTGAAAATGTTTGTAATAGAATTATAGCAATAAAAAACGGTAAATTAGTACTAGATAATACATTAGAGGAATTTAAAACTTTAGAAGATGGAACAAAATTAACTTCTGAACAAGCTTTTATAAAGAAAGTAGGTGGAAGTAAAATTGATTAAACTTATACAAAATGAGTTAATAAAAATATTTAAAAGAAAGAGTATATATGTATTACTTATTTTATCTTTATTTGTAATTGTTATATATAATTACATAAATCCAAATCAAAATACTATAGTTACTATGTTTAATTCAACTAATGATAAAGTTTTGAGTAATGAGAACGAAGATTTATTTAAAGATGATATAGAATTATATATTGTCCAAAAAAATAGTAATTATTTAATAAAATTATATAATAAATATAAAAAAAATTCTTGGCAAAGATATGCTCTAAATGAGGAATTTAATGGAAATAGTAATCAAGATATAAATAGAAATATTGCTATAGTAAATTATTATAATTATGCAAGAGATAAATATCCAGAAATAAAAGAAGATGATTATCTAATTGCTAAAGAAAAATTGGAAAAATATGAAGGAGCATTAGATTCAAATGATGAAAATAAATATATTGAATTGAAGTTGGAAAATTTGGTAAAAAGAAGTAAAGAAAAAAAGACTTTCTCCTTTTTGGAGTATTATGAAAATTTTGATATTAGTGTTGAAATTGAATTGTATCAATTTAGAAAGAAATACAATATAGGATTTGAAAACGATTTTTTAAATCAATATATTGATAAGTATAGATTGGAAAGCTCTTTTTTAAATGAAAAAAATAACAATATGAGTAAGCAGGAAATTCACCAAAAACAAGAACGTATAGAATTAATAAAATATGCTTTAAAAAATAAAATAAATGCTGATATATCTCCAAAAGGTTATAATTTGATTCCAAATAATGATATGAATGCTAGAAACTTATTTATAAATTTATTCGATAATTTAGATGTTATAATTATAATAATTTCAATATATATATCTACTACAATTATAACAGAAGAATTTTCTACAGGAACAGTTAAGAGTTTGCTTATAAAGCCACATAAAAGAAGTGAAATATTATTTTCTAAAATTTTAACTTGTATAATTACAATTATAATTTGTATGATTTTTGTGGCTTTCACACAATATATTGTAGGTGGGGTAATGTTCGGATTTGATAGTTATAATCTAAAATATATTGGTTATAATTCAAAAGAAATATTTACAATTAATCTATTTGTTTATAGTTTATTAGTGGGAATATCAAAATTGCCACTTTATATTATAACTACTTTAATTTGTCTTTGTTTAAGTGTAATAAATTGTAATTCAGCAATGACAATGACTCTTTCATTAGGAATATTTATTATTGGTAATTCAGTATTGTCCTTATGGTCTGAAGTAGAAAAAGTATCAAAAATAACAAGATATTTTATTACAAATAATTGGGATTTTAGTAGATATTTATTTGGAGGTATTTCTAAAATTGATAATATAAATTTACTTTTTTCTTCTGTAATATATATTTTATATTTTATTGCATTATCTACAATTATATTTAAAATCTTTGATAAAAAAGAAATAAAGAATATGTGAGAGATGAATATTGAACTAAGATTAACATAAAATTAATAAATAGTTAAGAGAATTATATGATATTTATTATTGTGAAAGGAGAAAATTTTGAAAAAAAGATTTATATTAAATATTATCTTTATAGTATTAATTATAGTCATCTTATATTTTATTTTTAAATATAAGGATAAAAGTGTAAATAGTGAGACTGGAGTTTTACTAGATACTAAAAATGATATATATAATAGTGAAAATATTACTTCACTAAACATTATTAATGATATTAGTGATATTATTAATATAGAAAATAATCCAAGTAAAGACAATTATTATGATTCTAATTTTAATTCTATTATTGAAAATGATTTATCATCAACGAAGTTAACATTTCATGATATTCCACTAACATATGATAAACCATTGAGTAGCAAATATAGTGTTGGATTTATGTTACATTATAAAATTCAACAACCATTAGAAGTTGACCAGAATGAGAAAAATAAGATTGATAAATATATTAATGAAAATAAGCCAAATAAAAATGGATTGTGGTTAGCTGATAGTGGATTACAAGGAATTGAAACAACTATGAGTAGTAGAGATAGAATTATTATGATATTTAATGAACTAGGGATAAATTGTAAAATAAATAATGGTTTTGTTGAAAAGTTTGATAGTAGTCTTGAATTGTGCGAGTATGCTAATAAGATAATTTCTAGTAATAAATTAGTAATGATAGCATTTTCTCCATACTATTATACATATGTAACTAATACAGAAGATGAATTTGTTAAAGAAGGAATTTCTAATAAAATAATTAACAGTGAGATTTATGGAGAAGCATATATAAAATTTGAGAGTTTTGATAATATATATCCATATATAATAAAAGAGGGGTGTTCTTCAGATGAACTTTTAGAGATATTTAAAAATATTTGTTATGAATTAAATCTATAATTTTTGTTTATAAATAAAAATTTTTGAGGAGGGTTAAAGTGAAGAAAATAACAATTTTTTTATTAAATACACTAATGATATTATTTTTATTGACAGGTTGTTCTGATGATAATATAAAAGATGATGTTCATATTAGTAATAATGTTACAAATGAAACAAGTAGTATAAAAGAAAAAGGTGAAATATATACAAGAGGATTATTTTCATATAATGGTAGTGCTAGTTACGAAAATAGTTTACTAGATAATGATATGACATGGGTAAATGAATCTAGATTGTATTATAAATTTATAGTAGATATGGATAATTATAATAAGTATAAAGAAAGAATTGATATTCCAGACTTAACAGAGGATGACTTCAATGACAAGGCATTGCTTATAGTTTCAAATGAAAATATTAGAGATAGAAATGAGATTGATTTAGAAATTTCTGATGTAATTGTTGTTGAGGATACAACAATTGTTAAAATTAAACAAAAAGAAAATCCAAATTATAATAGTGAAACAAATGTGTTTTATGCAGTTGTAAATAATTCATTATTAAGGGATGATGTTAACGTTGTAATTGAACATGATAATTGATTTATTAGAATAAAAATTTGTATAAAAGAAAGCTAATCTGGGATTAGCTTTCAATTTTTTATTATATATATAATAATATTTTTTAGAAGTATTAAAACTTTTTAATATTTTTTAAAGGCCAAAATCTTAAGATTACTTTTCCTTCGATTTTGTCAAAAGGAATGCATCCGAATTCTCTACAATCTGTACTTTTTAATCTATTATCTCCCATACAGAACAAGTATCCTTCTGGAACAATAAAATCATTAAATATTGAGGATTCTGTTGTAACATCTGGTTGGAGATATTTTTCTTCTAATTCTTTACCATTAATAAATACTTTGCCATCTTCTATTTCAACATGTTCTCCTGGCTCTGCTATAACTCTCTTTATATAACTTATTTTATTGATTTCTATAACATTATAAAGAAATTTTGAAAATATTCCTCTTTTTTTATTTGAATAGATAGCTACTGGATTTGATTCATCTTTAGTCCCAGAAGAATATGAAGTTGAAGGGGCTTCGAAAGTAACTATATCTCCACGTTTTGGCATATTTTTAGTTATTCTAAATGTTCTAGTGACAATTAATCTTTGATTTTCTTCAAGAGTAGGATACATCGAAACACGTTGAACTACAGTTGGTGTAGCAATAAAATATCTGAACAATAGAGTTAAAATTATTGCAATAGCAATACAAATTATCCATTCTATAATTTCTTTTGTTACCAAATTTCTAATATTCATAAAACCTCAAAACCTTTCTAATTTACTTATATATACTTTATATTATATTTTATAAAGTAAAGTTTAAAAAATATAAAAAGATAAAAAATATTCTAGATTTTTAAATAATATTATAATTAATTGTTATAATTATAAATCAAAAAATTACTACTGTCAATTTAATAAATTAAATACTAGAAATATTCAGGGAGAAGCTCTTTATTATGTTCCTGGAAGTTACTCTGCTTGGACAACTGTAAGTTGTGCAGCTGCAATTCGCGCGACGACTATAATTCATGGTCAAGAGTATGGGTATATCGAATACGATAACTCGAATGGTGTCCTTGTTTCAGGATGGATTAAACTTTGAGGTGTTTAATTCTTGATGGTTGGAAGATGAACTATTTGATGTTTTGAAACTAGTGAGCTCTTTGATTTTTGCAGAGGATATCTAAAAAGAATCTTCTGTTTTATTATATAAATTAAAAATTAATTTTTAA
Organism: uncultured Bacilli bacterium; assembly: GCA_947626125.1. GTDB lineage: Bacteria > Bacillota_I > Bacilli_A > RF39 > UBA660 > SIG200. The sequence continues at coordinate 6,110 of CANQRA010000053.1, forward strand.
TTAGATATGTAACCAAACTATTTTAATATACTCGGAATATGTTCGGTGTAAAATAATAAATTATACTGATATACTGACTTTGATTAGTATATGGAGGTATAAAACATTGACACCGAAAAATAAAGAAAAAAATAAAGAAGAAGAAAAATTACTTATAAATATATCTACTAATTTAAGAAATACAAGAAATGCAACAAAAATGAGTCAAGAAGAATTGGCGGAATTAGCTGATATTTCAGTAGATACGATTTCAAATATTGAAAGAAGAAAATTTTTACCTTCTTTATTAACCTTAGTAAAATTATGTAATGCTTTAAATGTTACTCCTAATGATATTCTGAGAGATACTTTATATAATAAAGATAATACTCGTAAAAATACTGATTATAAATAAAAACTAATAAACGAAAATTCATTATAGAGGTATGTAAGCAAAGTATATGGCTTATATACTTTTTAATTTATAATAAAGAGGTAAGAAGAAAAGTGCAAGAAGAATTATTAATTAAAGCAAAAAATGGAAATATTAAAGCATATGAAGAATTAATAGATAATATAAAAAATGTATTATATAGATTAGCTAGAGCAAGATTAGATAATGAAGATGATATTTATGATGCAATTAATGAAACAATATTTTATGCATATAAACATTTGAAAAAATTAAAACATAATGAGTATTTTCAAACATGGATTATTAAGATTTTAATTAATGAATGTAATAAAATATACAATAAAAACTCTAAACAATTAAAATTAATAGAAAAAATACAAACAGTATCATATTATGAAAATTATGATAATTCGTTAAGAGAAGTTGAAGATAAAATGGATTTTAAAAAGTTATTAGAAACTTTGAATTATGATGAACGAATGGTATTTATATTATATTTTTATGCAGAATATGATACAACAGAAATATCTAAAATTTTAAATGAAAATATTAGCAATGTTAAAAGTAGATTAAAAAGAGGAAAAGAAAAAATATATAAAATGATTTCGAAAGGAGGTGTAGAATATGATAAATAAAGCAAATGATGATTTTGAAAAAGAGCTTTTTGAGTTTGCCAAAAAGGATAACGAAGTTCCTTTATATGTTAATAAAGCTATTAATGAGGCAATAAATAGAATAAAACCAAATAAATTATTTAGTAAATTTAAACGAGTTGCTATAATTATATTATCATTAGGAATAGTTTCTACAGGTGTAGTATTTGCTAAAGAGATAGTTAATTTCTTTAAGACAATATTTACTAATTCTACACCAGGAATAGAAGCAGCAGTTGAAAATGGATATATTCAAAATGTTGATATGGATTTTGTATATGACAATGATATAGGAATAAAAGTAAACAATATTGTTAGAGATAATGGAATTTTGGATATATCATTGGTATTTGATTGTATTAATATGAATAATATAGATAATATCAAATTGGTAGATTTTGAAGTTCTAGAAAATAATAATATTGTTAAAAGAAATGAAGAAGAAAAAAATACTAATAAGGATTTAAATTCGCTAGAAATAATAAATGATATAGAATTTAAAGATAATAAGTATTATAAATCACTTCTATTTAAAACAGATTCATTAGAAAAATATAAGAATGTAGAAATCAAAATCTCTTCAATAGATATATATCAAAATAATGAAATTATAAGAATACAAGGAAATTGGAATATTATAGTTGATTTAAACTTAGATAAAACTATAACTGAAGATAATTATTATAAAGTTGATTATGATAATAATATATTAGAAGTGTCAAATACTATTAATATAACTAATCTAGTTGTTGATATTAATTTTAAAAATAAATTTGATATATCAGTCATTAGTAAGTTTGGAAATATTAAATTGTTAGATGAAAATAATAATGAGATAAAAAAACCATCTATATTTTTTAATGAAGATAATAGTAGTATTAGTTTAAAGTATGATTATGGAATATATAATTTGCCTAATAAATTGACATTGTATATTAAGTATAATGAAGAAAAAGATACATATATAAAATTATATAAATAAATTTAAGAGTGATAGTTGAAATCAACCATCACTCTTCTTTCATAGGAAAATGATTTGAGATAAAATTACACAGATTCAATAATCATGTGAATTTTGAGATCACGAGCAGTACCATTGCGATAGTACTCGAAATAGTACATACGTCCGGGAACAATTGAAAAAGTTCTTGCAGACATACCACCTGAAGGAACGTTCCACAAAGTTTCATTG
>CANQRA010000054.1 GCA_947626125.1 uncultured Bacilli bacterium
TTAGGTCCTTATAATTATGTAGTTTTTCCTACATTTTTATTTGGCCCTTTTCTTACATTTTTATAGTACCATTAACAACAAGAAATGATTATATATATAATTATGATATAAGTTATACAGTTACATGGGAAGATAGTGATGTAGTATATTATTGTGTTAAAGAAGGAAATAATGCTTGCATTGATAGTGACTGGAAGAAAACCAATGGAGTAAAAAGTATAAAAGATACTATAACTGTAAGTAGTACAGGAGAAAAAACCATAAATGCATATGTAAGAGATAAAGCTAGGAATGTATCTGAAGTAGTAACAGGAACAAGTAATGCAAAAATAACGGTAGATAGAACACCACCAACGATAAGTAAACTAACTTTAACAGGAAAAGCAGCATCAAATCAAACCTTAAGTAATAGTACAAACTATACTCATGTAGTAGGAATAGGTTATAAGCTCGAATGGACAGATAGTGATGTAGCAAGTTACTGTGTAAATACAACAAGTAGTTGTAATGATTTTACAACAGTAACAGGAACAAGTAAAACAGCTAGTATAACATTATCCGGAAGTAGTGGAGAGAAAACAGTATATGCCTTTATCAAAGATAAAGCCGGGAATGTATCAAGTGAGATGAGTAAAAATATAACCTTAGATTTAGAGAATCCGACAGTAACCATAGACTCTGTATCCAGTACAGAGACAAGTATCACAGTAATTATAGGAGGAACTAACGGAGGAACAGCAATAAATAAAAGATATTGTAGAGCAACAAATAGTAATTATAACGGAGAGTGGCAGGAAGCAATTGGAACAAGTTGTACAATATCTAACTTATCAGAGGGAACAGAATATACAATACAAGCCTATACAAAAAGTGCTTCAGGGAGAATATCACCAACAATTACATATAATACAGTTGCAACAAAATCATCCAATCCCGGAGAATATGTTAAATCAAAAAAACCAGCAGGATTAAATACTACTAAAGAATTAGGAGGTTTGTATAGATTTGTGGGCGCATGTGATGCAGCGGATGGAAACTGTACAGGAATAGTGGATAATTTCATTTGTTTTGGGACAGAAAATCCGGATGGTGATTGTATGGAAAACGTTACAAGTGATTACATGTATCGCATAATCGGAATAGACCCAAGTACCGGAGATTTAAAATTAATTAAGAATACTGGTTTGGGGGAAGATCGCATCTTTGGATATTATTGGCACAACCCGAGAACTGCGGATGCATCTTATTTCAATTCTTGTATTTTTGAGAGATTAAATGGGAAGAATTTAGGAGAATCTACTGGTTGGAGTGGAACGTCTAATATTTTTGTGGATAGTAAAACGTCTAATGTAACTTATATACAAACTGGTAATGAATGGTATAACATGATAAAAGATAGAGAATGGAAGTATGGAGATACAACTAGTACTAATTATACAGCAGATATTATGTATGCGATAGAAAATGAATGGAACAAGAAAACGACCCCATGTAAGATTGGGTTGATGTATATACATGACTATTATTATTCGTATGCCAAAAGTGAAAATGATTCTTCGACGACTAATTGTTCTAGTGGCTGTAAAGATAGTTGGATTCACGTGTCTAAAAACGGGAATCCCGGTGAAGTTTCTAAAGAATGGACTATGACCCGTTTTGGTGGGTGTGGTTCTTTGGGTGAATACTGTGCTTGGTCCGTGGAGAGCTGGGGTATTACGACTGAATATAACCTAGGTGTTGTTGGTACGGTCCGCCCGGTCTTCTATCTTGACTCTTCTAAAACTAAAGTAACTGGTTCAGGTACTTATGATGACCCATTTGTAGCAATGCCAATTAATCCTTAATGTTGATAACTTAACGGTTATTAACATTTTTTTACTATTAAAAATATCTTTACATATAATATATAATGTGATAATATGTATATATGAACAATTATTCATATAGTTAGGAGTGAAATTATGCAATTAATAGATGAAGATAAAATTATTGATATATCGGAATTATTTAAAATATTTGGGGATTCTACAAGAGTTAAAATTATCAATGCTTTAATAGATAGTGAATTATGTGTTTGTGAAATAGCTAGTAAGATAAATGTGAGTCAGTCGGCTGTATCTCATCAACTACGAATATTAAAAGCATCAAAGTTAGTAAAATATAAAAAGAATGGTAATTGTATTTATTATTCTTTAGCGGATGAACATGTAGAAAAAATCTTTAAGTTAGGATGTGAACATATAAATGAACTATAAGTATAAATATAAATTAAGTAATCTTGATTGCCCTAATTGTGCAAGAAAAATCGAGACAGCTTTAAATAAATGTGAAAATATTACTAGTGCTAGTGTTAATTTTGCTAAATTAGAAATCAATATCGAAACACCCCTTAAAAGTGGCGTTAAAAAATTAGTTGAAAAGATAGTTAAAAATACTGATGACGATGTTAAAGTATTAGATTTAAATAGTAAAGAACATAGTAAAATTGTTTTTGATGTTTCTAGATTAGCTATCGGTATCTTATTGTTTATTGTTTCATTATTTATTCCTAATCATTTTATGAAAGAAGTATTAATTATTTTATCTTATCTAATCTTATTATTTAGAGTATTAAAAAAAACTATACTAATGTTAATTAAAAGTCACTCCCTAGATGAGAATTTATTAGTAAGTATTTCTTGTATTGGGGCTTATCTTACACATAATATTCATGAGGGATTAATGGTTATTATTTTATATGAAATAGGTAAGATATTAGAAAGCATCGCCGTTAATAATTCCAGAAAATCAATTAGTGAACTCATGGATATTAAACCTGATTATGCTAATTTGATTATTGATGATGAAATAAAAGTTGTAAATCCGGAGAATGTTAAAATAGATGATTTAATTTTGATTAAAAAAGGCGAAAAAATTCCTCTAGATGGGATAGTTGTTAAGGGTTCATCCAAAATAGATAATAAAGCCTTAACGGGAGAAAGTAGACTAGTTCAAGTTTCGGAAAATGATGTTGTATTATCTGGTGGAATTAATATGGATGATTTATTAACCATCAAAGTAACAAAAACTTATGAAAATAGTACTGTTGCTAATATCTTATCTTTAGTAGAAAATGCTACCGAAAGAAAAGCTAAAACCGAAAATTTTGTTTCGAAGGCTGCGAAAATATATACACCCATCATCTTAGGTTTAGCTATTTCTTTAACTCTTGTTTTAACTCTTATCTTTCATATGGCCTTTAATGATGCCATTTATCGTTCTTTAGTCTTCTTAGTTGTATCTTGTCCTTGTGCTATTGCCATATCTGTTCCCTTGTCTTATTTTTCCGGAATTGGAGCATCTTCTAAAGAAGGTATTTTAATAAAGGGTAGTGATTATTTAGAAGCCTCATCCAAAATAAAAGAAATTATCTTTGATAAAACTGGTACTTTAACAGATGAAAATAGTAAAAGTATTAAAATTGAATATATTGATTTAGAAAGAGATATCGATGATATTAATACTTATTTAGTAAGCGGAGAAGTATATTCTAACCACCCAATTGCTAAAGCTATCGTTTCAGAATTAAAAGATGCTAAAAAAGTTAAAATAACTAATTTTAAAGAAGAAGCAGGCCAAGGAATTAGTTATAATATTGGTAAGAAAAAAATTAAAATTGGGACGCGCAACCATGTAGGAAAAGAAGGCTTCAGTGAAGGAACATATATGACCATCGATAATTTAGTCGTGGCAAAAATAAATGTTTATGATGGCCTTAAGGAAAATGCTTATGAAGTAATTAATAGTTTACAAAAATTAGGCCTTAACACGATGATGTTTACAGGCGATAAAAAAGATATAGCCTTAAGTACCAGTGAAAAATTAAATATTGATGAATGTCATTATGAATTATTACCCCAAGACAAATTTGATTTACTTAATAATGAATTAGATAAATATAATGGTAATGTTGCCTTTGTTGGTGATGGAATTAATGATGCTCCATCTTTAGCTTTAGCTAAAGTTGGTATATCTATGGGAAGCATAGGGAGTGCTTCAGCGATTGAAGCTAGTGATATTGTTATTATGAATGATAATTTAGATAGCCTTATTAAACTTATTAAAATATCCAAGAAAACAAATAAAATAATTAAACAAAACTTAATTTTTGCCATCGGCATTAAAGTGTTAGTTTTACTTCTTAGTGCTTTTGGTCTTTCTACTATGTGGGAAGCAGTCTTTGCTGATACAGGGGTTACCTTACTTACTATTTTAAATACAACGAGAATATTAAAAAAATAATTGGAATACCACATTCTAATTATTTTTTTAAATTGCGTTTCATTCCTTCTTCAACTTCTAAATCTTTTTGTAATTCAGTAAACCATTCAGGAAGGGGTTTAACATTTTTTTCTAAATATGTTAAACCATCAATTGTTATTTTGTATTTTTGCTTTTGCATTTCTTCCATATATTCTAATCTTTCTTCAAGTTCTGTCAGTCTTTCTAAATATACACCTCGGTTAGTTTCCACTTGCTTGACTTCCGTACTGAAAATTGTTGAAAATATAATATTAAAAAAGCCACTCCAGCCAAAAAATGACCGAGGAAGAGATAAAAAGGCAAGATGTAGTTTACTTAGTATTTCTTTAAATAATTCAGGGTCAATTAATGCTGTTCCCCAAAAGAAAAAATCAAATGCCGAAATTACACCTGTTAAGGCCGCTAATAAATATTCAACTGCACTTCTATTAATGTACTCATTACATAATCTTTCATATCTTTCTTTTTCTTTTATGGTAAGTTTTCTCTCTTTATCAGACATAATCTTTGCCTCCGTTTGCGAAAATATAATAACACAAATGTTAATGCAATACAATATTTTATATAATATCGTTGAAAAAAAGTGCCGTAAACGGCAAAAATTTTCAACGGAGGAAAATATGAAAGAGATAAAAAGAGAGCATTATTTAAATGAACTTATTGATAGAAAAGAGAATGGTTTAATAAAAATAGTTACCGGTATAAGAAGATGTGGAAAATCATATTTGCTAGACCCAATATTTAAAAATCATTTATTAAGTAATGGGGTAAAAGAAGACCATATAATAAAAATAGATTTAGAAGACCGCCAAAATAAAGAATTTTTAAATCCCGATATTTTAGAAAAGTACATTTTAGACCAAATTAAAGATAATGAAACATACTATGTTATTTTAGATGAGATTCAAAAAGTAGACGATTTTGAAAGTGTTTTAAATGGCTTTTTACATATTAGAAATTTAGATGTTTATGTGACCGGTTCTAATTCCAAATTTTTGTCATCAGATATCATCACAGAGTTTAGAGGTAGGGGCGATGAAGTTAAAATTTTCCCTCTAACTTTTAGCGAATTTTTCGATGTTTATACAGGCGATACTACAAATGCTTTTAATGACTACTTATTATATGGTGGACTTCCATATATGGTAATATTAAAAGCGGAAAAGCAAAAGAGAAAATATTTAACTGATTTATTTGAAACTACATATATAAAAGATATTATAGAAAGAAATAATATTCAAAGAAAAGATGTTTTAGACTCTTTAATTAATGTTTTAGCATCTTCTGTTGGTTCATATACTAATGCTAATAAAATAACAAATACATATTTAAGCAATGTTTCTATTAACACCATAAATTCTTATATGAATTATTTATTAAATGCTTTTATTATCGAAAAAGTTCAAAGATACGATGTTAAAGGTAAGAAATATATTAATACTCCTTATAAATATTATTTTACTGATTTAGGACTTCGTAACGCTAGATTAAATTTTAGACAAATGGAAGAAAATCATTTAATAGAAAATATCGTTTATAATGAACTTTTAGTAAGAGGATATAATGTTGATGTTGGTGTTGTGGAAATTAGAGATGGAGATAAGCGAAAACAGTTAGAAGTTGATTTTATTTGTAATGAAGGAAGTAGAAAATATTATATTCAAGTGTGTTTAGGCCTCGGGACAAGAGAAAAAACTATTCAAGAAGAAAAATCTTTAATTAATATAAATGATAATTTTAAAAAGATAATAGTTGTTAAAGATGATATTAAATCTTGGGTTAATGAGGAAGGAATAGAGATTATTGGCTTAAAAGAATTCTTACTCAATAAAAATATTTTAAATTAATATTTTGAAAAAAAGTGCCGTAAACGGCAAAAATTTTTAAAAGCAAGAAGTTAAAAATACACATAAAATGTATAAATCGTAATATACTATATATATATCATATTGAAATATGTTGACATTGTAAGTAAAAATGAGTATAATTTAGCTAGAAAGAGAGTGATAAAATGGCTAATTTAACTAGTGTTATAAATGTTAATGTTCCTAGTGATGTTAAAGAAGAAGCAAATAACATATTTAACCAATTAGGATTAAATATGTCTACAGCAATAAACATGTTTTTAAAAAGAGCAATTTATGAACAGGGAATACCTTTTTCCTTAACATTACCAAAAAAAGAATATGACCCCGAATTACTGAAATATTTTACAAAAGAAGAATTGGACGAGGGAGCAAAAGAACTTGATTACATGGAAAAACATTTAAATGAATATAAAAAATATAACAATATGGATGATTTAATCAATTCTTTAAATAGTGATGACTAAGATTAATTCAGAATTTAAGTATCAAGTAAGATATTCAACTAAATTTAAAAGTAATTATAAGAAAATAATAAAACAAGGAAAAGATATTGATAAATTAAAAATGGTTATCAAAAAACTGGCTAATAAAGAATCACTTTCTTCAAAATACAAAGACCATGCTTTAATTGATAATAAAAAATACAAAAATTGTCGTGATTGTCATATCGAACCTGATTGGATTTTAATATACAAATACGTTGATAATGAGCTTGTTTTGTTATTAATTAACACGGGAAGTCATTCTAGAATATTAAACAAATAAAATAGTTAGAAAAAAGCTCTAACTTTTTATTTGTTTTTTAATTTTAAATATTACCGCCAACTCAAAGATAAGATGTTAAGGGTAAAAAAGTTTTGAACAAATAGTAACTAATGTTAATTCGAAATTAGCTACTTAATTAGTTTCTATTACGAAAAAGTGTGTGTAGACACAAAAATTCGGAATGGAAAAATTTATATGAAATAAAAAAATTATTTTAAAAAAAACAGTGCAGAATAATGATTTAATAAAAATTTTTTGAGAATTAAAATTTTAGGCTTTTAGCTAATGACAAGTATAATAAATATAAATTATGCAAGAGAGATTTGCTAATTGCGTAAAGACAAAGGAAAATATAATACTATATTAATAGTTTTTTACTTAATGAAGATAGTTTAGATGCTAACTATCTTTTTGTTTTTCGCTTTTGAATATGCCCCGCAATCATAAGTTGTAAACGAAAGGGAATAAATCTAATTCCAAAGATAGCTAACTTCATTTTTAAAGTCGGAATAATAATCATTTTTCCTTTAAACATTTTATCGATGGCATATTTAGCTACATAACTGCTTTTGGCTTCATGGGTAGCAAAAGAACCATGAGCTACTTTGGTAAATTCAGTAGCTACTGGACCAGGACAAAGTGAGGAAACAATAACATGACTATGATTACATCTTAATTCTTCATTGATAGCCATGGAAAGTTTGGCTAAATAATTTTTGGTAGCATAATAAGTATTTAGATGAGGTCCCGCCATAAAACCAGCACTTGAAGCAACATTTAAAATATATCCTTTGTCCTTTTTAATCATATCTTTTAAAAATAATTTTGTTAATATATGGGGTGCTTTGACATTAACATCTATCATTTTTAATTCGGTATCTAGGGCAGTTTCCGTAAAATCTCCAAATAAACCAAAACCAGCATTATTAATTAAAATGTCAATTTCTTCCTCTTTAGTTTGTTCATATAATTTATAAACATTATCTTCCATACTTAAATCAAGAGGAATTATTTTAACTTGAACATTTAAATCTTTTTGCAAGTCTTTTAATAAATTTTCTCTTCTAGCTACTAAAATTAAATCGATGTTAAGGGAAGCTAAATATTTCGCCATATCTCTACCAATCCCTGATGATGCTCCTGTAATAAGTGCTTTCATTATTTATATTCTCCTCGTATAATAGTTTTTGTAAGAGAAAAATTATATATTTTTTCTTACATCAACTATTTTATTTTTTATTCTATT
>CANQRA010000055.1 GCA_947626125.1 uncultured Bacilli bacterium
ATATATCTCGATAATTCTGCCCTTAGGAAATCCTCCCACCCCTAAAGCTAAATCTAAGGCAATGGAACCACTACTCGTCACATCTATTTTAATGTGTTCATCGGTACCTAATTTCATGATAGCTCCCGCCCCAAATTGTTTTTCTATATCTTTTAAAACTTGTTCTAAAGCTTTATCGGTATTTTTCTCATCTTTTTTACTCATGTTATCCTCCTAACTCTCTGATAAATTCATTTTATCCTAGTTCTTTGCGAATGTCAAGAGTAAAACGAACTATTGTTTAATATTTTGCATTAAAAAAATCTTACAACAAATGTAAGACTTACTTTTTAACTTATTTTAAGCTCTTCCCGCATACTTGCCATCACTAGTTGAAACAAGTATTTTTTCGCCTTCATTAATAAATAAAGGAACTTTTATAGTTTTACCAGTTTCAATTTTAGCATCTTTTTGCGCATTAGTTGCGGTATTACCTTTAACTGCAGGCGCCGTTTCTACAACGGTATATTCAACTTTTTCTGGTAAAGTTATCCCAATGATTTCTCCTTCATAAAAATCAATTGCGATATCAATACCCTCTTTAATATAAGAAGCATCATCACCTAATATTTTTCTTGGTACTTCAATTTGTTCATAAGTATCATTATTCATAAATACTAGATTATCGCCTGAGGCATATAAATATTGAACACTAGTCTTATCAATATGCGCTCTGGTTATTTTAATGTTCGTATTAAATGTTTGTTCAACAATTGAACCTGTTCTTAAATTCTTAAGTTTAATTCTAACAAAAGCTGGTCCTTTTCCAGGTTTAACATGTTGAAATTCTTGAATTAAACATAAATTACCATCAATAATGATAGTCATTCCATTTTTAATATCGTTAATATTAATATTCATGCATTAACCTCCTCTTATTATTTTTTTTCTTTTGCTACAACGCTTTGACGACATTTTGGACAATATTTTTTGATTTCTAAACGTTCAGGATTATTTTTCTTGTTTTTACTTGTTGGGCGTAACTCAGTACCACATACTGTACATCTCATATTTACAAAATTACGATTCTCATTTTTAGCCATATAAAATCCTCCTCACTTAAGTACTACCCTATTATATCAAATTTTTAAGCATTTTCAAACAAAAATTTCGTAATCCCATAAGAAATATTCTTGGTATAAAAAGTTTTAGTAAAATCTGTCCCATTATCAATATATAAATGAGGGGTTAAAACAATGATACTATATTGGGGATTATCATAAGGGGCAAAGCCAATAAAAGCTAAATTATTTGTTTTAGTATCAACTACACCATCATTGTTGGTATCAATAAAAGTTTCCGCGGTTCCCGTTTTTCCCGCGGGATTACTAAACCCATAAAAGTAATTTTTAGCTGTTCCACTTATGGTCGCAGTATTCATCGCTAATTTTAATCTTTCTAAATAAATATTATCTAAATCAACTTCATTTAAAATAGCATGTTCATTTTGCACAACCACCTTATCATTATTTTTAATTTCTTGCATTAAAGATGGCGCTCTTCTTACACCTGTACTTGCAATCGTATTAACATATTGAAATAGTTCTATCGGGGTATATGTATCATACTGTCCAATACTTAAATTAAGGTATAAGTCACTAGCAAAACTACTTCCTATAATACCAATCTCTTCGTTAGGCAAGTCAATATTAGTTAAACTTCCAAGACCATAAGAACGAAACATTTTCCGATACCTTTCAAAATCTTCTTCATTCGTTGTAAGTTCCATATTATATTTATAATTATTCCCCGTTAAATTAAGAGCTATTTTAAACTGATAATAATTACTACTCTTAGCTATCGCTTTTAAATCATCGAGAGTACCTAAAGGTTTATAACTACACTTAAGGGGTACTTGATATAACTTAATGCAACTATCCACCATCTTTTCGCCCATTTTTAAAGCATTATATTTATAACCTGTACTAAGACTAGCCAGTTTTACCACCGAACCCATAGTATAAGAAGTATTAATTAAATTCGTATTAACATTTTGAAAAAGAGGATTATGATAATCACTAACTAACTTTTGCCCGGCTAAAGCAATAATTTCTCCCGTTAAAGGGTGTCCCACAATACTATATGCTTCACTAAAATAATCAGTGTATTTCCGTGACTTAGCTTTAACAATATTTTCTTTAATTAATCTTTCTAATTCTAATTGCACATTAATATCAATGGATAAGACTAAATCATTACCTTGTTTACCACTTTGCACTAAAGTAAGCGTGTTATCATCATTTACTTTATATAAATCTTTCTCCCCTTTTAAATAATCTTCATAATATAATTCTAAATAACTTAATCCCACAATATCATTTAAAGCATAACCTTTTTTTAAATACTCATCTTTCTCTTCTTCTTTGATAGGTCCTACTTTACCAAAAATATCTTTTAAAGTATCCCCATAATTATAGACTCTTTCAAAAGTAATTCCCGAAGTAATCCCCGGAATATTTTCTTCCATGACCATAGTATATTCTTCATCACTAATATTTCTTACAATTTCTTTTCGGTCATAAGAATACCCCTTATTCATTAATTTATATATTGTTGCACTTTTCTTATCAAGGTCACTTAAATTATTAAGCTCTTCTTCGGTAATTCGAGCTAATTTTAATTTTTTAATTTCTTGTTCATCAATTTTTCTTTCTTCATATAATTGCCATTCTTTCTCCGTGATTAAATCATCACCATGACTATTTAAAATTAACCAAAAATCTTTTAAAGCTTCTTCATCTATTTTAATATTAATAATACTCGCTAATTTATAAGCAATCTCTACTTCATCTTTTTCTTTTAGGCCTTTTAACTTTGTATAATAGATAGTTTTAATCCCTTTATTATCTACCAAAACAACCCCATTACGATCCATTATTCTTCCTCTTGGGGCACTACTCCCATAAACATAATTATTCGTCTTACTAAATAGTAGCCTTTGATAATACTCCCCTTTATAATAATTTAAATAAACAATTCTTCCTAAAAAGGTTAAAAATACTAACCCTAATAATATATACTTCTTCATAGACTCCACCATTATTATTATGGACTTAACTTAACTAAGTATTCTTTTTCCTAATTTATCATAAGATATAATAGTAAAGGTGTGAGTATAATGTATAATTTAATCGAAAGATATATTAATAAAATGAGCAAAGAAGATATTTATAACTTTGCCCAAAGTAAAAATATCTATTTAACCGAAAGTGAACTAGATTATACCTATGATTTTATTAAAAAAAATTATCAAACCATGTTACAAAATCCCAAACTTTTCGATATAAATAGATATCGTAGTAATTATAGTGAAGAAAACTTTCCTAAAATAGTTAAAGTATATCAAGAATATTTGCAAAAATATAGTAATTATTTATAATATTCTCGAATATCTTCAAGTAAATGAGAATTAAATATTCCCTTTTTAATCATGTCTATTTCCCATTTATATGGGGGATATACTAATTCTTTTTCTCCCTCTTCTTTACTTATATAAGGTGTTTCTAATATTTTAGGAACATCTTTTATTTTTTCATTATTAATAATATTTAATAATGTAGCAAACCCAATTGTTCCATAACCAATGTTAGCATGACGATCTTTATGACTATTTAAAATATTTTTACTATCATTTATATGCATACATTTAATTTTATCTAAACCAATTAACCGAGCAAAGGCATCTAAATATTGGTTAAAGGCACTCATATCATAACCAGCATCATTTAAATGACAAGTATCTAAACACACCCCAATATTTTGGCTATGAACACCCTTTAAGATGGTATTTACTTCTTCCATGGTTGAACCACATTCACTACCCTTACCCGCCATCGTTTCTAATAAAATCATACATTTACAATTATCAAGCTCTAAAAGATTTAAGGCTTCAATAATATTATTTATTCCTTCTTCTTTCGTATGTTTAACAGCACTTCCCGGATGTAAAACAATATATTTGATTCCCATGGTGGTGCATCTTTCAATTTCTTGCTTTAAAAAATTAATCGAAAAATGCCACGCTTCTATTTTTTCTTTATTAGCTAAATTAATTATATAAGGGGCATGACAAATAACATTATCCATAACAATATTATTTTCTGCCATTAATTTTTGAGCTTCCTTAATATAATCTAAATTAATGGCACTTCTAAAAGTATTTTGGGGAGCTCCCGTATATAACATTAAAGCATTAGCCCCATAACTAATAGCTTCTTTAACTGACCCCACTAATTGGTCTTTACCAAAATGCACATGACTACCAATTATCATTTTTACCACTACCCTTCACGATAATTATTTCCTAATAGTTCAATATCTTCGGTTAAATATTTTATTCTTTCCACAATTCTTTGGGCTTTTACTAAATCAATGGCATCTTTTGTTATACTCATTGTTTTCGTAAGTTCTTGGATATTTAAATTCGAAGTAAAAAAGGTGGTTTTTTCATTGTTCATTCTTGTTTGTAAAATAGTGCCAATTACTTCATCTCTTCCCCATTCTGTTACTTTCTCAGCCCCAAGGTCATCTAAAAGCAAAATATCCACATTCTCTAAATAATTTATTTTATCGCCCATCTCATTTAGATTATCTTTTAGAACTCTTAACAACTCTGGTACATAAACTATTTCAGTTGTAATATTATGATATTTATTTTCTAATTCATTTAATAATGCCGCTAAAATAAAAGTCTTGCCCGTCCCAAAATTACCATGTAAATAAAGTCCTTTACAAGCTTTATAAGGATTATAGTTATCATGAAATTCTTTTATCCATTTAATAAGCTGTGCCCTATTCTTCGTAATTTTAATATCTTTTATTTTAGCCTCTTTTAAAATATTATCTTTCGTTTTCTTATTTTTCTCTAACTTCATTGCCATTTTTTGATATTTACAAGGAATATAAGTAAATCGTAAATTATCTTCAATTACTTCGGGGAAAAAAACATAACCATTAACTTTATTTTGACATTCATGTAATCCTCGACAATTTTTACAATTTTTAAGTTCTTCTAATGTATCATTTAATTTAACTGTATTATTAAAGGCATCTTGTTTATTAATCTTCGCTTTCTTAATTAAGGCTTTATAATCATCATCATTTAAGGCGGAAAAAAATTCTTGTTTTTGGTTGCTTTCTAACTTCTTTTTATCAACTTTTATTTGCATTATTTAAACTCCTTTAATAAATCTTTTAACTCTTCTTCTTCTTTTTGGGTTAATTCAGCTTCTTCAATTTTTTTATTAAACCACACTGGGGTTTCTTCCATTCTTTTAGGTTCCGGAATTTTCTTCATCATCTTTTTATGCTCTTTTTCCGCAAAATCCATCGCTTCCCCCGCGGTTTTTAATCCCGCCCTTTTCCACTGGGCGGCAATAGTTTCCACATAATTTTTATTTAAACTATTATTATTTTTTCTTAAGACATAATCAATTAAAACATTAACGACTGAAGGTGTTAATTCTAAATCAATCATTAAGCTTTCTAATAATTTTAAATCTCTAGCTGTCGGTTCGACGCCATGATACTTTCTTCTTAAAAAATCATAAGGGGTGGTATTTTCAAATACCGCGATAATCTTCCCTTTTTTGGAATTATCCCCCAAAGGATTTTTTAAATATTCCGGTTGAGTTCTATAAACTAAAGTTGGTAATGTTCCTTTTTTAAATTGATAATCTTTTCTCGCTACAATTCTTAAACCATTCTTATCAATGGAACCATATTCATTTAACACACTTCTAATCATTTCCGTCATTTTCAAAGTATCAATATTATATATAAAAGCTAAATTATTAATTAATTCTCTCGTCTTTTTATTAAATGCTCTTTCATTAATGATTCCTTTAGGAATACTCGCCATAATCTCTTCAAAATTAATCTTGGATAAAACATTAATAGATCCCGTTAATTTATCTCTTAAATCTTCTTTTAAAGTGAATTTAGAGGTATCATATACTTCATCTAGAGCTTTTGTAATATCGCTATATTCTTTCAAATCAATTTTGGGATATTTATACATAGCTTGTAAATCTTCATATTCTCTACTGCCTACATTACTATATAAAACAACATTTAAAATAGGATGATTAAAAAATTCCGCTGGGGTAAGGGGAGCATATAATTCATAAATATAATCATTCACGGTGCCATTTTTAACATATGTTTTAAGTAAACCAAAAGCTTCCAATGATTCCCTTGCAAGTTTAATATTATCTATGCCACTTTTTAAAGATACCATTAAATGATGATGGTTTAAATCTCTACTCATTAAATCGCCAACGCCTAAATCATTCCATAAAGTAAAGTAAAGAGAAACGCCTAAAGAACCAATTAAAGGAGCATAAAGATTGATGATTACTGATTTATCATAATCAGATAAAATACTTTTATTAACCACAATATATCTATCGGCCGGTAGTAATGTGTAATCTGAGACTTTATTTAAGGCATTATCTGATGTAGGCAAAGAATTATTCATAGTAATCACCCTCTTTTAATATTATAAAGGAAAGTATTTTTATAAACAAGCTCTTATTCATCTTCTAAAAAATATTTTACTAATTTCGCATAATTATCTTGGCTATTTAAACATACTAAAAGAAAACTCTATCTTAACCAATAAAGTTCTCTTTTTTAAATTATTTAACTACAATATTAACTATTTTGTTAGGTACTACGATTGTTTTAATAATTTCTTTACCATCTAAATGTTTCATAACATTTTCTTCAGCTTTAGCTTTTTCAATGACAATATCATCTTCTTCATCTTTATTAATTTCAATAGAACCTCTTAATTTACCATTTACTTGTACACCAATGGTAATTTTATCATCGATAGTTTTGGCTTCATCATATGTTGGCCAACTACTCTTGCAAATCATTTCTCCTAAATGATATACATCATTTAATTCTTCGGTTATATGTGGTGCAATTGGATTTAATAACATTAGAAGAACACGGTAATCATCTTTCGTTATGGATGTCATTTTTTCATAAGCACTTGTTAAAATCATCAAAGCAGATACAACGGTATTATACTTCATATTAGCTAAATCATTAGTAACCTTTTTAATGGTCTTATTAACAATGATATCATCCGTATATCCAGTTTGTTCATTTAATTTGCTACCTAATCTTTCCACTTTATCTAAGAAACGCTTACAACCTTTTAATGATTCAACACTCCAAGCGGCATCTTTTTCATAATCGCCAATAAACATTTCATAAACTCTTAAAGTATCAGCCCCATATTCTTTAACAATATCATCAGGATTAACAACATTACCTTTGCTTTTGCTCATTTTTTCATTGTTAGCACCTAAAATCATACCATGGGAAACTCTTATATCAATTGGTTCACTATTAGGGACTAAACCTATATTATATAAGAATTGATTCCAGAATCGCGCATAAAGTAAATGTCTAGTCGTGTGTTCCATTCCCCCATTATACCAATCTACTTTCCCCCAATATTTTAAAGCTTCAGGAGATGCAAAATACTCGGTATTATGTGGGTCCATATATCTTAAGAAATACCAA
>CANQRA010000056.1 GCA_947626125.1 uncultured Bacilli bacterium
TTATAATTCACTCTTGCAAAAGAATAATAAAAAGTATCTCTATATGAAGCATATACTCCTTTTATTTTACCAATGGGTGTGTAAAGGGTGAAAAAATAACCCTCATTAGATATATATTCATCTTCATATATACTAGTTTCTAAAGAAATCCTCCCTACTAGTAAATTGTTATTATAATAAAAATTAATACTCGTACCATTATCTTTCCAGCTAGTAATATTTAAGCCAAAAATTTTGGCAAAAGCCATTACTTTATTAGCTAATTCATTTTTCATAAAAATCTTTTCTCCTTAAATTTATAAAGTATATTATAACTAATGCTTATTTCTTTTGCAATTCATAATTTTTATAAGATTTTGATTTTTATTAAATTATATTTTTTAATATATTTTCTAACTCTTGATATTTTCCCTTGTAGGAATGATTGGCACACTCAATTACTTGAAGATAACATTTACTAATATTATTATTTAAATATTGTTTAACTACATCAATAGGTTGAGTTAATACACATTCATCAAGAGTTCCAAATATTACAAATACAGGTATATCTATATTATTAAGAATTTCACTTTTACTATTTGCACCTTCAGCATACCGAATAAAATCATTCTCTCCACCCGGTAAGAAATCATAGTAATAAGTTCCCGCAGCAATTTTACCATTAGCCATAACAGAAAAATCGACTAATTCATTTTCTTTACCTTCCCTAACTAATCTTGTTGCTTCTTCTTTAGCAATGTTGTATTCTTCTTTATTTAAAAATTTCTTTACTTCAGAAGGAATATCACATGGGGCAAGTAAGATAATTTTTTTAATACTTGCATCTTTCTTGTTATAGTAATAATACAACACTTTATTGCAGCCATAACTATGCCCCTCCAATATGATTTCTTTATATTTTCTTTCTTTAACCCAATTTATGACGCCTTCAATATCTAAGATACAGTCTTTAAATCTTTCTAAGCAACCACCTATAATAGTATAATCATTTTCTTTTAATAATTCTTTGATAAAATCACTACCTCGATTATTAAAGGTGAGAAAAGCATATCCTTTATCTGTATATGTTTTGGCTAAAGTATCTAAAAATCTGTTTTCATAAAAGTTGCCATTTAATCCATGAACATGAATAATAATTTTATCTGTATCATCTTTAGGTGTTGATAAAATCCCGGGTTGTTCTATTCCGTCAATAGACATTATTCTCACTAATTCTTGCTTCATAACAATTCTCCTTTTCAATTTATCAAAAGCTTAGCCTATCTTTTTGTTTTAATTCTATATTCATATAAATCAATTGCTCTTTTTAATCCATGGTCTTTGGCTAATTTTAAATAATAGTCTGATAAGTCATAATTAATATCGGTACCTTTACCATTGTAATAAAAATTAGCTCCTAAGTCATATATGGCGGCAATATGTCCTTTATCTGCACATTCTTTTATAATTTCAAATGCTTTATCATAATCTTGTTCTATCTCACCAAGCCCAAAATAATAGTAAGCTCCTATTACAAATTTGGCATAAACCCTTTCAATTTCACTAATACTAGGATTATTAATCAATTCAATAATTTTAGGATAAGCATTAATTAAAAGTTTTTTCGCTTTATCTTTGTCTATGGTCAAAACATCGCCTAATCCTAATTCATAGGAAATTCCTAAAGAATAAGTACAAAGAGGATAGCCTTTTTCATAACCCTTTTGATAATAATATAATGCTTTGCTATAATCTTGTAATACATCATTTTCTTCTAAATCATAACTTCTACCTAATATATAATAAGCAAAACCAGTATTTTGATTTAAAAGATCATTTAAATTAAATTTTATAATTTGCATAATTTACTCCCTTTAACAATATTGCTAACTATTTTAATTAGATTTATTTCTTAATACATATTTTTTGTATTCACAATTTGGCGTGGCAAATTTTAAATAATCATCATATATCGTTTTAACTTTAAATCCCTCAAAATATGCACTTAGCATGCCAGTAGAATCTTTATGACCTACTACTAAAATGTTACTATTAGTATCTCCATACTTATTTATTAATTCTTCAATAAAACTATATATTCTTTTTTTATAATCATCTAAATTTTCAACCCCCATATAAATACTCATATCAGGAACTGTCCCTGTCATTTTTACATCTGACATTAACATTCCATCGGCGCTGCCTAAATCATAAACATTAAGTCTTTCATCTATAATAATATCTGTTCTATCAGTGGATATTTTGGCTGTTTGAATTGCTCTTTCTTGTGGAGATGAATAAATATAATCAAATGTTATTCTTTCCTTTTCAAATTTCTTCTTTAACTCTTTGGCTTGTTGGATTCCAATTTCATTTAACGGTGCACCATTTCTCCCTTGTGCCCGATGTTCCGCATTAAATCTTGTTTGACCATGTCTAACTATGTATAAATTCATTAATTGTCTCCTTTCCATAAGTTAATTTACTTTTAACTATATAACATAAAAGTAACTCACTAATTATGACTAATATTATAGATAAAATTATTGCATTATTTGTTTAATTATACTATATAAATTCTATATATTCCTTTTTGGAGTTCAAGTAAGAATTACTTATATTAAGTTTTTTCACTTTGATGAAAAGATACATTTTCTAAATCCATAAATTTAACATTATAATAATGTTTACAATGTCCAACAATCAAAGGAAGCTTTTTTTGTTCTAAAGACAAATCTTGAAAAATATGCCCACTTATATTACCAGGAAGAGGAATACTTTTAAATGATAAACATTGATTGCATTTTAAAACATTATAATAGTTAACATTATTATCTTTATCGATTATTTTAAGAATACAATGCTCAGTAAAAGAACACTTATGTTTTAAAATAGTTTTATCTTTATATGTAGTTTCTTCTTTTAATAATTTCCTTAATTTTAAATGTCCTACTCCCATATACCCTCCTTTTTTGATAATAGATGACTTTCTTATTTATTTTCTTTTAATAGGCTATCACTTTTTTAAATCTGTGTTTAAAGCAATTCTTTTATTAAAATCTTGCAATTCAAATTTATCCATACATAGTCATCTCACTTTCGCTTAATTTATTTAACAAAAATCAACTTCATAATTCAATATAATTATATCATACTTTCCTAAATATTATAAAAAAGCAAACTTTATATCGTTTGCTACATATTTATCTTAATTATTTACTTTGACATCGCCACAATCATTTTCTATTTTTAAAGTGATATCAGATTTATGGTAATTATTTTTTATTTTTACTTTGCCTAAATCTGTTTTGGCATCAATAAATAATTCATTTGTATAACCTATTTTGATATCGCCATAGTCATTTTTAATATAAGAATTTTTCTTTAAATTAATATTATTAAGCTCTATATCTCCACAGTCATTTTCCAGATAAAGATAATTATTAACTGATTTAATCTTTATATCGCCATAACTATTTTTTACTGTTGCATCATTTGTACTTGAAATTACAACATCCCCACAATCTTCATTTATAGTTATTACATTAGCTTTCTCTATTTCTATATCTCCATAATTATTATCTACTTTAACAATATTACCCCCAAGTATTTTAACATCTCCACAGTCTTCTTCAAGAACAATATTAGCATTTAGAAATTCATCAAGGGTTATATCACCATAATCATTTTTTATATTAATGTAACCACTATAATCTTCTGGTAAATATATTTCTATCTTAGAAGATTTTTGATTAAAGCAAAATCCTATACAACTTTTTTCGCTTATTTTAATATTTAAAGTATCTAGATTAGTTTCAACATTAGTATAATCTTTTTCTCCATAAATTATAGTTTTAATGTTTGCGTTATCAGACCTCTTAATAAAAATTTCACTTGTTGTAGCATCTATTACAATATTATTAAATTTCTCTTCATAAGTCTTATCTAATATTAATTCATTACTAATTTGTAATCCAAAGCTAAAAACTTTAAATTTAAAATCTCTTTGTAAAAGCCCAACAAAAAATATTGTTAGAGCTATCATAATAATCGATAATAAAATAATTAAAGTAACAATCCATTTTTTATTTTTCATCTTTATAATTCCTCAACATAAATATTAATTTTAATATTTCTTCAAACAAGCCAAATATTACCCATATAATCCAGGTTATATGCCAAGCCATAGTTTTAAAGCTAATAATTAAGTATATAATAGTAACTATTATTGCCACGACATTGGAGATTTCATTTCTTAATCTATCTTCTTCTGTTTCTTTTGAAGTTTTTATTTTTTTATATTTAATACATACATAGACTATTACACCTGTTGAAACTCCACAAATGAATAAAAATATTGCCGATGCCACGATGGGATTCATTTTCATCACGGGAATTGATATCATTATCCATACGATGCCTAAAAAGTATAATCCAACACTGATGGCTATTCCTTTGGCTTTTTTACTTGTCTTTATTTTTTCTTCTTCTAAATCAACAACATATTCGGTATTCTTGGAAGTTCCCTTTTCTTTTATATTGATAAACAATTCATCAGGAGTTATACCGTATAATTCACATAAAGGAACAACTTTATCAAAATCAGGCATGCTTTGATTTGTTTCCCATTTAGAAACGGTTTGCCTTGTAACATTTAATTTGTCGGCAACTTCTTCTTGTGATAATTTTTTATCTCTTCTTAACTTAAATAATCTTTCACCTAAATTATTCATTTTTCTCACCTCACACGGAAATTATACATTTTATTTTAGTTGCAATCTACCTGTTTGAGTTGGAAATTTGTCAACCAAAATTAACATTTTAATAAAAAATACTACGAAAAAAGCAAACCACATAGTTCATAAATGGTCCTAATTTCATGGCTGATTATTTCTTTAAATGTATATATACACTATTTATTTTCTAATTTTATAACTACTAACTCCGGACGATTATTCACTCTAAAAGGTAGAATACTATTTCCAATCCCCCGACTTACTACCATTTTAGTGTTATCCTTTTCATAGATACCATTGGTATACTTTGGAAATAAACCCTGATTAGGAGCAACTAATCCCCCTATAAAGGGTATTCTTATTTGTCCTCCATGGGCATGACCAGATAAAACTAAATCAAAATTATTTTTAGCATAAGTTTCTATCAGTTCTGGTCGATGAGATAATAAGATACTAAAATTATTTTTAGCATACTGAACTAGCATTAAACTATCTTGAATTATTGTTGCATCATCAAGATAAGTATTAAAATTAAAGCTTGGGTCTTCAATACCTATTAAGTTTATTTCGCTATTATCTTTTTTAATTATTTCTAATTTATCATCTAAAATAATTACTTTATTTTCTTCTAGTTTATCTTTAAGTTTTTCATAACTTTCTATTCTTGCTTCATGATTGCCCGTAACATAATAAACGGGTGCAACGCGATTAATTTTTTTCACAAATGATATGGCAGTATTGATATCTAATTTATAAGAATCTATTAAATCTCCAGTTAAAACAATTATATCAGGTTTAGAATTTTTTATTTCTTTTATTAAATCATTTGTTAATTTTTTAGACTTAGTGTTATGGAAATCCGAAATCTGGGCAATTTTAAAACCATTAAAGGCTTTGGGAATCTTATTACTTTCAATAGTATAATTACTAACTTGTAAATAATTGTTTTCAAAGTATAAATATAAACTAAGCAAAAGTAATAAAATAATACTTATTAAAATAATTATTTTTGTTTTTGTTTTCATTTTAATCTACATACTCCTACAAATTCCTATTTGTTTACCTAACACTTACAAACTTCAATTTATTTAATTACACAAATTACTTTTTATCTCATAAAAACATTACATAAGTTCTATTTTAACAGCTCCAATTTGTGCAGGGTTTGATTCATCTACATTACCATTAAATGTAATTCGTACATTATTTCCAACTACATAAAAATCGTTAATCCCATTTGTTGGTCTTGTTATTTTCATAGTAACCTTAGCACCTTTTTTTAAAGATTCACTATCTTTTAATACTTCTACTGTAATACTATCTTCTTCTGCGACTATAATTTTCGCTTCAAATACATATTTTGAATCTTTAAATTCAATTAAGTTATTATTTTTTATGTAATGTATGTATTCTGAACCACAACAATTAGAAAAAACTTTTGTAATAAATTCGTCTTGATTATTTTCATTATTATCAACTAAACCGACTACAATTACTTGCTTTTCAGGAGCAATGTAACTATAAGCATAATTGGTATAATTTTCTTGATTATTACTAACAAAATTTATTATTTTATCATTAATATCATTTAAAGAAATTTCTTTAACAGAACAAGCAAATTTTGTTCCTTTCCAAGTAGTAACATCTTCATTATTATTACAATGATAATGATTTACGAATATTCCTTTATCAATATAATCAAGAGTTCCTCCATCTATATTATCTCTTATCTTAAGTAAAGGACTGCTATCGAAGGCTTTTGCTTGTAAAGTATCAAGTATAACTATACCAGCCAAAACTCCTAAAACAATTAAAGTAATTTTTAAACCTTTTTTCATAATTCCTCCGTTAATTTATTTAATTATACTATCATTTTAATATATATTATCTTTTGTCTTTACCATTAACATTTGTGCTCTTCACTGTTACTTATTTTTGCCCTTGATGTATCTTACTAGCTTTTTTTCTTTAAAAACAAACAATTTTTTCCTTTTTTAATTAAAATAAATTAAAAAATAATTTTATTTATTTTAAATTTTGCTACCTAAATGCTACTGTGTTTTATACAGACAATGGTACTATTATGTCAATAAATTCTTCTAAGCATTTTATAGTTTCATCAAAGGCTACATTTCTAGCATAACTATACTTTCTAGAATAGCTTGTCCATTTATCCCTTAATACCTTACTACCCTTAATTACATTTAAAGTTGCAAGCAAATCTGCACTAAATTCTCTTTTTTTAAAAGTTTTCTCTACTGCACCTCTAAATTTAGTTTTATTAATTTTAGTGAATTTAAATTTATGAATTAAATAAATATCATAATAATCTTTCATTCTACTGCTTGCCTCTAACTTGCTAAGTATAGTTTCTATTTTTTCAGCTAGTACAGTTTCCAAATTATATGACCATACATTATATACTTTATTTCCTATTAATGATTCATATTTGTAATCGTTTGGGCCAGGATATATTGGGTCTCCTGTAGCTATATCAATATGAAAACTATCTCTTATATTTTCTAACATAAAATTTATTGTAATTCTTAATCCACCATACTCATCTTCATCACGAATTGGTTCAGTTTTTAGAATTGCAAATTTTACATTATCATCTACATCTATATTAATAATTTCTGTTATCATTTTAACAATATTTTCTTC
>CANQRA010000057.1 GCA_947626125.1 uncultured Bacilli bacterium
TAATTCCATAATCTAGCGGATTAGGCAAATGATAAATAAAATTATTTAAATTTCTTTTGGCGGCAATGGAAGAATCTAATTGACGAACACTCCCTGCGGCAGCATTACGAACATTTTGTAAAAGAGGTAAGCCTTCTTCTTCTCTTTCTTTGTTAATTACCTCAAGAGTCTTCTTATCCATATAAATTTCGCCCCGAACTTCTATATCAATCGGACGCTTTAATTTTAAAGGAATAGCTTTAATTGTCTTAACATTATGCGTAATATCTTCGCCAACAACCCCATCACCACGGGTAGCACCTCTTACTAAAATTCCATTTTCATATGTAAGAGATACTGCCAGTCCATCAATTTTAAGCTCACAAACATACTCTGGGGTTACGCCTAATTTCTTTATTTTATTATCAAAGTCTTTTACTTCTTCTTCATTAAACACATCACTGATACTTAAAAGAGGGATTTTATGGGTAACTTTATTAAATTTATCTATTACTTCCCCACCTACTCTTTTCGTAGGACTATCAGGCAAAACATATTCCGGATATTTATTTTCTAAAGTTTCTAATTCTCGTAAATATTTATCAAACTCTTGGTCGGTAATCGTAGGATTATCTAAGACATAATAATTATAATTAGCTTCATTAATAATTTTAACTAATTCCGCAATTCTTTCTTTTGCATCCATTTTTAACTCCATAAATTACTTTTATAAATACCCTTTTGTATTTCTTCTTCAATACCACTTTTTAACTTAGCTAAGTCTTCTTTATAAGTCATACCCAAATATTTACTATTCGTTTTAATAACTTTGATTTTTTTCTTATTTTCTTTCGCACTTAAATAAGCAACACTAGGAATTAACCATTCATCATTCAAAATATCTTTTGTTTCGTTAAAAAATTCTTCAATATGCTTTTCTAAATAAGTAAATATTTTAGGCGTAAAACAGAATAAATTCATGGATACGGGTTGCTCTAAAGGAACCATAAATTCTTTTTCGCCAGATAAAGGCTTAGCTAAGGCTTTACCATGGAGTTCTTTTACGGAACTTTCAATAATATTTTCTAAATAATCGCCTTCCGTAAAAATAACCCCTCTTTTTACTTCCCCATTTTCCGTTAAAGTATTTCCTACTTCATAAGCAATATTCGCGTATTCATCATCTTCATTACTATTTAAAAAAGCACTAGCTTTTAAATAACCATCCCGACCATAAAAATCATCAGCATTAATGATGGCAAAGTTTTCCTGAATAACATCTCTTGCCGCATAAACAGCATGAGCCGTTCCTAAAGGTTTTACTCTTTCTTCGGGTATTTTAACACTTGCGGGAACATCATGAATATCTTGAAAAACATATTCTACTTTTATTTTTTCTTCTAATCTTTTACCAATAGTTTCTTTAAAAGTAGTATAGTTTTCTTCTTTAATAACAAAGACTACTTTATTAAATCCAGCTTTGATGGCATCATATATTGAATAATCAATAATAAATTCGCCATTTGGCCCTACTGGTTCAATTTGTTTTAAACCACCAAAACGACTGCCCATTCCGGCGGCTAAAACTAAAAGGGTTAAATTTTTCATTTTCTCTTTTCCTTTCTCAATCCTTTATAATTTTTTAATAATTTCTTAATACCATATTGTTTACTAAAAGCAATGGTTATAAATTTATCATCCAGACCCACAATAATACCGCGCCCAAATGTTAAATGCATAACGACATCTCCCACTTTAAATTCTTCATCACTACTAGAATTATTATGAACATTTTCTTCTTGATAAAACAATTTTTTATTAATTTTATTTTCTTCAATGTTACTTTCTAAATATTCTTTTTCTATTTCATCAATAAAACGGGAAGGAGGATTATACATCATATTACCATATAGCATTCTTCTTTTAGCATTTGTTATATACAATCTTTCTTTAGCTCTTGTTATACCGACATAACATAATCTTCTCTCTTCTTCTAATTCTTCCCCAGAAAACAAAGAATTTTGATGAGGCATAATACCTTCTTCCATCCCAACCATAAAGACTACTTTAAACTCTAACCCTTTAGCTGAGTGGAAAGTCATTAAAGTGATGGAATCATCATCTTCTTGATGTTCCGTAACATCAGCAATTAAGCTGATTTCTTCCAAGAAATCATGTAAATTAACACTGCCAGTCATATTTTGATAATTTTCCGTAATACTTCTAAATTCTTTTAAGTAATCTAATCTTATTTCTCCTTCTAAATTATTATCCTTTGCTAATTCTTCTTGCATGCCACTTTTATTCAAAACAGCATCAATTAATTCGGTTAGTGATAGCGAGTCAGCTAAATCAGTTAGTTCTATAATTAAATTTTTAAATTCTAATTCCTTACCTTTACTAATAACATTAAAAATAGATGTATTCTCTAGGGCCGCATCATTTTCTAAATTATCTATTGTCTTCGCACCAATGCCTCTTTTAGGTTCATTAATAACTCTTTTTAAAGAAACATCATCATCATGATTAGCAATTAATCTTAAATAACTAATTAAATCTTTAATTTCTTTTCTTTTATAGAAATAAAAACTACCTACCACTTTATAAGAAAAATTATTTTTAAGCATAGCTTCTTCATAAGCTCTTGATTGAGCATTAGTCCGGTAAAAGACCGCAATATCTTTAAGATGGTAACCACTTGCTAGTAAAGTTTTAATTTCGGAAATAATATTATTTATTTCACTAGCACCATCTTCACTTCTGATATACTTAACTTTCACACCCGTACCTAAATCACTATAAAGATTAACTTCTTTTCTTTCTTTATTATTTTTAATTACTGAATTTGCCGCATTTAAAATATTGGTAGTACTTCGATAATTTTGATTTAAAACAATGACTTTAGCATCTTGATAATCATGTTCAAAATTCAAAATATTTTTATAATTAGCTTGCCTAAAACCATAAATAGCTTGGTTTTGGTCACCTACTACAAAAATGTTTTTATTTTTACTACTTAATAATTTAATCATTTTATATTGTACTTCATTAGTATCTTGATATTCATCTACTAAAATATATTTATATCGTTCTTGGTAATGCTCTAAAACATCTTTATTATTAATAAATAACTCGGTTGGTAGTTTTAATAAATCATCAAAATCAATGGCATTGTTCTTTTTTAACACTTTATTATAAGCATAATAAACTTCCACCATTTTTTTATCAATGGGTGAGGTAAATGTCCTAGTAATTTCACTGTCACTTAAAAGTTCATTTTTAATAAAACTTATTTTACTCCGAATAAATGAAGGCGATATTTCTTTAATGTCATAATTAAAATCTTTCATAATTTTTTTTATAATACTTAAAACATCATCAGAATCCATGATAGAAAAATTACTAGTTAAACCAAGTAAAGCATAATTTTCTTTGATTACTCTTAAACCAAAGGAATGGAATGTTCCCACAAAAGCATAATTATTACTAACCAATTTATTAATTCTTTCTTTCATTTCTTTCGCAGCTTTATTGGTGAATGTAATAGCTAAAATATTGCCACTATAAATACCATTGTCAATTAGATAAGCAATTCTAGTTGTTAAAACTTTCGTCTTTCCACTTCCTGCTCCCGCCACCACTAAACATGGTCCATCTATGTGCATAACGGCTTCTTTTTGTTCTTTGTTTAAACTGTCTAAATATTCCATTTTATACCTCATTATATCTACATTTCCATTATACCAAAGATAATTATTTAAGTCACTTAAAAACAAGTCTTTTTAACTTGTTTAGGCATTTTTCTTATATATTTTAAATTTATTATTACATCCAAATTATGGTGTTCTTGAAGGGAGTCGAACCCTTGGCCTTATGCGTCGGAGGCATACGCTCTATCCAGCTGAGCTACAAGAACACTTATATTATAACACTACTTATAAATAACTTCATTAACTTTTTGGTCATAAGCATTAATTTTAATATTTTCTTCTAAACATTCTTGATAAGTTAGTCCGATACTGTAAACATGATGACTTTGCAAAAATCTATCATAATAGCCTTTTCCATAACCAATTCTTCTACCATCTAGGGAAAAACAAACACCAGGAGTAACACAAACACAATGGCTATAATCCACCACTTCTTGATTGGTTATGGGTTCTAAAATATTAAAATGACCCTTTTTTAATTCATCTAAACTATTTATATAATAAAAAGACATTTTACCATTAACTATTTTAGGAACAGCTACTTTTTTCCTTTTTAAAAAATATTCAATTAGTTTAAGAGTATCTACTTCATGATTAAAAGAAACATATATAAGAATTTGTTTAGCACTACTTACCTGTGGATTATTAATAAGCATATGAAAAATATGATTATTTTTCTTTTCTCGATTAGGAATATTCTCCCTTATTAATAAATATTTTTTCCTTAATTCATCTTTCATAATTTAATTATAAATAAAAATATATAAAGTAACAAGAACATTTTCTTGATCTTGTTACTTGACAAAACTATTTTTTTACTTATAATATTAATCAATATGTTTGATGTATTTCTTACATCATTTACTCCTAAGACACATTTAGATTAATGGGACCTCAATATGTTTGATGTATTTCTTACATCATTTACTCCTAAGACACAGTTAGATTAATGGGATCCTGTCTTTTAATATGGGACCAATTAACCTTCAACAATAACGAATGGGCTATCTACTGTTCCTTTTCCCAAACTAATTTTAGCTTTAGTAGAATCCAGAAAGAAGACCGGGCGCACCGCACGGTTGCTGTACAGATATTCGTATTTCAAGCGGCCATCCGACTCTACATCCCACGCATAGTAACCCCCCGTGTTAGTCCGACCATAACGCGACATTGTCCATTCATATTGAGAATCACTTGTTTTTCCATTCTTACTTATATGTAACCAACTAGCACTACATCCTGCGGATGATGAGTAACAGTTGGTAGAGCCATCTCCTTTATATGAATAGTAATAATCATGTATATACATTAATCCTATTTTTGCTTGTATAGGGTTATTTTTATCCCATGTACATGTTCTTTTGTTTTCCCCTGTATGAGTTGATGTACTCCCTGTTTCTATTGCATATACTTCATCTGCCGTTTTATTTGGTTCATCACTAGAACCATTATATCCTATATCCCCATATAACCAATTCGTGTCTTTTATCATGCTATACCATGTATTATCAAGGTCACTTGTTATGTATTTTGCATTGGCTGTTGTACTATCGATGAATAAATTAGATGTTCCACTGGATCCAGTTGAAGTCCCTAAATTTTTCCCATTTATTCTTTTAAATAAATTTGAATTTGGCCAAGTTATATCACTTGAGGAAGATGAATGCCAGTAAAAATATTTTGTACTTCCTTCCCTTATTGCTGTATTTTTGATTAATTTTAAATCTCCCGTTGTTGGGTCTATTCCTATTATTCTGTACATGTATTCACTTTCTACATTTCCAACACAATCATTCGTTGAACTATCTGTTCCAAAACATACGAAGTTATCCACCTTATTTGTACATCCACCATTTGCTGCATTACATGCTCCAGCAAAGCGATATAGTCCCCCTAATTGCTTGTCTGTCTTTAATCCTGCTGGCGGTTCATTTATTAAATCAAGTCCTGTCCTTAGTTTAATTGTTGCATAATTTTCACGAATTGCAATCGATTTTCTTCCAGATAAATCATATACATATGCTTCTATGGTATATGTTTGTCCTGGGTTTAATCCTGTTACGGTACATGTTCCATTATTTTTATCGGCTTGGTGTTCTATTCCTCCACTTTGTTTACAATACATTCTATTTGTATTTATTCCTACAGTATCTGTTCCACCTACTGTTACTGTTATACTATTTTCTGTACTTGATACATATTCTATTGTTGCTGTTGGATTTGTCTCATCTAGGATAATACTTCCTTCTTTATAACTTGATATATTCCCTGCTTTATCTTTGATAAAGACATACATCTTCTTTGTTCCATTGCCTGTACTCAAGGTTGGTGTCGTTGCAGTTATTGGACTATTACTTCCACTTTGCCAACTACTACAATTAGAACCACTTGTACCTATACAATATTGTTCTATACTATTATCACTAAATTCTATTCTATAATTTACACTCGGTGTATGGGTATAAGTACTAGCATCGCTTAAACTTGTTCCACTGGCATTATTTCCTGTTATTGTAAATTTACTTATTGTTGGGTTTGTTCTATCTACAGTGATTGTTTCTTGTTTTACTATTGAAGGATTTCCTACCCTATCTTTTATCCAAACATAAACTGTTTTACTTCCATCTCCATTTGGTAAAGTTATATTTCCTGTATAACTTTTTAAATTACTTGTTGTTTTATAATCTGAACATGTTTGAGTTGTACTTGCACAAATACTTACTACATCATCATTTTCCCAATCTGCTGTATAACTTATGTTATAGTCATAGGTATACCCATTTTGTAATGTCTCTTTTTGTGCTCCTGTTCCTTTTAAAGTTAAATTACTTATGGTTGGAGCTGTTCTATCTAGGGTTATAGTTTCTTGTCCTGTACTTTCATTCTGTGCTCTATCTTTTAAATATACTGTTATTGTTTTTTCACCATCATTTGTATTACTTAAATCAAATTCACTATTTATACTTTTTAATCCATTGGTTTTCTTCCAGTCACTTTCAGTACAATTAGTACTTCCCTCTTTAACACAATAATATACGGCATCTGGAGCAGTCCAACTAAAGGTATAATTTATAGTTGTATCATATATATAATCTGTTCTTGTTTTTCCTTCTTTATCTGTTCCACTTATATTAAAGCTTTCTATTGCTGGTGCTTCATTATCTATATCAAAATACATCTGACAATAGATTGATACTGTTGTTTCTAATCTTACTCTTCCTTCATCTGTTTGACTTACTTTTCCTGTTACTTCTGTTCCATGATAATCATAACACTTTGTTCTACTTGTATTTAATACATATCCTTTGGTTGGATAATCATTACCCTCTTGTTTATCATATTTATTTCTATCTTGTTCATTTTGCAAATAAATACCAAAGTCATTGACATTGATATATTGATTATTTAGTTTATTTGTTTCTAAAGTATAATTATTATTTTCTTTATGAGCATAATGTAATACAAGTATACTTACTATACTTGCCATGGTCATTAAGATTATAAAATACTTATATTCTACTTTCATAAAACAACACCACCTTTGGTTGTTGTTTTATTTGTATT
>CANQRA010000058.1 GCA_947626125.1 uncultured Bacilli bacterium
CATATTCTTTATTAGTTCTAAAAGCAGCCAAATAAGCCATACTATCACTTAATAACCCCTCGGGTTCACTTATATCCCCTATAAAGGCAGAATTTTTAATATATGCAGTTATCTCACATATTATTTCATTATTTAAAAAACCTAGATAGGAAATAGTACTATTTTCATCAAAATGTTTGAGTGCATTTTCTTTAAATTTAATCCATTTATGGTTTTCTGGATGTATTTCAATTAAATAATCCCATCTTTTTAATAATTCTTCTCTACTAGCAACTTTACAAATAAAATCATTCATTTTTATTACCACCCCTTTACTTTCTTCCATTAACAAATCAAAATCGGATTTATATAATTTATCTTGATTTATCCTATACTTTTCAAATTCTGTTAATGCTTTATCACAAGCAATTTCAAGTGATATCTTTCCACCATCTTTTAAAATATCTCTATCATCTGCAAGTAAGAATTTATCTATCCTTGCTACCCAATCTTCCATAGTCATTGGTATATTTCTTTTAGCTCTTGCCTCAGCTAAATCCAAAAATGCAGAAACAATTTTTTCTAAATCTTGAATTTCTTCTTTTGCTAAATAATTTTTAGCAATAATTACATCTGATTCCATTATTTTTCCATTAGGAGAATTTCTCCATGATGTTAACCCCATATGGTCTTTTCTCGCATCTGCTCTCTCATATATTATTTCAGCTTCCGTTTGCTTTGAAACAGCATAATGCATTTTATTTTGCACTTTTTTAAAAAAATCAATAGAGATTGGAGATTTAGGGTCATAATCAATGGCAGTTGCGTATAAGTCCGTTACTTTTTGATAAAATCTTCTTTCAGATAATCTTATTTCTCGTATTTCTTCAAGCAACTTTTCAAAATAATCTTTATCAATAAATGAACCGTTTTTCATTCTTTCTTTATCTAAAACATAGCCTTGAATCGTAAAAGTTCTTAAAACATTAGTAGCCCATCTCCTAAATTGAGTTGCTCTAATTGAATTAACACGATAACCAACAGAAATAATAGCATCTAAATTATAAAATTCAACGCTTCTTTTAACTGTTCTATTTCCTTCCAATTGAACTAATTCCATTTTGGAATAAGTTGAATCTTTATCCAATTCACCCTCTAAATATACATTAATTAAGTGCTTAGCAATCGCGGGTTGTTCAACCTCAAATAATTCAGCCATTGCCTTTTGAGTCATCCAAAGAGTATCATTTTCATATCTTACTTGAATGCCTTTATCTTTTTCTTGCATTTTAAAAGTAATAAACTCTTCTGCACTACTTCTTATCATTAAATCTTTTGCCATTTTCTCATCTCCATCCTATAATTTTTTCTTAAACTTTGTTAATTTTTATTATTTATTTTTCTTCATCTTTTTTAATTTCTTTAAGATATTTACTATAAAATTTATCCATGGAAGATATATATTTTTGGTCTTGAATCAATCTATATTTTTCATATTCGCTCTCGGCTTTACTTAAAGCTTCTTTATGGGTTATTTTACCAGCATGAGTTAAGACTTTTTTATCCCTAAATTTTAATAATTTATCCGTGGCATTTATCCAATCGTTCATAGTCATAACTTTATGTTCATATGCCATATCTTCTGCATAATCTAAAAATGCTATCGTTAAACGATTCAATTTATTTAATTCTTCTTCGTTTAAATAATTTTTAGCTATGGATACATCATACTTATATATTAATCCATCAGGGCTATTTTTCCAATTAGTAAGCCCCATATTTTCTTTATTAGCGTTGGCTCTAGTATAAATTAATTCCGCAGCAGTATACCCACTTATTGCATAATGCAATTTATTTTGCACAATTTTAAAAAATGTATATGCCTCTTCCATTTTAGGATTATAATCAGATGATGTTGCAATAAATAAATCTGTAATTTTTTGGTAAGCCATCCTTTCACTTACTCTAATGGTCTTAATTCTTTCTAATAATTCATCAAAGTATTGAGTACTAAATTTATTTCCTTTTATAAATCTTTCATCATTTAAAGCAAAGCCTTTTAGCATATATTCTTTGAGTATTTTTGTAGCCCAAATTCTAAATTCAGTTGCTTTTTTTGAATTAACTCGATAGCCTACCGCGATGATGGCATCGAGATTATATATTTTCGTTTTATAATTTTTTCCATCGGAAGCAGTTACCGAGGATTCCTCAACAACTGATTTTTCATCAAGCTCGCCATCTTTAAAAATATTTTTTAAATGTAAGGAAATATTATCTGTAGAACAATCAAAAACTTTCGCCATTCCTTTTTGGGTAAGCCATAAAGTTTCATCTTTATAAATGGCATCAACAACTATATTACCATCCTTATTTCTATATATTAATAAATTATTTTGTTCTTCTGCTTTATTCATAGCATCATCTCCAATCACAAATCTTATATAAACCTATTTTTAATAGTAAAATTATAATAATTATAAACCATACTCTTATAATTTTCTAAAAATTTGTTTCTCATATCTTCAGATAATGAATTTAGATTTAAATATGGTGCTGCATCACCAATCTCTAAAAGTAATAATTTACCATCAACAGTTTTTAAAAAATCTATCCTTTGCACCCCAACAAATTTTTCATCAGATAAATTTGCAAATTGTTGAGCAAGCAGTAATTCCTCTTTTGTGTAATTATATAAATTAGGAACGGGATAAATAGGTTTTTTACTTGGTACAAATTCTAAAACATATTGAAAATCTCTATTAATAAAATAAAATTCTATCTCTTTTGCAAATTGAATTTTTGGTTGAATAACATAATTTTTATTCTCAATTATCTCCTTTTTAGCTTTTTCCATTATACCGTAGCCGTTAAATCCATTAATGGGCTTTAATAAAAATACACTATCATCATCAAAATTTTTAAAATCCGATATTTTTCTAGATGTTGGTATAACAGAGAATCCCTTTCTATATAATTTTTCTAAATATGTTTTCCCAAAATCATCAAATTTTCCATATAAATTTATAGCCGGTATATTTTTCTTTTTTAATCTATTTCTAAATTTAATAACTCCATTTTTATATTTAACATAATTATTTTTATCACAATGCCATATATTTCTTATTATAACAATATCATATAAACTATCTAACAATTCATCGTAGTCCGCTCTGGTTATAGTAACATGATGTCCATCTTTTATAAACGACTTAGCTATAAAACAATCTTCTTTTAATCCCGGATTATCTATATCTGTAACAATCAATATTTTCATTTTATTTTCCTTTCTATGGCATTCACTTATAATGGTAAATCATTTAATATTCATATATAATAGAACCATTCTTGGCATCATTATAATCAATTAAAACCTTTATCTCAAGAGAATGCGGCACAATATCAAAACCATTTCTTTGATTCATATAATGAATAGTTTCTGTCATATTTTCAAAACTAAAATAGAAGCTTAAAGAATCATTAGTTATTTTTTCAACATAACATTGCGTTGGTAAAATTAAGGCTGGTTCATTATTTTCGCTTAATATATATTCATTAAAATCTATTTTTGCTTTATGACCAACTTTTATCTTATTAATGTCAGGCCAATTATAATAGATAAAAACACTTACACAATATTTTTGAGCCTTATCATATATAACTAAAGCACCCTTATCTAGGGTTATTTTACTTATACCTAAATTGACCTCATTTAATATCATATAATTATTATTCATTAATTAAACATTCTTTTTCTTTTATCTCCTGAGCAATTATCCATTTGATATCCTCGATTGCTTTATCTATATTAAATATCCCATTACCTACGGGATAATAAACTGGATATACTTTATAAACATTGTTATGCACTTTTATATCATAACATTTTTTACGGTTTTTAGATACTGAAATATTTTGCTTTAAAATAATCGAGCTAACTTGATTACCAAAGGTAATAATAATTTTAGGTTTAATAATATCTATTTCTTGAAATAATAATTTAAGATATTTCTTTAAAACTTCATCTGGTAATGGTCGCGCATCAATTTGGGTACATTTTCCTAAATTAGTAATAAAAATCTTTTTATTAGCCACTTCACTATAAACAAGTTCACAAAATTCTTCATCCCAATCATTCGGCTTCTTCTCTTGAATTTTCTTATAAACATCTTTCTCTAATAAATTCGTTTCATAAAACAATTTCCATATATTTTTAGTTCCCAGCCATGGCGATTTTCGTCCATGCCAAGATTTAGCACTAGCAATATTTTTTCCCGTTGGATTCATAAAAACAAAACATATATCCGGATTTTCTTCACAACCACCATTATAAATGGAATCAAGTTCTTTGGCTCCATACTTATTTTGCAATTTATCATATTCTTTATTTAAATCTGCGATTTTCATAGGCCAACACCTCTTTCTTTTACTACTTATCTCTTTCTCTTAAAATATAGCATACATTTGTATGTGTGGCAAGTCTTTTATATCAATAATATTAAAAAAACTAAACATCATGTTTAGTCATATTTAACTTTACCAAATTTATTAAAAGGAAAA
The DNA here is from genome assembly GCA_947626125.1 of uncultured Bacilli bacterium. Taxonomy (GTDB): domain Bacteria; phylum Bacillota_I; class Bacilli_A; order RF39; family UBA660; genus SIG200. The sequence continues at coordinate 4,540 of CANQRA010000058.1, forward strand.
ACGATAAAATCAACAGTACCCTCTAACTTATCTTTTTTAATGGCGCCTAGAACTCTACTATCTAGGGAAACCGTTCGATTATCTCCCATTAAAAAATATTCATCTTCGCCTAAAGTAACTTGCGAAAAAGCTCCGGTTATACCTATTTTATAAGGGTCTTCCATGGCTTTATTATTAATATATAAAATATCATCACTATAACTAATCGTTTCACCTGGAAGGCCAATAATTCTTTTGATAATATTATCGCCCTCAACGCTTTTATCAACTACAACAATATCAAATCTTTCATAATCATTATCATATTTTTTTAACATCATTATTTCATTTCCATCTAAGGTTGGATTCATACTGCTCCCTTGAACAATAATGGGGGTAGCCACAAATGTCCTAATAAGCATTACTACGACAATAATTAAGATATATGGTATAAGTTCTTTAATAATTTTCATCTAGTCTATCTCCTTTTTTTAAAATAAAAGAAATTAAGGTTAATACCTTAATTTCTTTCTTTAACCTTATAGCCTTTACGCATCTTTTTAATAAAGTTAAGTTTACTTCTTCTAACCATTCCTTTTTTAAGAACGACAATCTTATCAATCGTTGGTGCATTAACAGGGAAAATTCTTGTTACTCCTACACCATTTGAAGTTTTACGGACAGAGAATGTCTCAGAAACGCTTCCACCTTTTCTAGCTATTACTAAGCCTTCGAAAGCTTGGATTCTTTCTTTCTTACCTTCCTTTACCCAAACATCAACACGAACTGTGTCTCCTACACGAAATTCAGGAATGTCTTTACGTACTTGACGAGCATTAATTTTGTCTACTAAATTAGCCATCAGATACACTCCTTTCTAAAAAAATTATTACCTGTAATCATTAATCATATTATTTAAGCGGATTACATACCCTTTGGGCTCATTAGTAATGATATCATAAGTTTATGATTTTTTCAACTAATTTTTGCATGTTCACTAATCACTAAAGACTTGTACAAAATAAGTATTATTATTTAAAGTAAAGGTTGCAATTCCTACTTTATGATATTGGGCATTAATCATATTTTGATAATGTCCTTCGGAATTACGCCAACCAACGGTAACATCCTTGGCATCTTTATAACCATAAGCAATATTTTCTCCTAAACTTTTATAAGAAATATTTAATTCTTTTACTAACTTATCTACATAAGTACCATCAGGCCTTTGATGAGTAAATTTATTACTATACGCTAGTTCTAAAGCTCTAATCATGGCACTTAATGTTAAATCATCACTCAACTCTAAACTATTTCTATTTACTTCTTCCCGATAATTATTGGTATATGCTAATATTTCCCTAGCTATTTCTTTGTTACTTGCTAATAAAGATAAAGCCTCTTGTTTTAATTCCTTTAAACTAGCATTATAGTTACTTGCATCAACGGTTGTTTCTTTCTTTAATTTTACTTTTTCACTATTAACTATTTTATAAGTCGTTTTTTCATAAATGACCGTTCCATATTTTTCGGTTAAAATATTTATTTCTTCATCATTATTTATTACTTCATTCTTTGTTTCTTCTCTTTTTACGGTTGGCTCAACGGTAAGACTTTCCACACTCTTCTTAGTTTTACTAGGTACTTCCTTACTTACCTCTTCATTAGTTTTATTACTTGTTTCCTCATCATCTTGATTCTCACTAATGTCACCAACAGTAGTTTCAATCGTAAAATTTTCTTCTACATAAGAAGAGTTATCAGCATTTTGCCTTTTAACATCTAAGACCATATCTCTTACAATAAAAAAGACTAAAGCAAAAGCCCATAAACCCAAAAATCCATTAATAACCCATTTTCTTTTCATAAAAAAATCCCCTACTCTATAAACTATATCCAATTTAATTATATAGTTTTTTCATAAGAGATTCAACTATTTTTTATCTTCCGCGATTTTTTTCAATAATAGGAACTTTTTCTTCTAATAACCCAAGCATATTCATATATTTTTCAATCATTCCCTTCGATAAGAACATATAATATTTATTTAAGAGAATGGTTCTTAAATCATCAATTTTCATTAAAGCCAGGGTTGTATCGGTGTCGGTAGTATCTTCACTATTATTAAGTTCCATTATAATATACAATAGTTCACGATACTTTTTATTAAAATTATGGTCAATTATTTTAGCAGCTTGTTCCTTATCATAGATTGTAATTTTTAAATTATCTTTTCTTTTATGTAAAACAAACCCTTCCTCACTATCTAGGCTAACTATTTCAAAACGACATTTTACTTCTTCTATTTTATTCATCTTTCTTCTCCAAAAGATCTGGTCTTCTTTTTTTCGTATTTTCGATTTGTTGTTCTAAACGATATTCATTAATTTTTTGGTGGTTACCACTTAATAAGACACTTGGAACTTCTAACCCCCGGAAATTCGCCGGTTTAGTATATGTCGGGTAATCTAATAAATTATTTGTATAACTATCTAAATCTTTCGATTCTTTATTAATAACCCCCTCAAGTAATCTTATCACTGAATCACTTATAACCATTGCTGGCAACTCGCCACCCGTTAGAACATAATCACCGATGCTAACCTCTAAATCCACAAAATTACGAATCCGCTCATCATATCCTTCATAATGACCACAGACAATAATAAAATGTTTGTATTTG
>CANQRA010000059.1 GCA_947626125.1 uncultured Bacilli bacterium
GTATTTTCCGAGGAATACGCTGAGTCCAGAGAAAAAAGCAAATCAGACATGTATTGCAGACCAATTTTTGCAGAGACAGAGGATTCCCAACCAGACTCAACGGAGAACACGTTAGCGGCAGGGTCTCCGGAAAGAGACTTAAGTTCATCTGTATTGTAGACACCGTGCCTCCATGTCACACTCTTAATGGATTCAAACCATTTACTTCCAGACCCCACATACTTCACATTCGAACTAGTGCTATCTATGAATAAATTACCCGACCCATACGAACCATTTAAGCGGCGATAAATCACGGTATTAGGCCATGAGAGAGAGCTAGTACTGCCGCCCAAACTAAATGTCAAATTATTTCCTTCAATCAAAATTGTATTTTTGATTAATTTCAAATCTCCTGTATCCGGGTCTATTCCTATTATTCTATACATATAATCACTAGTTACATTACCTGTGCAATCATTTGACGGATTATCTGTACCAAAGCAAATGAAGTTATGTACTCTTCCTGTACATCTTCCATAATTGTCAACACAATATCCAACAAATCGATACAATCCTCCTAATACTTTAGATTTATCCAATCCATATGGATTTTTAGAAAACACATATCCTCCAATTCCAGGAATTGATTTTTTTGTTGAATAATTACCCGATACAACACTCGATATTCTTCCTGAACCATCTGTCGTTCTTACTTCTATTTTATGTGTTGTTCCATCTGTTAATCCTGACACTGTACAGCTTGTTCCAGTTGTACTTACCCAACTTGTTGCACTTGGTGAACTTGCCCGACATTCTCTTTTGACTATTCCACTTCCTGAATCTGTTCCTCCTATGTTTACGGTGATACTTGTCTCTGTACTTGACTTTAAACTTATTGTGGCTGTTGGATTTGTCTTATCTATCTTTATTAATGTTCCTGTATTTCCACTACATCTTCCTGATAAATTACACGCTCTTACATATTCTGTACTATTTCTCTCTGTACTATATTCTGGTGTTATATATGTTAATGCATTTGAATTACTATATGTGCTCCAACTACTTACATTTCCTGTATATTGCCATTTATCTATTCCTACTGTACTTGTTGTTGTTAATCTTAGTATTACATCATCCATATTCCACCCTCCTGCTGTTCCACTTACTCCTAAATGTTTTATCTTATAACTTAATCCACTAGTACTTCCTATATCAAATCTTACTTGTTTCCATGTTCCACTTGTACTCATTGGTAAGTATAATTTTGTTTGTCCTGCAGTTAATGTTCCTTTTACTGAATTCGTTTCACTATAACTTCCTGTGGATGTTGCATAAAATACTTGTACTGGTATATTGCTACTTACTGCTGCACTTAACTCGACATAAAAACCATTTACTCCATTTATATTTCCTATGTCATTAAACATTATCATGGGGTCTCCTGTATTTATTGTCCATGTTCCAGTTTCTCCAGCATTACTACTATATCCTTGGTATGTGTTACTTCTTGTTCCCCATATATCATATATTTCTATTACACTTGGCGTTGATGGATTTGTTTTATTTAATGTTATTGTTTTACTGGCACTTCCTATATTCCCTGCTTTATCTTTAACATTTATTTTTATTGTTTTTGCTCCCTCTGTATCACTTACATTCATTCCTACATTATTAAATGTTTTAGTTGTACTATTTGTATATGTTGTACAATTTCCTTCACTGATACAATATCCTTCCATATTAGTTTCTGTTATATTTGCTGTATATGTGATACTTTTGGTTTGAGTATATGTTTCACCATTAATTAATGTTTGACCTGTATCTGCACTTCCTTTTAATGTTAATGTTACTTTTGGTGCTGTTCTATCTAGGGTGATGGTTTTATTACTTGTTCCTGTTACTACATTCGATACATTCTTTGCTCTATCTCTTACATACGCATTGATTGTTTTAGCTCCATCACTTGTACTTACTGTTATAGTTCCATTTATACTTTGTGCTTTATTTGTTTTCTTCCAGTCACTTTCAGTACATTCATTGCTTCCCTCTTTAACACAATAATATACGACATCTGGAGCATTCCAACTAAAGGTATAATTTATATTGTAATCATATATATAGTCTTCTCTTTTTTTATTATCTTTATCTAAACCATCAACACTCATACTTGTTATACTTGGAGCATCTTTATCTATATCAAAATACATTTGGCAATATATTGATACTGTTGTTTCTAATCTTACTCTTCCTTCATCTGTTTGACTTACTTTACCAGTTACTTCTTTTCCATGATAATCAAAGCACTTGGTCATATTTGTATTTAATACATATCCTTCAGTTGGATAATCATTACCCTCTTGTTTATCATATTTAGTTTTATCTTTTTCATTTTGCAAATAAATTCCAAAGTCATTTACATTGATATACTGGTTATTTAGTTTATTTGTTTCTAAGGTATAACTATTCCTTACTTTATGGTCATGATATTTATCTACTTGTAATATTATTATAGCTATTATTACAAACATTATCGTACTTATTATAAAATATTTCTTTTGTTCTTCCATTTCTATTCTCCTATTATACATTCATATGGATGTATTATTTATATAAATTATTTTACATTTATTTAAATGTATTGTCAATACATCTAATTAGATGTATGTAATTATTAAATTAGGTGAACAAATGAAAACTATAAGATTAAAAGAAATTAGAGAAGATAGAGATATATCTCAAAAAGAAATAGCCCAATTACTGCATACTACTCAACAACAATATAGTATGTATGAACTTGGTATCCGTTTAATACCCATAGATAAACTTTGTATTTTAGCGGACTTTTATAAAGTTAGTTTAGATTATTTAGTATGTCGTACTGATGAAAGAAAAATGTATCCTAAAAGTAAATTAGATTAAGTTATACTTGTAAATATATATTAAACTAAAATATAATATAAATAGGTGTTCAAAATGAAAAAAAGTGGATTTTTAGATGGCGCAATCATAGCTATATTTGCTATTTTTTTTACTAAATTCTTAGGAATAATCTATGCTATTCCTTTTAATAGTATGGTTGGAAGTGCTGGTGGTTCATTATATGGATATGCTTATACTATATATAATTTATTTTTAATTATATCTAGTGCCGGTATTCCTTTTGCTATTTCTAAATTAGTTAGTGAGTATAATGCCGAAAAAAAAGATAAAGAAAAAGAATATTTATTTAAATCTACTAAAATGATTGTCTTAATATTTTCCATTATTTCTTTTTTAATATGTTTTATTTTTGCCAAAGATATTGCTACTTTAATTATAGGTAATAAATTAGAAGGAATTTCAATAAATGATGTTACTTATGTTATTAAAGCGGTTTCTTTTGCTATCTTAGTTGTGCCTCTTTTATCGACTAATCGCGGATATTTACAAGGGCATGGTTATATTAGTGCTTCTTCTTTTAGTGAAGTAATTGAACAAGTTGTAAGAATTGCCGTGGTATTAGGCGGTTCATATTATATCCTATATATCTTAAAGTTAGACTTAACTACAGCGATTGGGATTGCTGTTTTTGCGGCTTTCGTAGGAGCCTTATTTGCTTATATTTACTTAGCTATGAAAATTGCGAAAGTAAAAGATAAAAAGGTAGATACAAGTACTCTTCCTCCAAAAGATAAATTAGTAATTATTAAAAAAATGATTATCTATGCTATTCCATTTGTCATTATTAATATAGCTAATAATATTTATAACACTACAGATATGATATTACTTAACCGAGGCTTATTAAATCTAGGTATTGACGGAGTTTCTGTTGATGCCATTAATAGTGTCTTTACTACTTGGGGAGTTAAAATAAATACGATTATTACTTCCATTGCCACTGGCTTAGCTATTAGTTTAGTACCTAATATTGCTAAATATAAACAAGAAAAAAATAAGCAAGAAATAAATAATAGTTTTATTAAAATAATGCAAATATTTTTATATATTGCTTTACCACTTGCTATATTTATTAGTATCTTTAATAAAGAAGTTTGGTATATCTTCTTTGGCAGGGAAAATACATTTGGGCCTATCATTATAAAATACTCCATCATTATTGCCGCCTTTGATGCTTTATATATCATGATTAGTAATGGTATCCAAGCTCTAGGTAAAACCAAATTAATTTATACTTCGGTAATTTTGGGTTTATTAATTAATTTATTATTAGATATTCCTTTAATGAATTTATTTGCCAAATTAAATATTTATCCTTATTATGGAGCAATTACTGCCACATTAATTGGGTATCTATTATCATTAAGTATCCAACTTACTGTATTAAAAAAAGACTTACATACTAATTATCATGGTATATTACAAAGAATACCTAAATTAATTATGACATACTTATTAATGATATTTTTATCTTTAATATATTGTGGTATAATAAATGCTGTAGATAGTAGATTAATATTAATAGTCTTAATTGGTGTATTTGGTTTATTCTTACTAACTATATACTATTTAATAAATAGAAAAGAATTTCAAGATATATTTGGGCAAGATATGAAAAGAATAATAAAAAGGAGATAAATAAAATGGTATTGTTTTTGGTAATTTTATTGTTAATATTATCGATTGTAATTTTAATATATTTTATGGGGTTAAATAAATTAAAGGTTTATCAAGAAAAAATGAATAAAGTAGAAGTTATAATTAATGAAGCTTTAACTGATAAACAAGAAATAATTATAGGGATTAATTCTAATATAAAAAAAGCCACAGATAAAAAAGATTATTTAAAAGATTATCTGGACTTAAAAGAACAAAATATAAATAACATTGAAAAAGATTTGAAATTAGAGGAAGCTAGTAAAATAATTAATGATTTAAGAAAAGATTTTAGTAAACTAGCTAAAGATAATGATTTTAATAAGAAAATGCAAAATTTAAGAACCATTGATGAAAAGTTAATTTCCGCCAAAAAAATCTATAATGAAAATGCTATTTTAAATAATAAATTAATTAAAACATTTCCTTATAATATTATTGGTAAGATAGCTAAATACAAAACAATTACTATATATAATACACCCGAAAATGAAAATTAGATTTGCCAGTTAATGGGTGGGATGTTATTTTGTTTTAAAAACTCATTAGTTTTTGAAAAAGGACGCGAACCAAAAAAACCATAGTTGGCAGAAAAAGGAGAAGGATGAGCTGATTCTATTACTAGATGATGAGGATTAGTGATATACTTCTTCTTTTCTTTGGCAAAATTTCCCCAGAGAATAAAAACTACCGGACTATCTTTTTGGTTTAAAGCTTTAATAATGTAATCGGTTAAAAGTTCCCAACCTAAGTTACGATGCGATGCCGGTTTATCTTTTTCTACCGTTAATACAGCATTTAATAGTAAGACACCTTCCTTAGCCCATTTAGTCAAATTGCCCGAATTAGAGATAGGAATGCCTAAGTCATTATTTAACTCTTTATAGATATTTACTAAAGATGGCGGAATCTTAACTCCATCTTGCACACTAAAAGAAAGGCCATGAGCTTCTCCTTCACCATGATATGGATCTTGACCAACAATTACTACTTTGACATCTTTATAACTAGTTAATTTTAAAGCATTAAAAATTAAATTTTTAGGAGGGTAACAAGTCGTCTTTTCATACTTTTCATTAACTACTTGTAAAAATTTTTTAAAGCCTTCACTATTTTCAATTACTTTTAATACTTCATCCCAATCATTACCAATCATGATATCTACTTCCTTTACTTATGATAACGCTCGTTATTATTTATTTTAAATGAACGATAAATTTGCTCTAATAAGATGCCTCTAAATAAACCATGAGGAAAAGTCATGGAAGAAAAACTTATTTTTTCAGCACAAAGATTAATAATTTTTTCATCTAAACCAAGAGAACCCCCAATAATAAAAGAGATATTACTATGATGATTAAATAAGTCGTTTAAATGGGTGGCAAAAGAAAGACTATCATATTCTTTTCCATCTATACATAAAGCAATATTATAGTCTTTCTCATTGATAGCTTTTAAAATATTATCTGTTTCAATATTATAATTATCATTATCTTTGACTTCAATAATACTTAATTTATGATATTTATTAATTCTTTTTGCATAATCATTAATTAAAGCATTTAAATATTCTTCTTTGATTTTTCCCGCACAAATAATTTTTATCAAAATTCCATCACTTCACTTATTTCATTTTGTTCGGCACATTTAATATCGGTAAAAGAAACATCATATTCTTTTAAAGTGTTCTTTACGGTATCGAGAGCAATATTTGGGCGATTATTTTCTTCACTCAAGTGCATTAAATAAACTTTTTTGGTTTTCTCTCCAATTAGCTTGGATAGATAAAAACCGGCAGCCTCATTAGATAAATGTCCTTCATCACTAAGAATTCTTCTTTTTAACCAATCCGGATAAGGTCCATGCGTAAGCATTTCGACATCGTGATTACTTTCCATAAAGTAAATATCCCGATTTTTAAGTAAGTTAAAATATTTACTTTTAATATATCCTGTGTCGGTTATTTGAACTAAGGAAGCTTCTCCTTCTTCAATAATAAAGTTTCTCGATGCAACGGCATCATGACTAGATTTCAAAGCATAAATCTTTATATCGTCTAAATCTATTTCTTCATCATAGATTTTTATATGGTCATAATTTTGAATACTATCTAGAGACGCAAACATTTCTTGGGGCATACAAACAAGGGCTGGATAAGTATGAATAAAATTTTCTAAAGCCGAAATGTGGTCGGCATGTAAATGACTTATTAAGATAATATCAATAGTTTTAGGATCAACCGAAATACTTTTTAAGGCATCCACAATGTATTTCTTACATTTTCCCATATCTATTAGTATCCGATGGTTTTTCGTTTCTACATAAGTTACATTACCTTTGGAACCACTGGCTAAAATACACGCTTTCATCGTTTTGGGAATATCTCCCTTGGGTTTTTATATGTACCCCCATTAAATGGATGCCCGATAGAATAAGCAAAGTGTAAATGTCTTCCTGTTGACATACCACTGTTA
>CANQRA010000060.1 GCA_947626125.1 uncultured Bacilli bacterium
TATCTGATGACAACTCGTCCATCCGTAAACGGTCTGTTCCGCTGGATGATGGAGCAGCTAGAATCAAAAAAGAATATGAGTTAGTCGGGGTTAATACGGATTATTTAGAAACCAGTTTTGATAAAAAAACAGGCCAAATGGTAGTCGTAGTTAATGAGACGACAAAGAATAACACGGTTTTAGATATTATTAGTAATGCTTATTTAAAGAAGTATGCTTTTGGAATTAATGCAGACATAGTGGTTTCGGATGGTAATGACTTTAATGCCACAACATCAGCCTTTGATAAATATGCTAAAAGTAAGTTATTTTTAATAGTTAGTGAGTATACGAGTGAAACATTAGAATTATGTAAATATGGTGCTAATATAATTTTCAATCGTCGTTCTGCCGAAGGTATTACAGGTCTCAAAATGGATTTTAATAACCCTGCGACTTTAGTAAATATATACAATAAATTAAAACAAAGATTTTTTAATTCCGAAATTGTCATAACGGTAGGGGAAAGAGGTTGTTTATATGCCATCAATAATCAAGTAAAGATTATGCCTCCGGTGAATGTGGGAATTGTGGATACTAATGGTTCAAAAGATATCTTTGCGGGTGCCTTTATATATTGTATGGGGAAAGATTTTGGCTTAGAAAAATCTTTAGCCTATGCCAATATAGCCGCATCTTTAGGAACAACCAAAGTATCATCTCGCGATTCTATTCCAAAATTAGTTGATGTTTCTAATTATTACGATAAGAAATTTGGGGCGCAAAATAATCCTTTGCATCAAACAGCTCCGGCGGTAAATAATCCATCTAGTCCTAACCCTATGGAAACGAAAGAGCAAAATCCGAGTACGGAACTTAAAGAAGGGGCTAATCCTCAAGTAACGGAAGGAAATAATAATCCTAATGTTAACTAGCAAAAGTCCTCATTTAGACTTGCATGGGGAAGAGGTAGCTTTAGTTTATGCTTTGGTTAATGAGTTTATTAATGATAATGTTAAGATGGGAAATAAAGAGATTGTCATTATTCATGGAAAAAGTACCAATATATTAACTAAAGAAGTGCATCAAGTATTAAAAGAAAACAAAAAGGTAGCGCAATTTTACTTAAATAATTGGAATTTAGGCGAGACTATTGTTATCTTAAAATAATGTCAAAAAGATATACGTCAAAAAGTTGCCAAAAGTCAATAATAAAATGCCAAACGGGTGCTAAAAAATTAAATTTTAGACAAACTGTTGACATTTTCTTTTTTATGTGCTATACTTATAGCGTAATTAGGGGGTATGACAAATGAAAGGATACGTTTTAGATTACGTTAATGAAAATGAATTTAAAAAATTAGAAAGAGCATTAAAGAAATACAATATGCTTGCTTTTAAGAAGTTAAATTTTGATTTTTATCCAGCTTTAAGAAATGGTAAATTTGTTGGTGAAAAGTTAGAAACAAATAAGAAAAATGGCACTGAGAAATATGAATTAAAATTACCAAGTGATAAAATGTTTACTCAAATTCATGGAGAAGTAAAATTAATTTATACTGTTCATAAAAAAGACCAAGTTGTTATGTTAGAAACAATAACACCATCAGATATTTTATTAGAAGGTCACATGTCAGAATTAACTACTTATAAAGGTATTATGATTTCGAAAGCTAATGCTTCAAAAGATATGTTTAAAATCGATTTACTTAATATGTTACAAGATAAACATTAAGAATAAAAAGGGGGAATTAATGATGAGAACAGAACAAACTACATTAAATATAGGGAGAATAAAATCCTTTGATGAAGTTATGCAAGAAGTAGGAATGCCTTGTGAAAATTCCGAGGAGTTACAATTAGCTAAGTTAAAGGAAATGCTTGCTACTTATGAAGATTTATGTGGCATAATATTACCATCCCGAGCTGCGGAATTATACTTATTAAATTGGGAAAATGGCGAAAAATTAACTAGTCATAATCGAAGTAGATAGTAATAAATAGAATAGAAAGTTCAAAGAGGAAAGAAGATACAAAATTTAGTATCTTTTTTTTGATTATGCTTGCAGTTTAAAAAGAGATATAGTATAATTAAAAAGAAATGCGGACCTCTAGCTCAGTTGGTTAGAGCATCCGGCTCATAACCGGGCGGTCGTAGGTTCGAGTCCTACGAGGTCCACCATTTCTTTTGCACCTGTGGCGGAACTGGCAGACGCGCTAGACTTAGGATCTAGTGGATATATCCGTGGGGGTTCAAGTCCCTTCAGGTGCACCAAAATAAAAATTACGCGTGTATTCTAGCGCGATTAAAAAAGCGGCTTAAAAAGCCGTTTTTTTCTGCCATAATATTTAATTTATTACTTATTAAGTTTTGTTCTGGCTAAATTAATCGCATCTTTTTTGGCCATACCCTTATTAATATTTTGGCGATAATAATTACTAAATTCTTCCACTTCTTGGGCTCTTTTTTCTATTTCTTGTTCAGTTATGCTTGTGAAATTATCTGTAACATATTCGCTATCTGTAATATGAATTCCATAATTATTCCCCATACTAGTAAAACTTTGAGAAGAATATTTTGGTGTAACGTGATGACCAACAAAATTTAAAAGATCATGTAACCTTTCCGGCCCATTCCAAGTGTATTCGCCAGTAACTTCATCTTGGGTAAATGTTCCGTATAGAAAATCAATTACCGCTTGATAGCCTGGGTATTCTTCAATATCAATATCAAGATAGTATCGATAAGTTCTTTCACCATAATAATAAACAGTGAATTGACCTTTAGCAATAACTTGTTCATATAAACTAGTTCCAGCGTCTTCACCTGTTTGTCTTTTTATTTCGTTAATCCAGCGTGAACAGATAGTTCGGTTATAAATGACATTGATGACAGCATAGGCATCTTCATAACTAAGGCCTTTGGCTTCCGCGATAGTAACAGCAACAACAACTTTAAATTCTTCTTCGGTTAAATTATATTGGTCTAAAATCCATTTGATTTTTTCTTCATTATTTTTATTATAAGGATTTAAGGAATCTAAATATGCCTCAATAAATAATTTGACTAAATGACTTCTTTTGATTTCTTCTTCAATTTGGGGCGAATTCAATACTAGGTTTTTAGCCACAATTTTAGCAAATTCTGGATGCCATGCTTTAATATCTGATTTAGAGTCATTATTTATAGGATAACTATCATTAAGAGCCATAGCTTCTATTTTTGGCGTATTGTTTTCCTCTATTTTATCTTTGTTTTTGTTTGTTTTAAAAGTCGAATTTAAGATGTAGCAATAACAATTAATTAAAATAACTGATGACATAATAAAACTACTAGTCATTTTAAGTGCATCCAAAATTCGTGATTTTTTCTTGCTTAAATAGTTCATATGCATCCCCCTTTTTTAACTTTTTCTAATTTACTATAAAATCCTCAGTATGTCAAGGAATTTTTTTGAAAATTTGGTTTACTTAAATGATTTTATTCGTTATAATTTACTTAAGGAAGGGATAACTATGAAAAAATTATGTGCGATAACTTTAATTGCTAGCCTCTTGCTTTTGGGTGGATGTGGCAATAAAGAAGTAAAAGAAGAAATGAATACTCTAGAAGGGGTTAAGATGGTGGTTAAAGAGGGAACTCTTACACCAAATGATATGACCATTATTATAACGGATACGACAGAAAACCACAATATTTATGGTAGTGCTTATCGGATTGATAAAAAAGATGGTAAAAAATGGGTTAGTTTAAAAACCAAGGAGGATGCTAATTTTAATGCCATCGGTTATAATGTGGGCGAAGATAACACCTTAGAAATGTATATTAATTGGACAGATTTATATGGCTCTCTAGCTAAAGGAACATATCGTCTTGTTAAAAGTACCTCAGCTCCTTTAGAAGAAGTAAATCATTTTCTTGCTGTAGAATTTATCATCAAATAAAAAAGAAGTTAATATCCTTTAACTCCCTCCAAAGATTCATCATTTTCGATAAAGTCATTGACATCGATAATGGTGTAATCTTTTTTATTGTTTCGAATAATGACTTGTTTTAATCCAGCATTAATAATCATTCTTTTACATAAAGCACAAGGTCGGGCATTTTCTACGTATTCTCCTGAATTGTAATCTTTACCTACTAAATACAAGGTACCATCTAGCATATCTTTTCTTTTGGCTGAAATAATGGCATTTTGTTCAGCATGCACACTACGGCATAATTCATAACGTTCGCCTCTGGGAATATTCATTTTTTCTCGTAAGCAAAATTTTAAATCGCAACAATTTCTTCTTCCTCGAGGGGCACCTACATAGCCAGTGGAAACAATCTCATCATTATTTACAATAATGGCCCCAAAATTTCTTCTTAAACAAGTACCTCTTTCACTGACACTTTCGGCAATGTCTAAATAATAATTATTTTTATCTATTCTCATAATTACCTCACATAATAAATTATAAGAAAAATTTTGAGTTTTGTAAATGAATTATGTAATCTTAGCCATAATATAAATGATGTTTATGAAGAAAGTGTTTTATTTAAAAATAATTATTGTTTTACTGATTGTCTTTAATGCTGTAACATTCTCTTACTTCTATAAGCAAGATGAAGCTGATTACTGTTTTCTAGAGGATAATAGTAATTATGTTTTAGTCGAGAAAAATGCTCTCGGTGAAGGCATAACTTCTTATTTATATAAGGATAATCAAGATTCTTTTTTAAGTAAAATATATAAAGATAATAAAGAAATTGCCATCAATGAATTAATAAAAGAAGATAAAGTAAAAGAATTTAATTTAAAAATAGAGGAGTTACTAAATTTAAAATATCCCCAATTTATCGTGGAAGGATTAACTAAGGATGAAGTAGTAAAATCATATCTTTTAAGAGAAAATGAAATGGTTATTTATTTTAGTAATTATAATATTACGCCTTCTTTAGATGAACTATTATATTTAAAAGTGAATTATAATGAAATAAAAGACTATCTTAACTTTACTTTAGTTTTAGATAAAGAGTATCAAAATGAATCGGGTTATAATTATACCAATGCAAAGAAAAGTGTTGCTTTTACCTTCGATGATAGTCCCAATAAAAATAAAACTAATAAAATATTAGATTATTTAGAAGATAACTTGTTTCATGCGACTTTTTTTGTGTTGGGTAGTAAAATGAAATATCAAAAAGATTTAATTTTATCTATTAAAGCACGGGGAAATGAAATAGGCAGTCATACCTATAACCATCAAAATATGAAAACGATGACGGAAGAAGATATTATTAATGATTTTAATTTAATGAATGATTTATATAAAAGCATAACTAATGAAGATTTAAAATTAGTAAGACCCCCTTATGGCTCTATTAATAATAGCGACTTATCTTTAATTGATGCTTCTTTTATCTTATGGAATAAAGACACTAATGATTGGAAAGTGCGAAATAGTAATAAAATCATTAATTATGTTTTAAATAATATTAAAGATGGCGATATCATTTTATTTCATGATTCTTATAATGAAACAGTCGAAGCAATTGAAGAATTATTACCGATTCTTTATAGTAAAGGCTATCAAGTAATGAGTGTTTCCGAATTAATGAAATTAAAAGGGATAGATTTAGAAAGCCATCAAATATATCGGAGTGCTAAAGGATAGCTAAATCAATGTCACCGCTTTGGTCGTCTAATTCGGTATAAATAGATAAAGCCCCACCTACCAAAAAGACAAGGGTAGTAATAAGTCTTTCTAAAGCCACTCTCCTTTGATTTTCCGTTACTTTTGTTTTATATTTTAAAATGTTGATATCATCTAGAGACTCTAAAACAAAATAAAAATAAATAAAGAAAGCAACAACTAAAAGAGTTATATTAATAGTTCTCGCATGAGTACGGTAATATTTATTTTTTGAATACAAGTATTTCTTTTGTAAAGAATTCGATATTAAAGAAAAAATGATAATAAAAAAGTATATTAGCCAAATAAAATCACTAATCTTTAATTGATTTAATTTTCTTTCAAAATCACTCATACTAAATCATATTAAAAAAAGAAGCGTTTATTTCTTCTTTGTTTTGGCATAATATAAATTTAATTTATCAATGCGTACTTTAAAACTGCCAATCAGAAAAACAACCGCGGCAATTAAAAGAGATATACCACTTATTAAATCCCAAATGTTATTTTTAGTTAGAATTAAGAATATTCCAAAGACTAGGGACATAATGCCAATAATAAAGACGCGGTCTAATCTTTTTTTGAGCATTTGACCAAATTCTGTTTGGTAAAATTCTTCTTTTAATTTTTGCTTTTCTTCTTTCGTTAAAGAATAATATTTTAATTTATACAATTTACTTCACCTAATAAAATTATATCGTAAAATATTTGTTTAGTAAATCTTTTCATTAATTTGAGTTTCCGTAAAAAATAAAGAAAAAGAAAAAATCAGAAAAATGTTGAAAACTTTTTCTGATTTTTTTGCTTTA
>CANQRA010000061.1 GCA_947626125.1 uncultured Bacilli bacterium
TTATTAGACATGTAAACTATAAATTACAAAAAATGCACTTAAAATTTTAAAAATACGGAAACTTAAATTAGAAGATTAATTTGACACCAAATTAAAGAAATGTTATAATAATATTCCTTTGTAAAGGGGTGATATCATGAATGAATCTGTAAAATATTATTTAGTTTTAGAAAACAGACCAGGAGATTATAATATAATTGAAATTAATAGAATACCTGGTTATGAAAATTATCCTACTGGTAGTATTGAAGCCATTGATAATTTTACCAAAAAATATACAGAAACGGAATTAAGAGATTTAATTATAGAAAATAATATTGTTAGAGATGAATATGTAAATGGGATTTTTAAAATAATTAGTGATAGTAAAAAGACATTATTACCACTTACGAAAGAAAGAATGGATGTTATAAAAGATTTTATGGCATCTAGTGAAGAAATAGAAAGACCTCTAAAAGATAAATTATATGGTTATTATAAAAAAATATTAGAAACCTTCTTAGATAATGATATGTTAAATATTAAATTAAAAGAATTTAAGAAAGCATTAAATGAAAACAATAAAGAAGACATATTCTTTCTATTAGGTAAAATTCCTTATTATAAAGGAAGGGAAATCTACTTTATGTTATGGAAAGAATTAATGGTAAGAAAAGAATCTATTAGTAGAACATTAGAAAAAAATGATAAGTTAAATGATGTTGCCTAGTCATTTAACTTTTTTTGTTATATAATTAAGTTATGAAAATAGAAGAAGCAATAAAAAAATATTTAGAGTATTTAGAATATGAATTAAATTATAGTAAACTAACCAAAGATAGTTATGATAATGATTTAGTTTTATATAAAGATTATCTAAATAAACAAAAAATTAATTATTTAACTATTAATAAAGAACAAATTATGGATTTTTTAAAGTATTTAGATAGTTTAAAGTTTACGAATAAAACGATATCACGACATTTAAGTTCATTAAGAAGTTTTTATAATTATTTAGTGGAAATTAAATTAATTGATAATAATATCTTTAAAAGAATTAAGAACCCTAAAGTAGAAAAGAAATTACCTAATTATTTAAGTATTGTGGAAATAGATGAAGTTATTGATAATTATAAAATAGAAAGTAAAGAAGATATTAGGGATATATGTATATTTGAGCTTTTATATTCTACAGGAATCCGGGTTAGTGAAGCCTCAAATATTAAACTTAAAGATATAGACCTTAATAATAGACAAATTAGAGTTATGGGAAAGGGGAGTAAAGAGCGAATTGTTTATTATGGAGCTCCTTGTGAAAAAAGACTTAATGCCTATTTAAAAGTAAGAAATGAATTTTTGAAGTATGCATCAGATTATTTGTTTATCAACCAAAAAGGGGGTAAATTAAGTCGGGAAAGTATTGAATATTTAATTAATAAAATTATTGAAAAATCCAGCATTAAACATAAAGTATCACCCCATACTTTAAGACATACTTTTGCTACTCATTTACTCGATAATGGGGCTGATTTAAAAAGTGTTCAAGAAATGTTAGGCCATGAGAATTTAAATACTACGGAAATTTATACTCATGTTAGCAATGAAAGATTAAGAAGTGTTTATTTAGCTTGTCATCCGAATAAAAAGCGTCAATAAATGTCAAAAATTATAGATAGTTTTTGGTGGTTAATTATTACTGTGTTAAAATATTGATTAGGAGGCTTATAAAATGGCAAAGAAATATGTTTATTTGTTTTCAGAAGGAAACAAAGATATGCGTGAGCTTCTTGGTGGTAAAGGTGCTAACTTAGCCGAAATGACTAATTTAGGGTTACCTATTCCTCAAGGATTCACTATTACAACAGAAGCGTGTACTGATTACTATAATAATGGTAAAGTGATACGCGATGAAATAATTGATGAAATGCAAGTTGCATTAAAAAAATTAGAAGATATGGTTGGCAAAAAGTTTGGCGATGAAACGATGCCCCTTTTAGTATCTGTTAGAAGTGGTGCTAGAGCGAGTATGCCAGGGATGATGGATACCATCTTAAACTTAGGTTTAAATGATAAATCAGTGGAGGGTTTTGCAAAGAGTACGAATAATCCTCGTTTTGCTTATGACTCTTATCGCCGTTTTATTCAAATGTATTCTGATGTAGTTATGGAAGTACCTAAATCATACTTTGAAAAAATAATTGATGAATTAAAACATGAAAAGGGTGTAACTTATGATAATGAACTGACAACGGAAGATTTAAAAGAATTAGTTACCCGTTTTAAAAAAGTTTATAAAGATAATATGAATGGCGAGGAATTCCCTCAAGATGTTCAAGAACAATTACTTGGAGCTGTTAAAGCTGTATTCCGTTCATGGGATAATCCAAGAGCTATTGTATACAGAAGAATGAATGATATTCCAGGTGATTGGGGAACTGCTGTTAATGTTCAATCCATGGTATTTGGTAATATGGGTGATACTTCTGGTACTGGTGTAGCATTTACAAGAAATCCCGCAACGGGAGAAAAAGGTATTTATGGTGAATACTTAATTAATGCCCAAGGCGAAGATGTTGTAGCGGGCGTTAGAACCCCTCAACCTATAACTAAATTACAAGAAGATTTACCTGAATGTTATAATGAGTTTATGAAACTAGCGCAAAAACTAGAAGACCATTATCGTGATATGCAAGATATGGAATTTACGATTGAAAATGGTAAATTATATTTCTTACAAACAAGAAATGGTAAAAGAACGGCGCATGCTGCAATTAAAATTGCGTGTGATTTAGTTGATGAAGGCATGATTAGTGAAGAAGAAGCAGTATTAAGAATTGAAGCTAAGAGTCTTGACCAATTATTACACCCAACATTTAAAGATGAAGCTTTGAAGAAAGCGACTGTCATTGGCGAAGGATTACCTGCATCTCCTGGTGCTGCTGCTGGTAAAGTAGTCTTTACAGCAGAAGATGCCAAGAGAGAAGGCAAAGGTGGTAAAGGCGAAAGAGTTGTTTTAGTAAGACTTGAAACAACGCCAGAAGACATTGAAGGAATGGTAGCTAGTCAAGGTATTTTAACTGCTCGTGGTGGTAGAACTAGTCATGCTGCAGTTGTTGCTCGTGGTATGGGTACTTGTTGTGTTGCCGGTTGTGGAGCAATTAAAATAAATGAAGAAGAAAAATGCTTTACTTTAGGTAATGAAACTTTTAAAGAAGGCGACTATATTTCTCTAGATGGAACCACTGGTAAAATATATAAAGGCGATGTAGAAACTAAAGATGCTGAAATTTCCGGCGATTTTGGTCGTATCATGGCTTGGGCTGATAAATATAGAACTTTAAAAGTTAGAACAAATGCTGATAATCCAAGAGATACTAAAAAAGCTGTTGAACTTGGAGCTGAAGGTATTGGCTTATGTCGTACTGAGCATATGTTCTTTGAAGAAAATCGGATTCCTAAGATTAGAAAAATGATTTTAGCGGATACCGTTGAAGAAAGAGAAAAAGCTTTAAATGAATTAATTCCATTCCAAAAAGGTGACTTTAAAGCAATGTATAAGGAATTAAAAGGTCTACCTATGACTGTTCGTTACTTAGACCCACCTTTACATGAATTCTTACCTAATACAGATGAAGAAATTGAAGCTTTAGCTAAGGATATGAATGTTTCTGTTGAAAAAATTAAAAATAAATGTTCTGAACTTCATGAATTTAACCCAATGATGGGTCATCGTGGCTGTCGTCTAGCTGTTACTTATCCAGAAATCGCGAGAATGCAAACAAGAGCTTTAATGGAAGCAGCTATTGAAGTAAAAGATGAAGAGGGGTATGATATTGTTCCCGAAATCATGATACCTTTAGTTGGCGAAGTTAAAGAATTAAAATTTGTTAAAGATATTGTTATCGAAACTGCTGAAATTGTGAAGAAAGAAAAAGGTAGTGATATGGAATATCATATTGGTACCATGATTGAAATTCCAAGAGCGGCCATAACAGCGGATAAAATTGCCGAAGAAGCTGAATTCTTCTCATTTGGAACTAATGATTTAACCCAAATGACATTTGGTTTCTCAAGAGATGATGCTGGTAAATTCTTAGATTCTTATTATCAAAATAAAATTTATGAAATTGACCCATTTGCTAAACTTGACCAAGTAGGAGTGGGGGAACTTATTAAAATGGCTGTGGAAAAAGGAAAGAAAACTCGTCCAAACATTAAACTTGGTATTTGTGGTGAACACGGAGGCGAACCAAGTAGTGTTGAATTCTGTCATAATGTTGGTTTAACTTATGTATCATGTTCTCCATTTAGAGTACCTATTGCAAGACTAGCTGCTGCACAAGCTGCTATACGCGAAAAGGAGAACAAATAGTCCGTAAAGGCGTTCTACATTTATTCAAATAATTACTTATAATAATGATGTTGTAAGATTTTATGGAGATTAGAGTTAAAATTAAATAACTCAAAAAAAATTATATAAATTCAAATTAGACTGAGATTTTAAATAATCTTGGTCTTTTTTTGTTAAAAATTGTGTTTTTTGCGACAAATTTAAGGAGGTGAAAAAATGCGATAAATAATTTTTTAATTCAATCTAAATAAGTTATGATAATGATGTCTTAGTTTTTGTCTTAAAAAATATTTAATGTAAAAGAGAGGAGATTAATAAAAATGAAAAGAATATATTTTAGGCATGAATTAGATGATTTAACACAAGGAGAAAGAATTGCATTTATAAGGCAGTTTAGAGGTTTAACACAAGAAGAGGTTGCAGAAGAGTTAGGAATGAAAAAGGAAAATAAGAGAAGAGGAATGGCAAGATATGAAAGTGGAGAAAGAGTTCCCAAAGAAGATAGACTTTTAGAAATAGCTAACATTTTAAATGTTAATGTTAATTGTATTCGAAAATATAACTTTGACAAATCTGAAGATATAATTTTTTCTATTATGGTTAGAAGAGTTATTTCCTAAAATGAATATTGATTTTGCAATTTCTGAATACTTTCGTAATGATAGAGATAATTTGATTTTAAAATTTATGGAAGAATGGGAAAAAATGAGGAAACTTCGAGATACAAGAGAATTGTCTTATGAAAAATATCTTGAATGGAAACTTAATTATGAATTGAAAGAAGGAGAATAGATGAAAGAAATAATAAAAATAGATTTAAGGATGATAGATTCATTTAAAAATCATCCTTTTAGAGTAGAAAAAGATGAATCATTAAATGAATTAAGAAATAGTATTAAGGAAAATGGATTGTTAAATCCACTAGTGGTAAGAAGAAAAGAAAACGGAAGATATGAAATGATATCAGGTCATAGAAGAAAATTAGCATTAGAACTAAATGGAATTTATGAGGCTGATTGCTATGTTGAAGAATTAAACGATGATGAAGCTACTATTTACATGGTAGATTCTAATATTTATCGAAATAAAATTTTACCATCAGAAAAAGCATTTGCCTATAAAATGAAATTAGAGGCAATTAAACATCAAGGAAAAAAAACACTTCTACACAGGATGTGCAGAAGTTAACATCAGTTGAATTAATATCTAAAGTTAGTGGAGAATCACGAGAACAAGTACGAAGGTATATAAGACTGACTTATTTGATACCAGAGTTACTAAAAATTGTTGATGATACGGTTATTTATGATAAGAGAAGTATTTTAACTTTAGGAATAACTACTGCTGTTGAACTCTCTTATCTAGCAAAAGATGCTCAAGAATTAGTATATTTTACAATTACTTATGAAGAAGTTACACCAAGTTATGCTCAAGCCTTAAAAATTAGAAAAATAAGCGAAAAGAAAAAATTGACTTTTGATATGGTAGAAAATATATTGATAGAGAAAAAAGGTAATCAAAATGACAAAATTTCATTTAATAAAGCAAAAATAGAATCGGTGTTACCAAAAGAA
The DNA here is from genome assembly GCA_947626125.1 of uncultured Bacilli bacterium. GTDB lineage: Bacteria > Bacillota_I > Bacilli_A > RF39 > UBA660 > SIG200. The sequence goes on from CANQRA010000061.1 coordinate 5,905, forward strand.
TTATTAAATAGAGATAAAAGATATATTGAACAATATATTATTGAAGCTATTAAAAATTTTAATAGAATTAAAAAATGAAATATTTGCACAGGATAAAAACATGAAAAATTCAAAAAAATTAATTTAGCCTAGGTAAAACCTAGGTTTGTTTAAGTTTAAATATA
>CANQRA010000062.1 GCA_947626125.1 uncultured Bacilli bacterium
CTATTTCTTCACAAATATCCTCCGCTCTTTTAGATTGAGGGTCTTCGGAAGTTATATAAATGTATGATGCATACTTACCGGCTAGTTCCCCAATATCTTTTCTTCTATTTATACCCCGGTCACCAGGACAACCAAAGACTAATTTAATATTTTTATTAGGATAATCACTTAATAAAGATTTAAGTAAGGCTTCAGCACTTATTTTATTATGGGCATAATCCACAATAACGGTACATTTTTTGCTTTCATAAATATTCATGCGACCAATAACCCATGTTTTAAGAAGTCCTTCACAAATATCAGCATAAGGAATATGAAGATGATTTGCTACAGCAATGGCTGCCGTAGCGTTAATCACATTAAAACTACCCTTCATACTAATCTTATAATCTTTAATATCCTTACCATTTTTAACTTTAAAGCAGATACCATCATCAACAGTTTCTATATCACTAAACATATAATCACAGTTTAAAGTATCACCAAAAGTATAAATTTCTTTATCATCAAGAGCTTTTCTTATATATTCATAATACTCAGAATTACGATATAAAAAGACGGTTTTACACTTCTTTAAAAAATTCACTTTACAATCTAAGTATTCTTCAAAAGAGGCATGTTCTAAAGGTGATATATGATCATAACTTACATTGGTAAAAATGCCTATACTAAAATCTAAGGTCTCAATTCTTTTTAACTTACTAGCTTGGCTAGATACTTCTAAAACAAAATAAGGAACATTATTTTTCTTAGCATTTTTTATTAATTGATAAATATCGACTATTTCGGGGGTGGTATTATGACTAGAATCATTCTTCTCTCCATCATAATGATCTATCGTGGTCCAATAAGCATTTTTATTTTGGGTATTTACATCCAAAATATTGTGCACAAAATCTACCGTTGTTGTTTTGCCTTTGGTTCCCGTTACTCCAATTAAAGTTAAATCTTTACTACTATCATCATAGATAGCTTTACTTACGATGGCCATAACATCTAAAATATTTTTAACAATTATGGTATTCATAGGTATATTGTAATCTACTTCCGAAATATAGGCAGTAATGCCCTTTTCAATAGCGTCTAATAAATATTGTTTATTAAACTTTAAACCCTTGCATATTAAAATGCCTTTACCTTTAACTTTTGTAGAATCATAATAGACATCATTATAGATATCATCATTAACAACATTATAATTAACTAAAAGATTCTTTTCTTTTAATATATTTATTAAATCATTAAATTTCATAATAATCACCTTAATAAACTAATTTTACCATTTTTTATTATTACTGTAAATTATAATAAATAAAGTTTGCATTTATTACCATTACTTTATATTATCTCTTTTAATAAGGCATCTTTTATTTTTTCTAATTTTTCTTCACTAAATAAATAACTTATATCTTTTCCCCGAGATATAATTTCTTTAATAAAATCTTTATCCTTAGTTTCTATAACTTTATTAATTAAATAATCCATATCTAGGGATTCTGCGACAGCACAAACAAGTTCTTCTAAATAATAAGCATCTCTTTTTAGAATAAAGTAATCAACTATTTTAGTAAAATCTTTCTTTTTATTAGTGTAATTAAAAGCAAGACGCCATAAGGCTTCTCTTTTATCTTCTTCTATCCCAACCCTTACTAAATCATCGAAGGCACTTTGCGTTAAGGCTGGTGTTATTGGGGCCGAAATATACTGGGTAATAAAGGCAAGTAATTCTTTACTATCCATCTTATCATAATATTTATTTACTATTTCATTATTATCCATTAGTTCGACGACGGCATCATAAAGCTTTCCACCATCATTAACCTTTTTCTTATCATTTTCTAAACTTGCTTTTTGTTTTTCTACAAATTTCTTTCCTTCTTCATCTAGAGAAGCCATTACATCTTCCGTAAGACTATTTAGAATGCGGTCAAGAGATTTTAATCTTTCTTCCTCTATTTCATCTTTAGCATTAGGAATTTCTTTAATAATCTTTTCTAAATCTTTAATTAATTCTTTTATTTTTATAACTTCATATTTACTATATTTGGTTAAATCAATCTTTTTTAATCTAGCTAACAATTCTTCGCTATTAATAAAACGATTTAAATATTGATATAATAAATTAACTAAATCCATCTTAGCTATCAGCCCTTACTTTTTCATATATCTTACAACATCGCCAAGTCTTCTTTCTACTTGTTGATTTGTTCCTAATAACTCATCCATCGGGATATTAAATGTATCTTTTATTTCATCAATTAAACTTTCTACAAATAAAGCAATATCACCATTTTGCATAATATTTAATAAAAAATCATAAGTAACATTTTTTAAAGATTTAGATTGAATATTTAAATTATCTTTTTCATGCGTATTTATATAATTTATTAACTCAGTAATAATCCGTTGATTTTGATAATTATCAAACAAGTCTATATTATGAAGAGCAATGATAATTTTCTCAAAATCATCTTTCGTTAATTGTCCTTTGCTTTCAGAAAAGACACAAAAATCAAATACTGGGATTAAAAAACCTAATTGTCTTCGACTTTTATAAACAATATGGATTTGGTCATCATCTTTGAAAATTTGGACTTTATCATCAAGATTGCCAAAATAAATTTTGGATGTATGTTGGGCGTCAGCAGCATCTCTTACTTCATAATAGCTATCCGCGGTTGTAAAACTTTCTGCTATTTTCTTGAGTGTTTCATTATTTTCAGGTGTTAATTGACCGTTTAAAAGAATTACCCCTTCATCATGGCAATAATTTCGAGAAAAATAGGTATAAATTGATGAGTTATCTACTTCATAAAGATTAATTTCTTTGGTTGGAAAATTACATATTGTACTTGGACGATTGCCTAATAAAAGTTTGTGCGCATTTTGGGCTTTATCATAAGTAATGACAAAAATAGTGCTCTCTTCATAACTAGATAAAGGTTCCCAAATGTCGTCATAATTAGAAGAGAAAAGTTGGATGGTTCTTTTTAAATTATCTTCTTCTAGGCAAAAACAAAATTGGCCATGTTTAGTATCGACATTTGCCCAAGCTCTTTTTCTTATAACTTCGCCTTTTAAATCCGCGAGTTTTAAATAACCTTGCTTTCCTTTAGAATTATAATCAATTTCTTCATTATTAAAAGTAACCGTGGTGTTATAATCCATGTTATCATCCGCCGGAATCCCACTGTAAAAGGCGATTTTTTCGCCCGTACTTTGATTAACAAATGTAATGGATTTAAAATTATCTACGCTACTAACATAGGTATCAGTTATTTGGATATTACTAGCTTCTTCAAAAGTAACATCAAGACCATATTTCTTTAAAATTTCTTGTTTTTTTTGATTAATATTTCTCTTTTCCATAATTTTTCTCCTGTTAAAAATATGTCTATTTATTAATCTTTCTAGATAATCCATTTTCTACTTCTTTTTTTCCTATTAAATCACTTGTAGAAATTCCAAAAGTTTCCGACATATTTTCCATTAACTTTTCAGCAAATTCAGTTAGATTGCTGTCCATTATTAATTCTTTCAACTGTTCATAAGTAACATCACTTAATGTGTCTGTAAGAGAAGTAAAGTCACTTGTGTGGACATTAATATATGCAACTAATTCCGTAATAAAACTTTCTTTTAAGTCCTTATCAATATCCATTAATTCTAGAGAGTTAATTATCTTTTCAAAATCATCTTTAGTAAATTCTCCATCAGTTAATGAAATGATACTTATAGCTTCTTTTTCTTCTTTTTTATGTTTTCTTCTATTTAAGATATTATAAATAACTTTTATTTTAGAACCCTTTTTTAATACAACAATAGTATCGGCAGCACCATAATAAATCTTAGAAGTTGCAGGCTCTTTTTCATATTCATCTATTTCTAAATTAGCAAAACAATCCGGCAATAAATTTCTAATATTAGCTGTTTTAATATTGCCATTTAAAATAATAGCACCCCTAAAACCTAAACCACTATCGGCATAATCACTCATACAATAAATTGGACCATCTTCTGCCCCTTTATTAGCGTTTTTCTCAAACAATGGGCCAAAATTCCAAATACTTCTTCTTGGATTTTGAAACATATTATCAATATGGCCAACTAACCATTGATTAAAATTGTTATTAGACATATGTTTAAGTTTTAAAACGCCAAATTTAGGATAAATGTATTTAGAATAGTGATTTTGAAAAACCTCATTATCATGAGTAACATTATACAAACTAAGAGAACGATGGGGTCCATAGTTAGAATGAGAAAAATGTTCATCTGCTTCTAAACAAAAAGTACCATATTTAGTTGTAACATCAACATAACATCGAGAATATATTGCACTAACATCTCGTAAGTCGTTAAATTTTTTATAAATTTCTCTAAAATCTATATCATTACTCAGATTATAAAATTTTTCTTCAATAACACCAGTGGTAAGATTTTCTTTTTTAAGCCAAACGGAAGGCCTTTCAAAATATTGTCTAAAACCCATAGTAGTCGTTAAAGTATAAATACAGTTAGTTTCTTTATCAAAGCAACTTACTTTGCCGGCTTTTTTTAAATAATTTTGAAAATCCTCTCTAGGCATCTTAAAAACTTCCCCAAAATCATTTAAATTTGTTTCTTTTTCCATAATTTTTCTCCTTTATTTATGAACCTTTCTAGATAATCCATTTTCTACTTCCTTTTTTCCTAATAAATCACTTGTAGAAATACCAAAAGTTTCCGACATATTTTCAATTAACTTTTCAGCAAATTCAGTTAGATTGCTATCCATTATTATTTCTTTTAATTCTTTATAAGAAACATCAGTTAAAGTATCCGTAAGAGAAGTAAAATCACTTGTGTGGACATTAATATAGGTAACTAATTCCGTAATAAAACTTTCTTTTAAGTCCATAGCAATATTCATTAATTCCAATGAGATAATTATCTTTTCAAAGTCATCTTTAGTAAATTCTCCATCAGTTAAAGATAAAATATTTACAGATTCCTTCTCTTCTTTTCTATGTTTTCTTGGATTAAAAGCATTATAAATAACTTTTATTTCATAACCCTTTTTTAATACAACAATAGTATCGGCAGCACCATAATAAATTTTAGAAGTTACTGGCTCTTTTTCATATTCATCTACTTCTAAATTGGCAAAGCAATCAGGTAACAAATGACTAACATTACTAGTTTTAATGTTGCCATCTAAAATAATAGCACCCCTAAAACCAAAGCTGTCAGCATGATCACTAATACTATAAATTGGTGTTTTTTCTGCACTTTTTTCAGCTACAATATCATAATTCCAAATACTTCTTCTTGGATTTTGAAATAGGTTATCATCATAACCAAGATGCCATTGATTAAAATTGCTTTTAGGTACACTTTTAACCTTTAAAACGCCAAAATATGAGTAAACATAAGGAAACCCAATATTTTTAAAAACATTATTATTGTGAGTTACATTATATAAAGTAAGAGCACGGTGTTTTGGTTTATAGCAATCTTTAAAGCAATTTGCATAAAGAGTTTCATAGGCATTATCATACATTTCATCTATTTCTAAGCAAAAGGTTCCATATTTAGTTTCAACATCAGCATAACACCGAGAATATAATAAATTATTTTCTCTTAAATCACTAATCTTTTTAGCAGCTTCAAAACAATCTGCAGGGTTAGTTACACTATAATATTCTTCTTCAATAATACCAGTAGTAAGATTTTCTTTTTTAAAACAAATTGAGTTTCCGTTAGAATAATTTCTAATACCATATGCCCTTTTTAAAGTATAAAGACAATTAGTCTCTTTGTCTAAATACTCTACTTTACCATCTCTTTCTAAAAGATATTTAAGATTAACTCTAGACATCTTAAAAACTTCCCCAAAATCATTAAAATTATTAGTTCCTATTTCTTGTTTCATAATATTTCTCCTTATAGTTTCCGGTAGTGTGAATAGTTTATACACAAACTACCTGTTTTTTCTTTATTTATCTATATTTTTTCTATATATTTCTTAATA
>CANQRA010000063.1 GCA_947626125.1 uncultured Bacilli bacterium
AAAATTTCCAATTGTAAAACCAAAAGAAAAGAAGCTGTCAAGAAATTAATCACTTAATTTCGCGACAGCCCCTTTTTTCTATGTATATGAAATTTTGGTTGTTGGAATAATAAAATAGTGTTAAAATTAAACAAGGTGATAAATGATGCTTGTGGGAATTATTTTTACAATAATAACAGGGTTGTTTTTCTTATTAGGAATAATATTTTTAAATAATTATAAAAATAAAGAGAATATTTCTTTATTTGCTACTTCTTTAGCTTTTGTTGTTATTATAAGTTTATTAGCCTTTGACTTATTGCCTGAGATTATTGAGGCAAAGAATATTTATTTAATAATACCTTTAGTATTAGGCTTTGGTATTTTTATTGTCCTAGATAGATTAATACCCCATCATCATCATGAACATCATGAACATGACGATGATGAAGAAGACCATCTTTTGCATATGCAACATATCGGGGTTATTACGATTATTGCTTTAACTTTACATAATTTACTTGAGGGATTAACTTTATATAGTGTAACAATCAATAATATTACAAGTGGTTTATTTTTAATGTTAAGTATATCTTTACATAATATTCCTTTAGGATTGCAAGTGGGTAATTCTTTAAAAAAGCAAAAATATCATGTATTACTGACTATTTTATTAGTAATAAGTTCTTTTTTAGGAGCCTTAATTGTGATTATTTTTGGGAATATTAATGAACTTACATCTACCATTTTACTATCATTAACCTTTGGCGTGCTTTTATATATTTTAATTTTTGAATTATTTGGCGAAATTAAATCATCTTTAAAGAAAAAAAGTACTATTTATGGTATAATAGTAGGTGTAATAATATTGATATTGTCATTATTAATTGAAGTATAGGTGATTTATGAAAAAAGTTTTAGTAACTGGAGCTGCAGGTTGTGTGGGCGAAAATGTCATTAAGTATTTATTAAGTGAAGGAATGTATGAAATAACTGCCCTAGATTTAGATAATAAAAAATCTTTCAAAAGATTAAAAAGATATAGTAAAAGAGTAAATGTTATTTATGGTGATATATGTGATAAAGAATTAATGGGTAATTTAATTAAAGAAAATGATTATGTCATTCATTTAGCGAGTGTTATTCCTCCATATACGGATTTATATCATAATTCTAGGGAAATAGAATATAATGGTACGGAAAATATCATTAAAGCGATTAATAAATATAATAAGAATTGTTTTTTAATATATGCTTCAACGACTTCTTTATATGATAATTCTTTAGGAGCTAATGTAAAGGAAAATATTAAAGTTGAAGAGTTAAGTAATTTTAGTTCTTTAAAATATGAATTAGAGAATTTAATAAAAGATAAACTTACTAATTATACTATTTTTAGAATACCATTAGTTTTAAGTGATTTAAAAAAAGATGATTTTATTTATGGGGTGAAAAAGAATATTTTTGTAGAAGTAACAACGGGTCAAGATGCTGCTTATGCTTTTGTTAAAGCTATTCCCTATAAAGCTCAATTAAATAAGAAAACTTATAATATTGGGATGGGGATAAAAGGAAGATTACAATATAAAGAAATATTAAATAATATATTAAAGTATTATGGTGTTAATATAAAATATCTTTTAGGAAGAATGTTTATAAGTAAAGATTATTTAAGTCCTTTCCTTACGGATAGTGATACTCTTGATGAAATAATTCATTATCATACGGATACCTTAAATAAATATTATAAGAGGTTAAATAGTAATAGTAAGAAGAGAAAAATTTCCAAATTAATAGGAAAAATAATTTTAAAATTAAAAAAGGGGTAAAAAAATGACAGGTTTAGTACTAGCTGGTGGGGGAGTAAAAGGTTCATATCAAGTTGGGTCTTATTTAGCATTTAAAGCATGTGGAATAAAAATAGATGGTGTTGTCGGTACTTCCATTGGTTCTTTTAATGCCGCATTAATCGTGGAAGGAAAAGAAAGTGAATTATATGAATTTTGGAAAAATGTTGATGTGGGAGAACTTCTAAATTTTGATTCTAAATATACCCAAAGTGTTAATGATTTAAATAAATTTAAAGAACTTATATATGGGATTGAACAATTTACCATCGTAGTTAAAAATAAAGGTATTGATAATGCTAATTTAAAAAAGATTTTAGATAATATGATTGATGAGGAAAAAATTAGAAAAAGCCCCATGGATTATGGTTTAGTTACGGTAAGAGTTAATGATTTTAAACCTTTATATTTATTTAAAGAAGATATGAAAAAGGGAAAAATTCCGGAATATATTTTAGCTAGTTGTAATTTACCTCTTTTTAAAATGCAAAAATTAATTGATGATAAATATTATATTGATGGAGGATTTTACGATAATAACCCTATTAATATGTTACTAAATAGAGGTTATGATAAAATATATTCTGTGGAAGTGCAAGGTATTGGTTTAGCAAGAAAAGTAAAAGATAAGAGTAAAGTTATTAAAATCGTACCATCAAGATATTTAGGTAGTACTTTAAATGTTAATAAAAGTAAGATTAATGAAAATATTAAATTAGGATATTATGATACCTTAAAAATCTTAAAAAGTTATAGTGGATATAATTTTATCTTTAAAAATAGTCCTAATTTGTTGTATAATACTTTAATGAGGCATGCAAATAAAGAATTAGCTACTAAAGTTAAGAAATATTTTAATGCTAAAAGTAATAAAGAAGCCATACTTAAAGCTTTAGAATATGTCATGGCTAAAGAAGATATGACCTACTTTAAAGTATATAAAGTATTAAGAGTTATAAAAGAAATAAAGAAAATAAATAAAAAACATTTTGTTTATGAATTTATAAGAAGTTTGAAAGTTTTATAGGAGGATTTTATGGGAAGAGCTTATGAAGTAAGAAAGTATAGTATTCAAAAAACAGGGGCAGCAAGAGGGAAAATATATACAACTTATGCTAAAGAGATTTATTTAGCGGCAAAAAAAGGGTTACCTGACCCTGATGCCAATATTTCTTTAAAAAGATTAATTGAAAAAGCCAGAAAGGAACAAGTACCTAGCGATATTATTAATAGAGCAATTGAAAAAGCTAAAGGTGTTGGTGGAGAAGATTACCAAGAAGTAATTTATGAAGGATTTGGTCCTGGGGCTTCAACTTTAATTATTAAATGTTTAACAGATAATGTTAATAGAACGGTTGGAGAAGTTAGGGCGGCTTTTAATAAAGTGAATAAAAGTTTGGGAGTAACTAATTCGGTTTCTTATAATTATGATTATCTGGGAGTATTATCTTTTAAATGTTCTAATGGCGAAGCTTTATTTGAAGAATTATTAAATAATAATATTGAAATAATTGATTTTGAAGAGGAAGATGGCGAAGTTACTATTACCATGAAACCTAATGACCATGATAAAGTAAAAGATGTTGTGGAAAAATTAATTCCTAATGTTGATTATGTCATTGACCAAGTAGGAATGTTTGCTAAAGATAAAATCACTCTAGAGGGTGAAGAAAAAGAAACATTTAATAAACTATATAATATGTTAGATGCCATCGATGATGTAACAGAAATATATCATAATGTTAATATAGATTAATTATAAAAAGGATTTAAATATGATAACAATAAAAAATTTAGAAGAATATCCACTTACTAATAAAGGCTATGGTGGTCATAGTGGAGGTAAGCTCGGAATGTTAATAAATAATGAAAATTATTTAGTTAAATTTTCTTCCAATGCTTTGTTTGAATATTTAGGTTCCCATATTTATGAAATTATAGGAATTGAAACCCATAAAACAATGCTAGGCTATTTAAATGGAAAAATAGTTGTAGCTTGTAAAGATTTTTTAAGTAATACCGAAGAAATAATGGATTTTAATGCCATTAAAAATAATTATGACCCAAAGATGGACGAATATTTAAATAGAAGTTCTTCTAAATTTGAGAGAACTATTGCTCTAGATGAAGTATTATATTTAATTAAAAATAATCGTTTTTTTAAAGAAGTACCTGAATTAAAAAAACGGTTTTGGCAATTATTTATTATTGATGCTTTTATTAGCAATAATGATAGAAATGAAGCTAACTGGGGATTAATATATAATAAAGAAAATGGTAATTTAAAAGTAGCACCCGTGTATGATAATGGAGCTTCATTCTATACTAAAAGTAGTGATGAAAAATTAAAAGATATTTTAAGTAATTCTTTTAAATTTAAACAAATGGTATATGATAGTTGTGTTTCTGTCTATGTTCAAAATGATAAAATTATTAACCCTCTTAAATATATTGAAAGAACGGAAAATAAAGATTGTAATGAAACATTATTAGAATTATTTCCGGCCATTGATATGAAAAAAATAAAAGAATTATTTGATGAAGTACCTTTAATGTATGATAATGTGGTAGTTTTTAGTGAATTACAAAAAGAAGTATATTATAAAATGCTTTTGTATAAATATGAAAATGTTTTAAAGAAAGTATATGATAAATTATTAGAAGAAAAAAATAATTAATTATTGTCTTAATAAAGATTTAATTGTATAATTTAATTGTTAGTGAAGAAGGAATTTACAACTCCGGAGCTAAAACGTTTTTCTTACGTTACAAGAATAAAGTGTATGATTAATTCATAAATTAAGGTGGTACCGCGGCTAAGTCGTCCTTAAACCTTAGTTTTTGAATTTTTTTATTTTTAGGAGGATTGATAAAATGAATTGTTTTGAAGATTTAAAATGGCGAGGACTTATTAAAGATGTAAGTAGTCCTCTTTTAGAAAAAAAGTTAAATGAAGAAAAATTAACTTTTTATATAGGAACAGACCCTACTGCAGATTCTATGCATATAGGGCACTTTTCTTCCTTTTTAATTGCTACGAGACTTGCTAAATATGGGCATAAACCTATTTTACTTATCGGGGGCGCTACGGGGTTAATCGGGGACCCTAAACCATCTGTGGAAAGACAAATGATTACTAAAGAAGAAGTCTTAAAGAATGTGGAAGGACTAAAAAAACAAGCTAAAGAAATATTTGGCTTTGAAGTAGTCAATAATTATGATTGGATTAAAGATATAAATACCATTGATTTTTTAAGAGATTATGGTAAATATATTAATGTTAATTATATGTTAGATAAAGATATTATAGCAAGAAGACTAGAATCAGGTATTACTTTTTGTGAATTTGCTTATACCTTATTACAAGGATTAGACTTTGTTCACTTATATAAAGATAAAGGTGTTACTTTACAAGTCGCGGGTTCTGACCAATGGGGTAATATTACTACCGGAATTGAACTTGCAAGAAAAATGATGGATACAGAATTATTTGGCATGACAATGCCTTTAGTATTAGATGCTAATGGAGTAAAATTTGGTAAAACCGAAGGTAATGCTTTATGGCTTGATAAAAATAAAACTTCTAGTTATGAATTATATCAATATTTAATTAATTCAAGTGATGAATGTGTAATTGATTATTTAAAGAAATTAACTTTTTTAACCAAAGAAGAAATTGAAGAAATAGAAAGAAAACATAATGAAAATCCGGAATTAAGATTAGCTCAAAAAACTCTAGCTAAAGAAGTTATAACTTTCTTACATGGTGCTGATGAATATAAAAAAGCTGAGATGATGAGTGAAGCATTATTTACTGAAGCTATAAATAATTTATCAAGTAAAGATATTTTAGATAATTTTAAAGATATGGAAAAAATTATTCTAAAAGAAGATATGAAACTAGAAGATTTATTAATATATGGTAATATTTGTTCTAGTAAAAGAGAAGCTAGAGAACTTATTAATGGTAATGCCATTAGTTTAAATAATGTAAAAATAAATGATTGTTACTATATAGTTAATAAAGCTCAAGCCATCGATAATAAAGTATATTTAATTAAAAAAGGAAAGAAAAAATATTATTTAGGTATCTATGAATAGACTAAGTATAGATTTGCAAAATAAATTAACTTAGTAATTGCAAAATAAATTGTACAAAAAATTTGCAAAATAATTTAATCAAA
>CANQRA010000064.1 GCA_947626125.1 uncultured Bacilli bacterium
CCTCTTGTGATGGGTAATAATTATGGTCCTGATTGTTCAGCATGGGTTGTTTGGGTTTATAAAAATGCTGGCGTTAAGGGATTTGGCTTTCATACTAGTGATGATCAAACACAGTTGGATATGACTGTCGATAATATTGCTAAAGTAGGTGATATTATTCTTAGACCTTCTTTTGTTACACCAAGTGGGACTAATGTTACTGGTCATGTTATGGTTGTTGTTGGGGTAGATGAAGAAAAGGGAATTTATTATATCTCTCATGCAAGTAGTACTAGTGTAGGTGTGGTTATTACTACGACCAAAATGGATGGTAGCCAATGTGCTAAAACCAAAGATGGCGTAACTGTAAAGTGTCGAATTGTTGATATGACTAACTTTATTGAAAATAATAAAAATGATAATTATGAAACAGAATTTAATGAAGGGGTGATTGCTTACTAATGAAAAAAATATTTCTAATATTAAGTATTTTATTCTTATTAAGTGGATGTAGTGTTAATTATGAAATAAATATTACTAAAGAGTATATTAATGATAATATTGATATATTTAGTTTAAATGAAGAAGATAGTAATAGTATTCTTAATTATAAAGAACCTCTTCCTGCTGACATAAATAGCATCTTACCAGAAAATCCGGAAGAAAAATATGATGATGTGGAATATTATAATGAAACGAAATCTCTAGATAATAATGGTTATTATCATTTAAATTATCAATATACATTTAAGAAAGATGAATATGTTAATAATAATGTTATTAATTTAGCCGCGGGTAATTTCTATTATACGATAGAAGATAATGAAATAAGTATTAGTGCTAGTTATTTTGCCAAATTATTTAATGCTTATCCTAATTTAAATACTGTCAATATTCAAGTTAATGTATCAAGTGATTATGAGATAATTGGTAATAGTGCTAATGAAAGAGTAGATAATACTTTAACTTGGCAAATTACGAAAGATAATTATAAAACTAATTCAATATTTTTAAGAATTAAAGATATAAATAAGCCCATCGTTAATGATAACAATAATCAAGAAGAGAATAATAATGATGAAAATGTTAGTAATAAAGAATCCATTATTTTAGCTTTAGGAGCCTTATTAATTTTTATTGTTATTGTTGTTCTTATAATAACTATCAAAAATAAATTACAAAAAACGCAATAATTTTTTTGCTATTAATAATCTTTTAGTGTATAATAAGTTTAGTTTGGAGTGGTGGTATGAAATTTAAAGTTGGACCAAAGGATTTTTTCCTATTTGTATTGTATTGTTTAATACTTTTATATTTGTGTGCTTTAGCCATTTCTAATTTATTTTGTTTAGTTAATAATGGAACCTTTTATGGTTTAATTCCCATTAGTGCCTTTAGTAAATCATACATACCATTTACTTTAGCTTTATTTTTTGGCGTATTAATCTTTATTTTTGCGAGTGTTTCATCTTATATCTTTGATAAAGATAAAGGTAAGGGAATAGGTATTAAAGTTACGGATGAAAAACCTAGTGATGGTTATGCAAGATGGGCTAAAGAAAAGGAAATTAAAGAAGCTAGCAAAGTAGTTAAAGTTAATCCCGCTGATAAAGAGATTAGTGCAGCGGGAATACCCCTTATTAACAATGGAAAAGAAATATGGGTAGATAATGGCGATTACCATAATTTGGTAATTGGTTCTACCGGTTCTGGTAAAACCGAAAATTTAGTTTTCCCAATGGTTAATCTTTTGGCTAAAAAAGGCGAAAGTATGATTATTACAGACCCTAAGGGCGAAATTTATCGCAAAACAGCTAAAAATCTGGAAGCTAGAGGATATAAAATAATTATTTTAAACTTTCGGGAACCTAATCGTGGTAATGCTTGGAACCCTTTATCTTTACCTTATCAATATTATAAAGAAGGAAATTACGATAAATCAACGGAGTTACTAGATGACGTTGCTTTAAATATTTTGTATGACCCAACAAATAAAGGCGATTCTGAATTCTGGGAAAAAGGTTCTGCCGATTATTTCTCTGGACTTGCTTTAGGGTTATTTAAAGATGCTAAAGAAAATGAAGTAAATTTAAATAGTATTAACTATATGAGTACTGTAGGGGAAGAAAGATATGCGACAAGTAACTTTATTAAAGAATACTTTAATTTAAAAGGACCAGATTCTAATGAGTATATGTTTGCTACCACGGTTATTAATGCACCAAGTGATACTAAGGGTGGCCTACTTTCAACTTTTAAACAAAAAATAAGAATATTTTCAACGAGAGAAAATTTATCCGAAATGCTTTCGCACAGCGATTTTGATATGCGAGATATAGGAAGAGAAAAAACAGCCGTATTCATGATTATTCATGATGAAAAGAAAACTTATCATACCTTAATGACGATTTTTATTAAACAAGTATATGAAACATTAATTGATGTTGCTCAATCTAATGGAGGTAAACTTAAATATCGGACTAATTTTATCTTAGATGAGTTTGCTAATATGCCTCCACTTAAAGATGTTGATAGTATGGTTTCCGCCGCGAGAAGTAGAGATATTAGATTTACCTTTATTATTCAAAACTTTGCTCAACTTAATGATGTATATGGCGAAAATGTTGCTCAAGTTATTCGTGGTAACTGTGGTAATTTAATTTATTTAATTAGTACCGAGTTAAAAGCTTTGGAAGAAATAAGCAAAATGTGTGGTGAAGTTAAATCGAAAGAAAAAGATAAAACTGCTTCAACCCCTTTAGTTACTGTAAGTGATTTACAAAAGTTAAAATTAGGAGATGCCATTATCTTGCGTCTAAGAATGAGTCCATTTAAAACGAAATATACACCTAACTTTAAAATAAATTGGGGAGAAGATTTTCCGGAAGCTGATTATCCAGAAAGAGAAACCCAACCAATTGAATTATTTGATTTAAAGAAGTTTGTAACCGAAGAAAAAAAGAAAAAAATGATGGAGGGAGGACCAAATCCAACAGGGTTTGGAATGCCTAATCCCATGATGGGAGGAATGAGTAATCCTTTTGCTCCTAACCCGATGAGTAGTGGCTCATTAAATAGTCCTTTTGGCATGCCAAGTACTATGCCAAACTTTGAGAAACCAAATTCTTTTACAAGTCCAAGTCCTAATAGTGATAATAAAAATCCTTTTGGCAATATGAGTATTGATGAGATGATGAAAGATATCGACCGTAAATTAAAAGAACTTGATGATATTGAAAAAGACCAAAAAGAAAAATTGAAAGAAAAGAACAAAGAAATAACGAATGGGGATATTGATTTAAGCGAAGACATTAAATTACCTGATTTTGATGATTTACCTTCTAGTGAATCATTTAGTCTTATAGATGATAAAGAAAAAGATGATAAATTAGAAGAGAAGGAAGAAAAAGAAGATAGTACTTCTAAACCTAAAGTTAATATTGATGTTGATAGTGTAATTGTTAATGAAAATGTCATAACTGATGATGAATTCTTTGATGATTTCTTTGATGAAGATGAATAAGTTCCTACTAATATAGGAGCTTTTTTTATAATGTAGGTATAAGCAGCCTCCTTTTTTAAATACTTAACATAATTTATAATGGTGAGTATATGAAATCAATTAATGAGAATGATTATAACCCTAATATGGGGATATTAATAGATGTTAAAGACCCTTTAAGTTATAAAGAAAAACATAATCCTTTTAGTATAAATATTTATTATGATAAATTAATTATGAATCATAAAACTATTCTAGATAAAAATAAAAAATATTTTATTATTTGTGATAAAGGACATAAAAGCAAGCAAGCGGTAAGAATTTTATCATTTTATGGTTATGATGTAACTTATGTTATAAATGCTAAATAAGTGTAAATGAATAGTAAAAGATGTTTGACTTGGTTATAATATAATTGTATATTTATTTTATAGGGTGATAGTGATGACTGAAGAAGCAAGGTTAAACAAAAAAGTTAAATTTACTGATAGTGATGTATGGACAATATTTAATAATTATCCGGAGTGTGAAAAAATAGTTGCTTATGTAATAAAGAAATATCCCAACTTTTTTTCTAAAAATGAAGCCATGCATATTGCCGTATATATGTTAGATAAAGGATATACTTTACAAGATATATTATCTGGTAAATATGATGATATTATAGATTATAGTTATCAAGCAGAAATTATTGCCCAAAAGTCTATTTTAAGAGAACAAGAAGAAAGAAAATATGTTCCTGTACGTAATGCTTCTTTGAAACCAAGGGGAAAATTTAGTTTTAAAAAAATTGTTATAACTTTAGCTATTGGTGCTTCTATCTTAGCCGTAGTACCCCTTATTAAAAATAATGACGTTAATAAAGATAATGATATATCAAAGACAATCGGTTTATTAATCGCTGAACCTGGTGATGAAGATTATATTCATAAAAGAAATATAGTTAGCCAAAATACAACAGCTTTACCTGGTACTGATGGAGCATTTTATTATAATGTTTTTGGAATAGCTTCAGATATTTTAAGAGTAAGTAATGGTGATTATGAATTATTTGATTTATGTTTACTTGATACATATTATAATTTAAAGATGGATAAATTAAGAAATATGGATGATGTATACTTTAATTTAAAATTACAAGCTTCTAATGCGGGAACATTAACCGTTATTGAAGAAAGATTAGATAGAAATGGTATATTTTTAGATTATCTATTAAATATTTGTACTGAACATGGTTTAATAAAGAAAGATAGTTCTTATTATGAAAGATGTCAAGTTGCCATAAATAACTATCGGGCAAAAAGAGTAGAAATAGAAGGAGAAGCTTTTAATAGCCTTGGTGATTATGATAAAGAAACTATTGAAGATTTAATTGCCAAAGGATATTCTTTAAGGGAAGTTTTAGCAGAAAAATATAAACCAATGTTAGATGAATGGGTTAAAGAAAAAGAACAAACTAGAGAGGGGAATAGAAATTTATAATGGAATTATATTCAATTCAATTAGAAGATGGAAAAGATTATTATATCATTGATACAATTGTTGATGGTGAGGATAGATACGCTGTTTTTGCCGATGAAGAAAATAGTAATTTTTTAATTAGAAAAGTTGTATTTCATGAGGGAGAAGATTGCTTTACAACTCTAGATAGTAAAGATGAATACGATAAAGTTATGATATTATTTTTAGAAAAGCATAAAAGAGAAATGAGTGAAAATAATGGATAAAAAAAGTATAATTGTTGGAATTCTCGGTATTATTGTCATATGTGCTATCACAACTGGTTGTTTATTTTATAATTTATTAGACGCTAAAGAATTTAAAAGTCATTTTGAAGATTTAGGTTATACTATTGTAAAAAATGAAGAAGATGATGTTGATGCGGAAACATCATACATTGCTAGTAAAGATGATGTCGATTATCAAATTAAATATTTTGAATTTGAAGAAGAAGTAGATGCTAAAAAACTTTATCAACATTATAAAGAAAATATAGGTAGTTATATTACGAGTAAATCGGAAAATCAAGAAACCACTGGTGCAGTATTTTCAAAAATAGTCGCGGTATCCGAAAAAGAATATATAGTTATATCAAGAGTTAAGAATACTTTAATATTTATTAATGCGACAAATGATGTAAGTGATGATATTGATAAAATATTAGAAGATATAAGGTATTAAGAATTAGGTGTTAGAGCATCTAATTTTTTACTTGACTAGAATAAATAAAAATAGTAGAATTTAGATAAAGATAGAAAGAGAGAAATAAGATTATGAAAGGCATAAAATTAGCAATTCGGGGGGGAGGCCGTCCGATAATCAAAATGATAAGCAATTTTGTAATCTTAAATTAACCAAAATAGAATCTAAAAAAAT
>CANQRA010000065.1 GCA_947626125.1 uncultured Bacilli bacterium
CTAATATATTAACATGGTTTTATAAACAAAACAAGGAAACTCCATTGTCTATTCTAATTATTATTTTTAACTTCTTTGGCAATTTTATGTTAAGCAATTCCTATAAATAAATATTCTTTTTTAGCTATTAATTACTCTCTAATACTTTTTCTACTTCATTTATTAATTGTTCTTTATCTGGTATGTAATAGGTATAAGTTGAAGCAAAAATATTATTTGCTAAGCCGCCTAAAGCAAATTCTAAAGCAACTTGGTCTTTTTCAGCACAGAGTATGATGCCAATAGGTTTCCCATCATCTTCTGAATTAATAACTTTTTCATAATAATTTAAATACATATTCATTTGTCCTAAATTTTCTGCTTTTAGTTTATTCATTTTTAAATCTATTAAAACATATGATTTTAAAAATTTATTATAAAATACCATATCAACATAATAATCGATATTATTGAGTGTGATTCTTTGCTGAGAGCCTACAAACATAAAACCTTTACCAAGTTCTAGTAAAAAATCTTCTATATGTCTAATTAATTTATACTCTAAATCTTTTTCTAAAAGAGGTTTTGGTTCTTTTATTCCTAAAAACTCAAAGACATAAGGTTGTTTAACAATATCACTAGGTTTACTCAAAATTTGACCTTTTTTGGATAATTCTAATACTTTTTCTTTATTTGCATTTCCATCAGAAAGTAAAAGCCTTTCAAATAAAGATGTATCTAATTGTCTTTGCAATTCTCTAACAGACCAATTAGAATTAATACATTCTTTTTCATAGAAGTTTCTTTTATCTTTATCTTTTATAGTAATTAATTCTATATAATGTGACCAACTTAAATTTTCATTTATCATATTATAATCCGGATAAATATTATAGAACCATCTCATATAGGTTAAATTAGTGTAAGAATATCCTTTCCCTAGCAGTTTAGTTAACTCATTAGATAATTCCTTTAAAACTTCTTTGCCATATTCTAATCTGTTATTATCTTCATTTTCATGTTTTACAATAATCCTGCCTATATTCCAATAAACATAGGTGATAGATTTATTTAATTCCTTTGCTAAATTATTTTTTGCTTCGGTTACTAACTTGCTAATTTCCAAAGCCATAGTATTACTTTTTTCTAACATTATAAAATTCCTTTCTTTGAATTCTTCAGACGCGTCTGAAGAATCATAAAATATTATCAATAAGATACATACTGCTAATAAAATTATATCAAATGTGTCTTTCAAAATCACTAATCTTGATATATTAAAGATATATTTTTTAACAAATATTATATAGAATACCAATAAAAACAAATGATGGCCCCGAATTTACTTCATTCATCTAGTTACTGTTATTTCATTTATTTTTTTGAATTTAATAGCATTAAAAAGCTCAAATTACCGGGCTATTAACTTCTTTAATCACATTCGCAATTGTAAATGTTTTTCCTGTACCAGTAGCACCTAGTAAAACTTGTTCTTTTTTATTTTCTTTAATACCTTTAACTAATTCTTCAATAGCCTTAGGTTGATCACCACTTGGTTTATATTTGGATACTAATTGAAACATAAATTACCTCCTTAATAAATTTCACTAATATATTAACATGGTTTTATAAACAAAACAAGGAAACTCCATTGTCTATTCTAATTATTATTTTTAACTTCTTTAGTAATTTTATGTTAAGCAATTCCTATTAGTTTATTTACAATAATGATACCACCGCAATTATCTAAACACTGTCTAGATTTTTGAATATAATAGTGTGTTCCTTTTTTTAGGAAAATATGCCATAATTCCTTATGAAAGGAACAATGAATATGAATTATGAAGAACAAGTGACAAAAGAATTTAGCACGAAAAACCTTTTTCCAAAAATGTAGTTATAACATAAGAGGGCTTATTAGAAGAAATGCTAATTTAAGCGATGATTTACAAGAAAATAATATTTATTTAGAGGATTTTAAGAAATCACCTAGACTATAAAAATATGACTAAGATAATGGTAATTTGGCAGATTAAACGCTAAAAATTACCCTTTCTTTACCAAAAATAAAGGAAAAATGTTTTAAATACCTTTTTTTTTTGGTATTATTAAATGGGTGAAAATAAGTGGGACTATTTGATAAATTAAAAAATTTAGTAAGTAAAAAAGAAGAAATTCAAAACGAAGAAGAAAAAGAAACCATTGAAAACTATGATAAAGGTTTAAAGAAAACCAGAGAAGAATTTGTTTCTAAATTAAATATTCTAGGTATTAAATATACTAAAGTATCGGAAGAGTATTTTGATGAGTTAGAAGAGACTTTGATTATGGCGGATATAGGGGTTAATACAGTCATGAATTTTATGGATAAATTAAGAAAAAGAGTTAAAAATGAAAATATTACGGATACTAAATATTTAAAAGAAGTAATCGTTGATGAATTGTTAATTATTTATGTTGAGGGTGAAAGCTTATCCGATAAAATTAAAATGAATGAAGATGGCCCAACTGTTATTTTAATGGTGGGAGTAAATGGGGTAGGTAAAACAACGACAATTGCTAAACTAGCCCATAAATATGTAAGTGAAGGCAAGAAAGTAATGTTAATTGCTGGCGATACTTTTAGGGCTGGAGCAGTGGAACAATTAAAAATCTGGGCTAGCCGTACTAATTCTTTATTCTATGGGGTTGATGCCATTGACCCTGCCGGAGTTATTTATGATGGGCTTGTTAAAGCTAAGGAAGAAAATGTTGATATAGTTTTAATTGATACCGCCGGAAGATTACAAAATAAAGTTAATTTGATGAAAGAATTAGAAAAAATTAATAAAGTAATTGGTATGCATATAGAAGGTGCTCCTCATGAAACATTATTAGTAATTGATGCTTCCACTGGTCAAAATGGAATCATGCAAGCTAAAGCTTTTAAAGAAATAACCAATATAACCGGGATTGTTTTAACTAAATTAGATGGTACCGCTAAAGGAGGTATTGTCCTAGCTATTAAAGAAGAAGTTAATTTACCTGTTAAATTTATTGGTTTAGGGGAAAGTATGAATGATTTAAAACCTTTTGATATTGAAAACTATATATATGGTTTATTTAAGGATATGGTATAATGGATAGATTTTTATATTATAATGAACTCTTTTTAGTCTATAAAGACTTAATCAAAGAGAGTAATCGGGAAATATTTGACCTTTATTATGGGGAAAATATGACGATGCAAGAAATCGCGGATTTAAAAAATATTTCCAAAGCCAGAGTGGGTAGTATTATTAAAAGTGTGGAAAAGAAACTATTTAATTATGAAGATAAATTAAAAATTGTTTTAAGAAATATTAAATTAGAACATGTTTTAGAATTAAATGATTTAAAAGAAATTAAAAAAGAAATAAATGACATAATAAATATTGATGATAAAGGAGAATAACTATGTTTGAATATATGGGAGATAGAATTAGTAAAGCAATTAAAAATATTCGTGGTATGGGTAAAATAACCGAAGAGAATATTAATGATGCTATGAAAGAAATTCGGATGGCTTTACTAGAAGCTGATGTTAATTATAGTGTTTGTAAAGAATTTATTGCGAATGTCAAAGAAAAAGCTTTAGGAATGGAAGTCGATAAATCCCTTAAACCCGATGAAGTTTTTATTAAAATTGTTAAAGATGAACTTATTCATTTACTGGGAGATAATTATGAAGCTCTTGATACGACTTCTTCTTTTGCAGTTATATTATTATGTGGTCTGCAAGGAAGTGGTAAAACAACCTCCGCGGGCAAACTAGCTAATTTATTAAGAAAGAAATATAAAAGAAAACCTTTGCTTGTTGCTTGTGATGTCTATAGACCTGCTGCTATTAAACAACTCGAAGATATTGCTTCTTCTTTAAACATTCCTTTTTATAAAGAAGAAGAGGAAAAAGACGTTTTAAAAATCACTCAAGATGGTATTAATTATGCCAAAGAACAAGGCTTAGATTATGTCATCATTGATACTGCCGGAAGACTCGCCATCGATGAAAAATTAATGCAAGAATTAAAAACTTTAGAAGATAATATTAAATTTAATGAAACTTTATTAGTAATTGATGCCATGATGGGTCAAGATGCCATCAATGTTATCACGGGTTTTAATGATAATTTACATTTAACGGGTTGTATCTTAACTAAAATGGATGGTGACACTAAAGGTGGGGTAGCGTTATCTTTAAGACATTTAACCAATGTGCCGATTAAATTTGTGGGAGATAGTGAAAAAATGGATGGCTTATCTGAATTCTATCCTACGAGAATGGCGGAAAGAATTTTAGATATGGGCGATATTTTATCTATCGCCGAAAAAGTAGAAGGAATTGTATCAGAAGAAGAAGCCTTAGAACAAGCCAAAAGATTAAAAGAAGGTAAATTTGATTTAGAAGACTTTTTAAAAACTTTTAAACAAATAAGAAAATTAGGACCTTTAGAAAACATTATTAAAATGCTTCCTCAAGCAAGAAGTATGGGTTTAAATAATATTAAAGTTGACCCTAAAGAGATGGCTCATGTAGAAGCTATTATTCTTTCGATGACCCCTTATGAAAGAAGACACCCTGAAGTATTAAAAGCAACGAGAAAGCAAAGGATAGCTAAGGGAAGTGGTAGAAGTGTGGAAGAAGTTAATCGTCTTTTAAAACAATTTGAAACCATGAAAGATATGATGAAACAATTAAAAAATGGGAATATGAAAATGCCCTTTTAACATCTTGACATTCACCCATAAATACTTTAGAATAAGTCTTAATTATTAAGAGGGAGTTTTGGTTATGAAAGTAGAAGAACAATTAATTAACTTTTTTGTAAAAGAAGACATTAATGATAAATTTACCACCCTTGCTAGTGTGTTTTCTATAACAGTTACTCATTATGAGTATGTGGCTTTAGAAAATGAAAGAAGAATTGATTATTATCATGATGATGAGTATGTAGGAAGTGTATCCCTAGAAGTTGAACATCTTAATGATGAATTAATCTTTAAGAAAGATAGTTTAAAAGTAAAACTTATAACAGAATTAGGAGAAGTCTTAGGTAATTATTCCCCTCATACATCTTTATTTACTTATTTAATACCATTTAATAATAATTCTCCCTATGATAAATTAATGGGTTATTTAAGATTTGATGATAAAAATAAGAATAATAATCATATTTATAATGGTGTTTCTGCAGTTATAGAAGCTTATAATGATAATAATGTTTTATGTCGCGTTAATTTTAATTATTTTGATATTAATGGAATATTTTCGATTATTAAAAATTATCCTAACTTAAAAAGAGTAGAATATGATATTTGGAACGGTATAAAAATTAATTATAAAGATGGTACTAATTTAACTCAAATAAATTTGCCAAGAAAGAAAAGTGCAAATGGAGCTAATAATAATTATGCGGCATTGGCTGATTGTGAATTTAATGGTACTAAATATTTAGTCCCTATACCACCTATAAAACCTGAGATAGGTACTAATGCTTGGCAAAATGCTGGTATATTAGATATTCATCCTTTAATTGAGGCTTTAGAATTATTTAGTAAAGATGCTCTTGAATTTATTTTTGAAACGAAAGATTTATTTACTATTTGCCCTTTAAGTGGTAAGACAATCTCTTTATATAGTAATTTAGCTAATATTTGTTTTAGTGATGATACTAAAAAAGCTTATTTAGATTTTGCCCAAGTAGAAAAAGATAGTAAAGTTTTAGAAAAGAATAGGGAATTAATCATTAAACATTAAAGAAAGAAATGAACTCTTCAGGATAAAAACATGAAAAATTCAAAAAAATTAATTTAGCCTAGGTAAAACCTAGGTTTGTTTAAGTTTAAATATA
>CANQRA010000066.1 GCA_947626125.1 uncultured Bacilli bacterium
TAACACTTGCACCTCTTGCCCGCATTCCGGTGAATGCTGCATGCCCTGGAGTATCAATAAAGGTTATTTTATTGCCATTATGTTCTATTTGGTATGCCCCGATATGTTGCGTAATTCCCCCAAATTCAGCATCGACAATATGGGAATTACGGATATAATCCAAAAGGGTGGTTTTACCATGGTCTACATGCCCCATAATCGTAACTATTGGAGGCCTTTTGACTAAATCTTCTTCCCGGTCAATAATTTCATACTCTTCAAAGTTAGCTAAATCTTGTGTTTCTTCGTGTTTTAAAGTTTTACCATAATCTAAGGCTACAATCTCAGCATTATCAAAAGTTATCGCATCATTTAAACTAAGCATTAAACCTAAAGACATCAATTTTTTGATAATATCTGTTCCACTGACATTTAAACTATTGGCTAAATCTTGGACACTCATTCCTTTTTTATATAAAACAATATCATCACTAGAATTAGAATTATCCATTAATTTCTCTTTATGTTTATACATTTCTTTTTTTAACATTTGATAGTTGTCTTTGTTTTCATTAGTCCTATCTTTTTTCTTTAATTTTTGCTTTTTAGAAGTTGTACTTTCCGAAATATTTTTACTTTCCATAATATCAAAAGCAATATTTTCAACAAGTTCATCTTCATCATAAGTGATTTCTTCATCTGTACTTATTAAATTTAAGACATTATCAAGAATAACTATATCATCTTCTGTTAAATCATCATCACCAGATGTTACATTGATACCTAATTCCTTACATTTTTTTAGTACTTCCGCAACCGATAAATTAATATCTTTAGCATAATCTTTAACAGTCATTACACTCATATTATTATTCCTTTCTTTATTTTAATAAATTATTTAATTCCTCATATAAATCATCGTTAACTTTTACATCCAAGACTCTTTCTAAGATACCACTAGCTTTAGCCTTAGCAAATACTGTAGCATCCTTTTTTAAATAAGCTCCTCGCCCATTTTTTTTCCCCGTTAAATCTACTTCCACGGTTCCATCTTGACTTCTAACGACTCTAATTAAATCTTTTTTTTCACATTTTTCTTTCGTAACCACACAAGTTCGCATAGGAATTTTTTTTACTTTCATAAATAACTCCTATCTATTTATTACCCTCGGCATTAATTTGTGATAGAGTTTTTATTTCTAATTTATATTTCGTTAATTTACTAGCTAATCTAATATTACTACCCTTCTTACCAATGGCTAGACTTAAATTATCATCAGTCACAATTGCAAGAGCTTCTTTTTTCTCATTATCGGTAATATTAACAATCACATTTTTAGCAGGCGATAAAGCATTAGCAATAAATACCTCTGGATTTTCATCATATAAAATTAAATCCACTTTTTCGCCATTTAATTCTTTTAAAATGTTAGCAATACGGCTACCCTTTTCGCCTATACATGAACCAATGGCATCAATTCTTTCATTTGTGGAGTAAACCGCTACTTTGCTTCTATTCCCTGCATCTCTTGCTACGCCATATAAAACGATTTCTCCCTCGGTAAATTCCGGAATAAATGATTCAAATAATCTTTTAACAAAACCGTAATGTTTTCTCGAAAGCATAATAACAGGCCCTTTACTCCCATTTTCCACTTTCGTAACATAAACTCTAATATTTGAACCCATTTTAATTTCTTCGCCTGGAATAATTTCACTTTTAGGTAAGATTCCTCTTGTTCTGCCTAAGTCGATATAATAATTCTTTTGGTCTTCCATTGCTACTAAACCTAGCATAAGTTCATATTCTTTATCTTGAAATTCTTCAATAATACTATTTTTTTCAGCTTCTCTTATTTTTTGCCTTACCACTTGTTTGGCTGTTCCTGCGGCTACTCTGCCAAAATCATCAGGAGTAACTTCTTTTTCAATAGTATCGCCCACTTTAGCATTTGGGTCTATTTTCTTTGCATCTTCTAATAATATTTGGGCATCAATATTGATTTTAGGAGGAATTTCAATAACATTTCCTTCTTCATCTACTTCCTCACTACCCTCATCAATGGCATCAACCACAACTAAATAAGAGAACACTTTAATCTCTCCAGTCTCCCGATTAATATCTACCCTCACATTAGTCTTAGAATTAAAATTCTTTTTATAGGCTGTTTGCAAAGCAAGGGTCATTGCTTCAAATACCACATCAGCACTAATTTTTTTCTCCTCTACAATTGCCTTTAAGGCTTTAATAAATGCTTCACTATCCATATTTAACCTCTTTCCTTACTAATTACATCTAAAATGTATTCCTTATCACATACATCATATTCATCGACAATCGGATTTATAATATTCGTGGCTTCCACAATCGCCTCTAAATCAATTCCACCAATTTTATCCAAAACGACGACTAAAAAAGTATATTTGCCTTTTTTTTCAATGTAAAGACTATCGACGAATATTTCCTTTTCTTTTAAAGCTTCACTAAGAGCTATTTTAAGTTTTTCTAATTTTTCCATCTTCACCTCAACCTAATAATAAAAGTGGGATTTTCTGCCCACTTAAACTTGTAAAGATATTATATCAAAAAAAATGCCAACAAACAAGCATTTTTGGCATATTCTTCTTCCAAATTGCAATAACTTAATTTAAATTTTTATTTAATAAAACCATTTTTAACTAATTTAGTATCATTTACCGCTAAAAAAGCATTTTTATCAAAGGCTTTTACAATATTAGTTAATTCTCGTAATTTTTGATTGGCTGTTTCTATAAATAACATATCTTTATTTTTACCATCATAAGCATTTTTGAGTTCAACTACGGATACTTCATACCCTTTATTTCTTAATCTTTTTATTAAATTTTCATTATTTTCTTTAATAATAATTTGGACACCAACGTTTCCTTTAATAAACTTTTTTGATAAAAGGGAGCCAATTAATGTTCCTGTAGCATAACCCAAAGCATAAGATATTGCTATAAAAACCGTATTTCCAGTTGAATTTAAAGCCTCTCTAGCTATAGCATACCAAATTAAGACTTCAAAAAAGGCAATAATAAAAGGGCCAATTGATTTACCCTTTACACATAGAACTGTTCTCAGGGTACCTAAGGAAACATCAGCAATTCTCGCAAAAAATATTTTTAGGCACTCCCATAGTAACATATTCATTATCCTTTCTTTATACAGTAAAAACGATAATAAATATAAATAAAATAATAAAAAGAATAAAGCCTAGAACAAATCCCCACATAATGGCATTATCTTCTTCTCTTTTTTCTAGTTGGCGTAAATTCTCTTCCTTTAATCTTTCGGTTAAAGGTTTAGTTTCAACTTGTTCTCCACTGTAAAACTTATTTTTTTCATATTTATTAATCATATAATTATTTTCCTACTTTCTTGTCTTAATTATACATAAAATTTATTTATTTTTTAATTTATTTTCTAAATCAATTGACAAATATAGACAAAAAGCACCTTTAACAGTGCTTTTAATTAATATCCTTTATCTTTATAATATTCATATAATTCTTTAAAACGGTTAAAATGAACAACTTCTCTTTGTCTTAAGAATAAAAGAGGGGCTAATATATCTTCATCGGTAGTTAAATCAATTAAGTTCTCATAAACAGCTCTGGCTTTTTGTTCAGCAGCCATATCTTCCATTAAATCCGCGATAGGGTCAGCGGTAACAGCAAAGTAAGCGGCTGTAAAAGGTACGCCATTAGAATCTACAGGATAAACTCCTTTATTGTGCTCGGTATAATATGAGGCTAACCCAGCTTCTTCTAATTCTTTAACTGTAGCATTTTTCGTTAATTGATGAACCATTGTACAAATCATTTCACAATGGCCTAATTCTTCAGTAGCAATATCATTAAGTAATGCTCTTCCTTTATCATCAGGCATTGTAAATTTTTGACTAAAATAACGCATCGCAGCCGCAAGTTCCCCATTAGAACCGCCAAACTGCGTGATTAAATATTTAGCCATTCTTAAATCTTTTTTCTTAATATTTACAGGATAATTAGTTTGTTTTACATACTTAAACATAAATATTACCTCCTAAATCTTCCCATGGCCAAGGGTTATCAATCCAGGTAAATTTACTTCCTTTAGCCTTAGTTACGGTAAGAGGTCCATAACTTTCCATATAATCTTTTTTAGCTTCTTTTTCTTCTCTCACAAATTCTTCGAATAAAGCCATTGCTTCTCGGTCATCAGGATGTAAATCTAAATAAAGATTCATATCATTAATAGCAAAAGCATATTGCATAACATTGAATAATTTAGCTTCTCTATCACTTCTAGGTTTAATATCAATATAAGTTAAATTCTTATATGGCATGTATTCATTTTTAAACATGTTTCCTCTTAAAAATCCTTCTTTAGCTGGTAAAATATTTGGATTACTTTTATCAAACATTTTACTACTCATATTCATACCATTCATTGGCATACTCGATTTACCACTTAAATTTAAAAGGGCAAAATCTAAATCAACATTGTTATTATCAAATAACATAAAAAAATTACCTCCTACATTAATGTATGAGATAATTCATTTGCCTTATATGCTTTTGCCTAATTAACGGCTTCAAATTCATAAATATCTAATAATTTTTCTACATCAGCAATTTTTAATTTTGTGTTTTTTACCCCGTCTAAGACGTCCACGACTTTACCATCTTGAATATATACAATCGCTGGAATAGCTTTTAAATTATCTGTATCCAAGCTATCTTTAACAACATTCATATATTCATCATTTTTTTCTTTATAATCAGTCAAATCCACATAATAAAAGATATCATTCAATTTATATTTATCAATTAATTTTTTTAAATCTCTTTCAAAGTTATAAATTTCTTCATCTTGGGTATAACTTAAATAAACAAAATATGAGGAAGGAGCTTCTTGTTTAATTAAACTTAATGATTTTAAATCACTAATACTTGATTCAATTGTATTGGATGAGATAAGATAACTTATCATTAATCTTTCTTCTTTTTTTATGTTATACAAATGAAAGATTAATAAAGTTAAACCAATACCACCGATGAAAATAACTATGGCTAAAAGATAATTCTTTAAGCCAATCTTTTTTTCATTTGCACTAATTTTACCACTTTTTTTAAATTCGCTACTTAAAGTTTCTTTCTTAGTAGCAACACTTTTTCTTGGACTCATTAGTACCATATCCTTTCATCAATATTTTAACATAAACCAAAATTCTTTGTAAACTTCCTTTTCTTATTATATCTAATTTTATGTCAACAACTTGAAAAATTTGTCATTACTCTTCGGCTTCTTTTTTAATAACCTCTCTTGGTTTACTACCATTTTGAGGTCCAACAATTCCTCTTGCTTCTAGTAAGTCAATCATTCTAGCGGCTCTATTAAAACCAAATCTAAATTTTCGTTGAATAAGAGATGCACTAATTTTTCCTGTTTGCATCGCAAATTCTACTATTTCATCATACATCGGGTCATCATAATCATCTTCGCCATTGCCTGAGCCACTAGAAGAATTAGAGTGAGCTTCTGTTAAACTCATTCCGTTTTCATAATTAACTTTTAGTTGCTTAGCACAATAATGAATTAAACGATTTATTTCTTCATCAGAAATATAACATCCTTGAATACGTTCGGGAGTATTTTCTCCCATTGGTAAATATAACATATCACCTTTACCTAATAATTTTTCTGCTCCGGCCATATCAAGGGCTGTTCTAGAATCTATCTGACTTGCTACAGCAAAACAAATACGGGATGGGATATTCGCTTTAACTACACCGGTAATAACATCCGTTGAAGGTCTTTGCGTAGCGACAAAAAAATGAATG
>CANQRA010000067.1 GCA_947626125.1 uncultured Bacilli bacterium
ACGTTTATTCATTATTTTCTGAAGGTTCTTCATAAGTACAATGCCATAATCTTTGATTACCATTTCTTTTATTTGTTATATGAAGACCTTCGTGCTCCAACACTTTCAAATTTCTTTGAATTAAGCCTCCAAGTTGTGTTGGAGTTAATAAAATATTTGTTTTAGATAAAATATCTGATATTGTATAATCAAAATCTTTTTTAGAAACTGCATATTTTATAAATAGGAGTAGATTATAATCAGTTTCATCATTTGTATTCTCATCGACAACACTGAATGTTTGATTATCATTTCGTTTTAAATTCAATTCTAATCTACCTAAATCTCTGCCTTTATAATCTAAAGTTAGTTTATTATAATCATTTCTTGATTCCTTTAATTTAATAATTCCAGATACATCAGCATTTAATCCAACACTACCCATAGTGTCATCTCTTTTATTTAAATGATGAGTAACAAGTAATGTGATATTATACTTTTTACATAATTCTTTTAATTTTCTAAATACAACATCATTTATTTCTTGATAGTTATTTAAATCATAACTAGTATCAAATTTTATATCTTTTAACATATCAATAATCACAAATAGTTTTTGATTATTGGATGCTAACTGATGAATATCATATTCAATATCTCTAATATAAAAATCTGATATATCATCTGAATCTATTATGTGAAGTTTATCTAATTTAGGCTTTAAATTCATTAACTTAAATCTTGTTTCTAATTGATTTATATCTCCCTCTGTGGTAATATATAAGACATGAGAGGGATTTACTTTAAATCCTAAAAAATCTTCTCCAGTAGTAAGAGAGAAGGCAAGTTGCTGAGCGAACATTGACTTGCCAACCTTAGGATGAGATACAAGTAGATAAACTCCATTTGATATCATTAAATTCTCAACAATGATATCTTTTTTTATGGTTTTGTTTATTTCATTTAATTGTTTCATTTGTATCTCCTTTCTTACAATTTTTTAATTAATTCTTTACTAGAAACTCTAGATTCTAAATAAGGTATATCAATATCAAAGAATGCTACAACTTCTTTAGTTGGAACAACAGACTTTGGAATAAGATAACCTTGTTTTTCTAACTTATCTTTTATTTTCTTTTTAGCCTTTAGTGCAGAATTTCTTCCTAGATGTCCTAACTTCATAATATCTTCTAGGGTGCACCATTGCTTAGCGATTAAATTTAATGTTTCTTCTGCAGACATATTTTTTTCCTCCTTCCTAATTATTTTTTTGTGGTGATACATAAATGTAATATGTATCATCTAAAGAACTATAAATAATATATTTCTTCTTTCTTAATTCTCTAAATGCTAGAGCAACATCTTTTCTACTATCATTACTAAGAGAGTAGAGGTCGATATTCTCTAGTTCATCATTAGATCTAACTAATAGAGAGTTAAGCATACCTATAGCACTAACTGACAAATCTTTAGGTATTACATATTCATTAGTAGTTTGTTTCTTTAGTAATTTCATACAAATTCTCCTTTCTATAATTATGTCCGATATTAAGGACAATTTAAATATAACATTGTCCGAAAAAGATGTCAATACTTTTTGTCCGAAAATATAGACAAATTGATAAAAAAGTGTTAAAATCAAATTGTGAAGGAACAAAAGGGAAGAAAGAAGTGATTAAATGAACTCAGAAGAACTTAAAAATTTAATTGAATCTGCAAGAGTTGAAAAAGGAATTTCTCAAAGAGAACTAGCTAAATTAACTGGTATAAGTAGAAGTACATTAAATGATTTAATTAATGGAAAAATAAAAAAAGTAGATATTGATGATCTACGAAAGATTGCTGAAACGTTAGATATGTCATTGCAAAAATTATTAAAAGTTGCAGGCTATGATGAAATGCTTTTCTATTTTTCTAAAGATAAATATGCAAATAAATCTAGTAAAGATTTAAAAGAAATGATTAAAACTTACGAAGAATCTCAAAGAGAATTACTAGAATTTGATACTGAAAAAAGAAAAAAAGTAAGTGATGCAAGACAAAAACTATTTTATACAATAGAACATCTACAAATAATGAAAGATAATAAAGATAGTTTATATACAATAGATAAAGCAATAGAAGATATTAAATATGCTTTTGATGAATTAAAATTTGCAGAACATAAATATGATTATAGTAAATTACCAAAGAAAAACTAATTTATAGAACGAGAAATCCAAAAAATTCGTTCTAAAAAAGAATATAAAACGAAAAATCCAGAAAAATCGCTTTAAGAAAAAATTTGAAAGTGAAGAGGTGAGAAAATGAGAACATTAGTTAAATAAGTATGGCATAAACTTTGATTATGCCGAAAAAAGGAGGCATAATATGTTAGAAATAAAAGATTTAAATATATCTATTAATGATAGATATTTAATTAAAAATTTAAATTTAATACTAAATAATGGTGATAAACTTGCTATCATTGGTGAAGAAGGAAATGGAAAATCCACTTTATTAAAATCAATTTTAGGTATTTGTGAATATGCTGAAATTAGTGGAAATATTAATCTAAAAGGCAATAGAATTGGTTATTTAGAACAATCTATTAGTACTGATAAATTAGATAAAAGTGTATATGAATTTTTGTTTATTGATGAAAGTGATTATTATGATAAGATTAATAATTTATATAAATACCTAGATTTGATTAATTTAACTGATGATATTTTAAAACAAAAAATAAAAACATTATCAGGTGGTGAAAAAGTTAAAATTAGTATTTTAAAATTACTATTAAATGAATATGATATTTTATTTTTAGATGAACCTACTAATGATTTAGATATTGAAACATTAGAATGGTTAGAACAATTTATTAATAATACGAATAAGCCAATTATGTATGTTTCACATGATGAAACATTACTAGCTAATACTGCAAATATGATTTTACATTTAGAACAAATAAAAAAGAAGACAGAATGTAGACATACATTATTAAGAACTGATTATGACACTTATGTTGAACAAAGACTTAGAAAAATTGAAAAACAAACACAAGTAGCAAAATCTGAAAAAAGAGAATTTAATAAACAACAAGAAAAACTACAAAGAATAATGCAAAAAGTTGAACATCAACAAAATACAATCACAAGAGCAGATCCACATGGAGCTCAAGTTTTAAAAAAGAAAATGCATTCATTAAAATCACAAGAGAGAAAACTAGATGAAACTGAATTAACTGAAGTACCAGATGTTGAAGAAAGTATAAGTTTTTCATTCGAAGAAGTTGAAGTGCCAAGAACAAAAAATATAATCAATTTAAATATAGATGAATTAAAAGTATCTGATAAGGTATTATCTAAAAACATAAAGTTAGATGTAATTGGCAATGTACATTTATGTATTATAGGTAAAAATGGTGTTGGTAAATCTACACTAATTAAATTAATTTATAACGAATTAAAAGATAGAAATGATATTAAGGTTGGTTATATGCCACAAACTTATGATGAAATCTTAAATAATTATAAATATGTATTAGATTTTGTATGTCCTAATGGTAGTAAAGATGAAATTACAAAAGCAAGAATGTTTTTAGGAAATATGAAATTTACTCGAGATGAAATGATTAGTAATATTAAAGATTTAAGTAATGGGACTAAAGCAAAACTATTTCTTATTAAATTAGTATTAGATAAATGTGATGTTTTAATACTTGATGAGCCTACAAGAAATGTTAGCCCATTATCAAATCCCGTTATTAGAAAAGTTTTAAAAGAATATAAAGGTACTATAATTAGTGTATCTCATGATAGAAAATATATTAATGAAGTAGTAAATGCTCTTTATATTCTAACACCAGATGGATTAGTGAAAGAAAGATAAGGAGGTATCTATGGGAAAGGTAGTATTAGTATGTGGTAAAATTTGTAGTGGTAAAAGCTATTATTCAAAACAATTAAAAGATTCATTAAATGCGGTAATAATCTCACCAGATGAAGCTACTTATGAATTAATAAATAATGAGCAAGGAGAATTTTATAATGTATTCTCAGAAAGATTAAATAAGTACTTAACTAGAAAAGTTGGTGAAATTGCTAAGGCAGGGGCTAATGTAATTTTTGAAAGGGGACTATGGTCAAGTAAAGATAGAAAAGAGATAAAAGAATATTATAAAAATAATGGGGTAAATTGTGAAATACATTATGTATGTGTTGATGATGATACTTGGAAACAAAATATTCAAGAAAGAAATCAACGAGTATTAGATGGTAATGGTGGTTCTGATTTTTATTTAGATGAAGGATTAATGAAAAAACTAGAATCTAAATGGGAAGAACCTACTGAAGATGAATATGATGTTATTTATAAATTAGAAAGATAAAATAGATATGACACAGTGACACTATAAATGTGTGTAGGGCACTCACAAACAGTGTGTCATTGTGTCATATAATAATACAATTAGAAAATTTTGTGATATAATTGTATTAGTGAAGTGCTTGTACATGGCTTCGGTCTTTTTGTACGGCACTTTTTTTGGAGGTATTATATGAGCAATGTTGTAATTAAAAATTGTAATAATATAAAAGAAACATCAATAATTATAGAAGAAGGTAATTTGAATATTAAATTTGCTATTAATGGTACTGGTAAATCTACTATTGCTAAAGCATTATTAAAAAAGGATGAAGATTTATCTTTATTAAAACCATTTGGAAAAGAGGAAATACCATATGTCGAATGTAATCCAAATATTGATAATGTGGAATTATTTGATAGTGATTTTGTAAATAAAGTAGTATTTAACGGAAGTAATGTAATTGAAAATGCATTTGAAGTATTTATTAAGTCAGATAAATATGATGAACAGCGAAATAATATTAATAGTTTATTACATGAATTAAAACAAAAGATTATAGGAAATGAAGAACTCAATAAACTTAATGAACAATTAATCAAATTATCTTCAAAGATAAACTATAAGAAGGAAAAAAATACCATTGATTCAAGAGGAATGTATTCTAGTATAAAAACTGATAAAAATATTTTTAATATCCCAAAAGAATTAAATAAATATTCATTGTTTTTGTCTGATAAAGAAAAAAACATCTTATGGTCTGAATGGAAAAATAAGGGTAAAACTTATGATTATGGGGAAATATGTCCT
The DNA here is from genome assembly GCA_947626125.1 of uncultured Bacilli bacterium. Lineage (GTDB taxonomy): Bacteria > Bacillota_I > Bacilli_A > RF39 > UBA660 > SIG200. Next base: position 5,138 of record CANQRA010000067.1, read on the forward strand.
TACTGTGCAGAAAAATTTAGTGAAGATCATGAAAAAGAAAATGAAGCATTTAATTCATATTATTCAAAAGCAAATGTTAGCAATTTAACCGAGTTTTCAAATATTATTGATAATACCAAAACATACTTGAATACCGATAATTTTAAAAAAATTGAAAAGTGCATAAAGGAAAATATTCCAAATACAGATAAAGACTTAATATTTACAAAATTTATGTCAGAAGTAACATATTTAAAAGAAAAAATATATAATATCACTACTTTTGATTCTTATAAAGTGGAAAAAAGTGATATTTCAAATTTATCTAATATACTTTTAGATTTAAAAATAAGTACTAATGATCTTGAATATTTTAATAATGAAAATTTAATTAAGTCTATTGATATAATAAATAGTTCAATTACTGAAATGCTAGGAAAAATTTCAGATTTACAAAAAGAAATTGGAAAAATGAATAGTCTTGTAATATCTAAAATGTCAAGTTGTAAAAAGGAGATAAATAGTTTTCTAAAATTGGCTGGATTTAATTATGAATTTGACATAGTTAAAGATGGTGATGAAAAAAATT
>CANQRA010000068.1 GCA_947626125.1 uncultured Bacilli bacterium
ATGGGACCTAAAGGAGAACCTGGGGAAATAGGACCGACGGGTGCAACAGGGCCAACTGGGAAAGATGGCATTCAAGAAATTGAAGCTGTTTATGTTGTTACTTTTAATGACAATAACCCTAGTGGGTTTGAAGTACCATATGAAGCAAGAATTCCTCTCGATAGAATTGAAGTAGATAATACTAAAATTGCTGAATTAACTTTACAAAATACTTTGAAATTTAAAAAAGCTGGTACTTATAAAGTTGATTTTATGGTATCGACTAAGGTTAATCCAACCCCTAATTTAGATTTAGCTAATAATGTTATTTCGGTTGGTTTTAAAAAAGTAAATTCTCCTATTGTGTATGCAGGAGGGTCTTCATGGTATACTTATGGACCTATGGTAAAAATTATTGGTCAAGGGTTATTTGTCGTTGGGGACCCTACTCTCGATGAATTAGAACTAGTTAATTTATCTAAACAAAGTATCTACTTAAATTCTCCCCTTATAGATAATATTAATTCGGAATCATATTTTTCTAATCCCTATGTTACAATCGTTATTGAGTATTTAGGTTAAAAATTGTATAATTTATAAGAGGTTGTTATGAATATAGATAAATTAATAAATGTTTTAAAAAAAGGAGAACTAGCCATTATTCCCACAGATACCACTTATGGTATAGTTTGTGATGCCACAAAAGATGAAGCCGTAAGAAAAGTTTTTCTAACGAAGAAAAGAGATTTTAATAAACCTTTAATTATTTTAGCCAGTGATATTGAAATGGTTAAAAAATATACCAAAAAAATAACCCCTTTAGAAAAAGAAATAATCGATAAGTTTTGGCCAGGTGCTTTAACTATATTGATGAATAAAAATAGTTTAATAAGTGATTTAGTCACTGCATCTTCGCCATTGGTGGGTATAAGAATACCTAACGAACCTAACTTACAAGCACTAATTAAAAGGTTAGGGTTTCCAATCGTAGCTACGAGTGCGAATATTTCAGGAGAAGATGTGATAACCAATACCGAGCATATTGATGAAGAACTAATTAAAAATGTTAGCTATATTAGTTATGGTAAAGAAATAACTTCTCTACCATCAACAATAATAAAAGTAAATAAAGACCATAAAATTGAAATTTTAAGGGAAGGAATTCTTAGTCCCCAAATAAAAGAAATATTTAAAGATAAAATATAAAATGTAATGGGCATTTTATATTTTTTTAACAAGCATTGACATTTTACAAGAGGTGTACTATAATCATTTTAGCAATCGAAATATAAGAGTGCTAAAGGAGATAAAAAGATGAAAGAATTTAAAGCTGAATCAAAAAGATTAATGGAGTTAATGATTAATTCAATTTATACTAATAAGGAAATATTTTTAAGAGAAATAATTTCGAATGCTTCTGATGCCATAGATAAATTACATTATAAATCATTAACGGATAAGAATTTAAAAATTAATAAAGATGATTTTGCCATTACGATTAAAGTAGATAAAGAAAAGAGAACTTTAACTATTTCGGATAATGGTATTGGGATGACGAAAGAAGAATTAGAAACCAATTTAGGAACAATTGCTAAAAGTGGCTCTTTTGATTTTAAAGAGCAAAACCAAAAGAAAGAAAATATTGATATTATTGGCCAATTTGGAGTTGGATTTTATTCAGCTTTTATGGTCGCTAGTAAAGTTGAAGTAATATCGAGGGCTTATGGTAGTGATGAAAGTTATTCTTGGACTTCATCAGGGATTGAAGGCTATAATATCAAAAAAAGTACCAAAGAATATTATGGTACAGATATTATTTTAACAATTAAAGATGAAGAAGAATATAATCGTTACTTAGATGATAATGAATTACAAGGCTTAATAAAAAAATATTCGGATTATATAACTTATCCAATTAAAATGGAAGTAACGAAAGACCAAGATAAGGCTCTAGAGACAATTAATAGTTTAGTTCCTTTATGGCGAAGAAATAAAAAAGATATTAGGGAAGAAGAATATAATACTTTCTATTCTGATAAGTTCTTTGATTATGAAAAACCTTTAATGCATATTCATACTAAAGCGGAAGGTACCCTAGAATATAATTCTTTAATTTACATACCTTCTCATGCTAGTTATGATTATTATACTAAGGATTATGAAAAAGGATTACAACTATACTCTAATGGAGTATTAATCATGGAAAAATGTGCTGACCTAGTACCTGATTATTTTAGCTTTATTAAAGGCGTTGTTGATTCTCCTGATTTATCGCTTAACATTTCTCGAGAAATGTTACAACAAAATAAAGTTTTAAAAACTATTGCCAATAATATTGAAAACCATATTAAAAATGAATTATTAACTATGCAAAAAGATGCTCGGGAAAATTATTTAAAATTTTGGGAAGCTTTTGGTTTACAAATCAAGGCGGGCATCTATAATAGTTATGGGATGAATCAAGAAAAACTTCAAGACTTATTGATGTTCTACTCTTCTAAAAGTGACAAACAAGTTACCTTAAAAGAATATAGTGAAAATAATAAAGATGAGAATGTTATTTACTATGCCTGTGGTAATTCGATTGAACAAATTAAAACTTTACCTCAAGTGGAAGCTATTATGGCAAAAGAGAAAGATGTTCTTTTATGTTCAAATTATTTAGATGAATTTGTCTTTAAAATGATGACTAAATATGCAGATAAAGAATTTAAAAATGTTTGTTCTGATAATGTCGATATTGATACCGAAGAAGAAAAAGAAGAAATTAAAAGTTTAAATGAAAAAAATAAAGAATTATTAACTTTAATGAAAGAGGAAATTGGTATTCAAGATGTTAAATTTACCAATCGTTTAAAAAAGCATCCTGTTTGTTTAACGGCCGCGGGGGAAATATCAGTAGAAATGGAAAAAGTAATGAATGCCATGCCAACCAATGAAAATGTTAATGCACCAAAAATATTAGAAATAAATTACCAACATCCTTTAGTGCACAAATTACAAGATTTATATCAAAATAATAAAGAAGAATTAAAAAAATATACTAAGATATTATATGCTGAAGCACGTTTAATTGAAGGATTACCTATAGAAAATCCAGCGGAAATAACTAATCTTATCTGTGATATTTTAGTTAAATAATTTTTAAAAAAGCAAATAAGGCAGTCGCTTATTTGCTTTTAATTTATTCTGCTTCATCAAGTTTTTTTACACTTAATGAGGCTGTTATACCACTGCCAAAAGTTATACCAACATTATCGACAGTTGAAGATATTTCTAAATCGAGAGTATCGCTAGCTTTTAATTCAACAATCGTACTACCACTAAAGGTAAAGGTGATTGATGGAATTACTTTTTTAGCAATTACGGTTGATGGTATCATGACAGAATTTTCTCTAACCCAAAAAGTTAAAACAGTCTCCCGGTCAACAGAAACATTAAGATTATAATTGATTTCATAAATGCCATCTTGTTCTAACGCTATGGCATTTTCATTTTGATTAATTATATTAATATTTTCCATGGCTGTTGTTAAAGGTATTTGAGTCCAAGTTCCCGCCCCTAAAGTATTAATAACGGTTTGCATATTATTATATTTTCCACCATAAGCACTTAAAAGAGCATATCCTGAAGGACCTCTTTCCCCAGTAGGGCCTTCAGGGCCAGGTACACCTTGTATTCCTTGTTCTCCTCTTGGGCCTTGAATTCCTTGTTCGCCTTGTTCACCTTGCTTACCTTGAGGACCTTCGGGACCCGGTATTCCTTGTAAGCCTTGCACTCCCTGTTCCCCTTTTTCTCCGGGTAATCCTTGTTCACCTTGGGGACCTGTGGGACCTATTTTACCCTCCGGGCCACGAATTTGACCCACATTTACCCAGCCACCACCATTGTTAGACCAAACATAAAGGTCATTGCCAACTAAATAACTATCGCCTAATCTTCCTGTGGCGTGTTTCTGCAATAAATCCTCTAAGGTATCATAAGAACCCATAATGGTAACACTAGTTCCCGCCGGACCAGTAGGACCTATTTCTCCTTGAGGTCCTGGTTCGCCAGCCTCCCCCGGAAGCCCTTGTAGACCTTGCACTCCTTGGGGACCAGTAGGACCAATTTCCCCTTGAATACCTTGTTCTCCCTGGGGACCAGGTATGCCTTGAGGACCGGTGGGACCTATTTCTCCCTGAGGTCCTGCTGGACCTACAATAGAACTAGTTTGGTTTAAAAGAGGATAACAATAATTAACCCATTTATATTCTTTTTGAGCTTGGCAAACTTTTTCTAAAGCTTTTTTATAATTATCATTCATTTTAATTCAACCTTCTAATATAAATTATGAGTTTTAATTTTTAGTGTTATTTAATTTTAATAAAAATTAAACTGATAACCGGATTAGCTAAAGAAGATTCAATGTATAAATCATTTTCCAATGGACCATCGATAACTATGGTGGACTTACCAGCATTAACTAGTTCATACCAATCTCTCCCATCAGATGTCACAATGCCAAAGCCATGCAATAATGAAGAATTAGTCGTACTTCCCCAAACCGAACAACCAGCATAAATCGTTGTTTCACTTAATTTACGTATACCTACAGATATTACATTATTTGCAGAATTTGCTTTTAATTTAGCTAAAACTGTAAAAGCTACTAAGTATGTTCCGGCTTGCAAAAGCGTAACAGAATTATTTCGTTGGTCAAAGTAAAATGTTTCGTCCATATCAAAGATTTCTAACTCTAAAGGTAAGGCATAATCGGACGGAACTTCATAACCATCCGGATGAAATTCACTAGAAGTTATAACTACATCGGTAGGAATATTTAATGGGCCCGGTATG
>CANQRA010000069.1 GCA_947626125.1 uncultured Bacilli bacterium
ACCCGCGATAATCATGCGTGGTTTTTCTTTTAAGGCTAATTCTCTTAGAGCATCATAATTAATCATTTCCGTTTTACTATCGACATCATAACTAACTATTTCATATTCACGGCCACTAAAATTAAGCTTATAACCATGTGTTAAATGACCACCATGAGAAAGATTCATCCCCATAACTTTATCCCCAGGATTAAGCAAAGCTTTATAAACAGCCATATTCGCACTAGAACCACTATGTGGTTGAACATTCGCGTATTTACAACCAAATAATTCTTGCAAATACATAATAGCTCTTTCTTCAAACATATCAATATATGTACACCCACCATAATATCTTTTATGTGGATAACCTTCAGCATATTTATTAGTTAGAATACTTCCTTGTAGGGTTAATACATCCTTAGATACGTAGTTTTCGGAAGCAATAAGTTCAATGTTTTCTTCTTGTCTTTTTCTTTCTAAATCAAGGGCTTCTTTTAAAAATTTATCCATTATTTATTTGCCTCCTTAGCAATTAATATATTTTCCATAATCATCGCAACCGTCATTGGCCCAACCCCACCAGGAACCGGTGTTATATATGATGCTTTTAGACTTACATTAGAAAAATCTACATCACCCACTACATGACCATCAACTCGCGAGATGCCCACATCAATAACGATAACGCCATCTTTTACCATATCACTAGTAATAAAGTTAGGCTTACCTACAGCGCTAATTACAATATCAGCATTCTTGGTATGCTCACTTAAATTCTTTGTTTTGGAGTGACAAACCGTAACGGTAGCACCCCTTTGTAATAATAAATGGAATAATGGTTTGCCAACTATATTACTTCTATTAATTAAGCAAACATTTTTTCCCTCTAAATCAATATTGTAATAATCAAGTAATCTTATAATTCCCTTTGGGGTACATGATACAAGTTTTTCTTGCCCTAAATATAAATTACCTACAGAAATACAAGAAAAGCCATCAATGTCTTTACGATAATCAATACAATTAAAGCATTTTATAATATCAATATTATCAGGAACAGGGCTTTGTAAAAGAATTCCCGTTACTTCTTTATCTTTATTTAATTTTTCAATTAAATCTATTACTTCCTCTTCTTTTGTTTCTACACTAAGGCGATAAACATCGACATCAATATCTAACTTGTGACATTTTTTCACTTTATTCTTGATATATATTTCACTAGCTTCATTATCGCCCACAAGGATAATAGCTAACTTAATTTTATCAGCAATTTTCTCTCTTCTTAATTTTAACTCAGCTAATATTTCTTCACTAACTTTTTTTCCCTCTAATAAAATCATTTTTCACTCTCCTCAAATAGACCATAGTTATAAGCTATGCCTAAACTTTTATAAGCTTTTTGGGTAGCAATTCTTCCACTTCGGGTTCTTTTAATAAAACCCTCTTGCAATAAATAAGGCTCGACAACATCTTCAATGGTTGTCACTTCTTCTCCAATACTTGTGGCAATCGTTTCGACACCAACCGGACCTCCCCCAAATTTATCAATTAAACTGGTTAAATATTCTCTATCGATATTATCTAGTCCAGTTTCATCAACTTTAAGTCTTTTTAAGGCTTTTAAAGTAATGTCTAAATCAATAATACCACTGCCCTCAACTAAAGCGAAATCTCTAACTCTTCTAAATAATCTATTAGCAACTCTTGGTGTTTTTCTACTTCTTCTTGCAAGTTCCATGGCCGCATCATCATTTACTTTAATATCAAACACTTTACCACTTCGAATGACAATATTTTTAAGTTCTTCATAAGAATAATATTCTAACTTAGCAACGATACCAAAACGGTCTCTTAAAGGACTTGATAAATCACCCGCTCTAGTAGTTGCCCCAACCAAAGTAAAAGGAGGCAAATTAATCTTTATACTTTTACTCTTACCTTCATTACCACCTATAACTAAATCTATTTCAAAATCTTCCATCGCCGGATATAATATTTCTTCAATATATGATGGCATACGGTGTATTTCATCTATAAATAAAACATCTCCTGGCTCTAAATTAGAAAGAATGGCAGCTAAATCACCACTTTTCTCGATGGATGGACCACTGGCAGTTCTTAAATTCGAACCAAGTTCATTGGCAATAATATGGGCAAGAGTTGTTTTACCTAATCCGGGAGGCCCATATAATAATACATGGTCAAGAGGCTCATTACGCATTTTAGCCGCCTTAATAAATACTCTTAGATTTTCTTTTATTTCTTCTTGACCAACATATTCGTCTAAATATTCGGGTCTAATACTTTTTTCAAAGATGTCTTCTTCTTTTTCTTCGGCATCCACAATTCTCTTTTCCATCTTTATCACCTTCTAACAAATTAAATATAACATAAACGAAAAAAATATACAAGATAAAATTACAAACGTTTGTTTATTTTAATAATAATTTAAGAGCTTCCTTAACTTGGTCTTCTAAATTTTTACTAGCATCCACTTGAGGAATGATTTTTTTAATTTCGGCAGTTTTATAACCTAAGTTTTCTAAGACACTAATTAATTCTTCTAAACTACTTTCTTCTACTTCTTCTGTCTCTGCATATACTTTTCCTTTTAAGTCTAAAATAATTTGTTTGGCTAGTTTATCACCAATTTTAGGAAACTTTGTTAAATATAATAAATTTTCTTTATTAATTGCATCAACAATACCTTTAATAGAACCCGTAGCAAAGATGCCTGAAGCAACTTTAGGACCCATGCCTTTAACATTTATTAATTTTAAAAATAATTCTTTTTCTTCCATGCTTTTAAAGCCATAAAGAGATGATTCATCTTCTCTTATATGGTTGTAAACATAAATCTTATATGTTTTACCTACTTCATAGCTAAAAGGATTAGGCACATAAATATTGTATCCTATTCCATTTACATCAATTACGACATTATTAGTAGAAGTGCTATCTATTACTCCGTTAAAATAACTATACATATTTTATCACCTACTTTTTATTTTACTAAACTTCCAATAAAAAGTCTATCATGAAAAAAGAAGCAAATGCTTCTCTAAATAGTTAAGTTGTTTTAAGTCCTGCCGTAAGTCCAGCTTCAGGATTATTTACTACGACACTAATAATAGTTTTAAAATTTTTGCCTTCAATATCGGTCCCTGCATTATAATCTATCCATAAATATGTCTCATAAGTTATTGAAGTATTACTAGCAATAGTACTTTTGTCTAAAACGTAATGTTCATAATAAGACTCAGTAAATTTACTAGGTTCTTTTGTCTTTTCTTGAGATAATTTAGTTTCTAAAATATTTTTAGTAGTTGAACCTTCAGTTAAAGTATTTACTGCATTTAATAAACTCGTATCTATTAAAGGGGTTCCATTAGAAGATTGCTTAACAACTTTAACTTTTATTTTGCTTGCAGGGATATAAGTATCAGATGAAGCTTTATCAGCTAAAGTTGTAAGTACTACTGTATAATCAATGGGATTAGAATTTTGAGCAGTAGTGCAATTATTAGTTACTGTAACTTTTATTGGTTTAACATTACTATTTGTTGTAGCAAAAGTATCCGTTATGGGATAATTATAAGTTAAACTGTACGTTGTATCTTTATCAGCATTTTCTAGAGTAATATCAATACATTCGGTTTTACCACTAACAGTAGTATTTGCAGAATTATCACTTTCACTAACTACATTAATAAATGCATAACTAACTGTTACTGCCGAGATTAATAATACCAAAACTAAAATAATGACATAATATATACTTGTTTTTATATTTTTTTTATCTTCCATTACTATCGCCATACCTTATATTAATTATTATAAACTAATTAAATTATTTTATCAATTAAAATTAAAAAAATAATGTAGGTTTACACTATTTTCTATTCTTTAAATTCAAAAATGTAATCTAAGATTTGTACTTCATCGCCTCGTTGTGCTCCTAATTTTTCTAATTCATCTTCTATCCCCATGGCTTTTAATTTACGAGCAAATCTTAAAACGGCTTCATCTTCATTAAACTTCGTCATCATAAATAATCTTTCTATTTCTTTCCCCTTAATAACCCACATGTTGTTTTCTTTTTCTATGGTATAAGGTTTTTCTTCATTAAAGGTAAATAGCAAATGACTTTCGTAGTCGTTTTCATCGTATAAATTCTCTTCTTTTAAATTATGTAGTTCATTACCTAGATAATTAATTAATTCTTCAACCCCGGTATTATTAAGAGCACTGATAGCAAAAACTTCTTTTTGGGGATATTTCTTTTTAAATAATTGAAGATTTTCTTCGGCCCCTTCTAAATCCATTTTATTAGCCACAATAACTTCTTTTTTCTTGCTTAATTTATCACTATAATTATCAATTTCTTTTCTAATTATTTCATAGTCTTCTAATGGGTTTCTTCCTTCACTAGCTCCCATATCTAATACATGACAAATAATTTTAGTTCGCATAGCATGTCTTAGAAATTTGTCTCCTAAGCCAACACCTTCGCTAGCTCCTTCAATAAGACCAGGAAGGTCCGCCATTACAAATGATTCATTATTTTTAAGTTTAACTACTCCTAAATTAGGAGATAAGGTAGTAAAATGATAGGCAGCAATTTTTGGCTTAGATGCGCTGATAATGCTTAAAAGACTGCTTTTACCAACAGATGGTAATCCAACTAATC
>CANQRA010000070.1 GCA_947626125.1 uncultured Bacilli bacterium
GATAGTTCTGTATAGCGGTGTTCTCTTTGGGCTCCTGTTGTAATTTCGGTCCCTTTCCAAATCAGGTCAAATCCTTGCGGAATATCGTTTTTACGCATATGATAGAACGCTCTTTTTGTTTTGGCAAAATCAGTAACAAAGATAAATTCATGACCATAAACATCCATAGCATACTTGCTAGTTAATTTTTCGGCTTCAGCATTCATATCCCCCACATCATGTTCGGGTATTTCATAGTTATATCGTTTATTTAATTCTTGGTATAAATCTTGCAATTTAATTCTTGGGAATGGTCTTGTCGGAATAATGACATCTTGATTGAAGAGTTCTTTAATCGCATCTCCATATAACTTTTTAACATTAGTAAGCCCGGCGATTAATAATTCTTCTTCCATATCCATGACGTCTTCATAAGAATCAATATAAGCAAATTCTAAATCGAAGGAAGTAAATTCGGTGGTGTGACGATTAGTGTTTGAATTTTCGGCTCTAAAGGCGGGAGCTACTTCAAAAATCCTTTCTAAGCCACTCGCAATAGCCATTTGTTTATAAAATTGGGGACTTTGCGCCAAATAAGCTTTACGATCAAAGTATTTTACTTCAAAGACATCACTACCCGATTCACTTGCCGTAGCAATTAACTTTGGCGTATGGATTTCCGTAAAGTTTTCTTTAATTAAGAAAGTACGCATGCCATCAACAAATGCTGATTGCACCTTTAACATTAAATTATTTTTCTCACTTCTTAAATCAAGCCAACGATAATCAAGACGAGTATCAAGAGAAGCTGTTTCATCGATAGGGAGAGTCTCAGCTTTACTTAAAATATTCACTTTTTCCGGAATAAATTCCTTTCCTCCCATTTTAACATATTCGCTTTTTTGCATTGTCCCAATAAATTCTAAAATGCTATTTGGTAAAATACCTTCTAAATCTTTTACAATATCTTGATTTTTTTCTTTATCAATGGAAACTTGAATTTTCCCACTGGCATCTTTAAGAATTACAAAAATCATATATTTTGTATCCCGAATTTTTTCAGCCCAACCACTAATTCTTGTGGTAGTATTTTCTTTTAAATCATTAATTAATTCTCTTTTCATATCTATCTCCTATAAATTGCCAATGATATATTCTACTATCTCAGATATATCCACGGCTTCTTCTTCTTTAGTATGATTATCTTTGACATTAACAAGGCCTCTTTTTAAATCTTCATTATTTAAGATAAGCAAAAATTTAGCATTTAAACGGTCAGCTTCTTTAAATTGGCCTTTTAATCCTTTATTTAATGAATCAGTCTCCGTTACCACCCCATTTAATCTTAAATTTTGCACAATATCTAGGGCATGTAATTTTTCTTCTTCCGAAACATACATAACATAACAATCAATTTCTCTTTGAATATCTTTATATAAATCGATATCTTTCATTAAAGCAATAATGCGGTCAATTCCACAGGCAAAACCAATACCATATGAATCAGGGCCACCTAATTCTTTAATAAGCTTGTTATATCTTCCGCCTCCCCCTAGTACACTTTGTCTTGTTTCTTCATTATCTAGAGAGACTATTTCAAATACGGTATGATCGTAATAGTCAAGGCCTCTTACTATTTTAGGGTTTACTTCATAATCAATATCTAAGATATCTAAATATTTTAAAACGGTATCAAATCTTTCTTTTGCTTCTTTCGTTAAATAATCAATAGTTTTAGGCGCGTTTTTTAAAATATCCGAATCCGCATCTACTTTACAATCTAAAATTCTTAAAGGGTTAGTCTTAAATCTTTCTTGACAATCTTCACATAAATCTTTAATGTGTGGTTCTAAATACTTTATTAAAGCATCTTTATAATTAAGACGAGATTCGCCATCACCTAAAGAATTAATATTAACTTGTAAATTACTTATATGTAATGCCTCTAATATATGATATTGTAAACTAATAACTTCAGCATCAATGGCTGGGTCATTACTTCCTAATACTTCCACCCCAAATTGAGTAAATTCTCTTAATCTTCCCGCTTGAGGGCGTTCATAACGATACATTGTTCCATTATAATAATATTTCTTGGTATCAGGAGAAGCATATTCTTTATTTTCCAAATAGCTTCTTACTACTCCCGCGGTTCCCTCAGGGCGCAGAGTTAAATCACGATTACCTTTATCTTTAAAGTCATAAGTTTCTTTTTTTACGATATCCGAAGTATTCCCTACTGTACGATGGTATAATTCACTAGCTTCAAAAATGGGTGTTCGAATAAACTCATAATTGTAACTTTTCATCATGTCATCGACGACATAATTGACATAATTCCATAATAGGGCATCTTCTTTTACCACATCAATTGTTCCTTTTGGTTTCGTTATCATCTTATCTCCTCTTTCTAAAAAATAAAAGACCTAAAGTAAGTTGTAAGGGCGAGAATCCCGCGGTGCCACCTTACTTTAGGTCTTATTTATTTATCACACAATGTGCGTTTCTATTATCTAAAAGTGTCTTCTTTTATTATCTATTTTGACTTTTCCACCAACCGTCTTCTCTTTTAAATATTTAATAATAAAATACTTTTCTTTTTATAGAAATTACTAAATTAATTTTATTACTTTTTTATTTAATCGTCAACCAAGAATTGCTCATTTATGTAGAGTTTTCTTAAAACTTTCTAATTGTTCTTTACTATAATAATCACTTAATAAATCTACGCAGTCATCTTCTAAAGCTTTTACCCATTCTTGTCCTACATAACAAGCATATATTAAATCTTTGACAGATGCATATATGTCAACATAATATTCATATCTATCGAAAAAATCTCCTTTAGCAACATAGGTACCTAAATTATATTCCCAAATAAATTCCATAATAAATTCAGCAAAATTTCTTCCAGTAAAGTCATTATTATCATCATGATTATAAGGCAAAATATATTCTGTGCTATTATCATAGTAATAAATTTTTTTATCTTCTTTTTTGCGGTTATCCTCTTTTGATAGATAATGTAATTTAAACTTAGAAATTACTGTAAATTTACTGGCATCTAAGGAATTAGTCATATGTGAATTTTTTAGTATATAGTTTTGAATTAGAAGTGGTAAAAATTTATAAAAGAAAAATTCTAAATTTTTTCTAAGGCCAAGAACTTTTTCTATTTGCAAAAAATCATTTTGATAAGATTGGTAAGCATTATTTTCATCAGCTAAGGCTCCATCTATTTCTTGTTTCTTATTAAACTTTACGTCAATTTTACTGCTTTTTTCAAAAACATCATATAAATTTAAGGCCTCACTATTCTTCATTTTTTCCTTTTCCATATTTTTCTCCATTTCTTTATGTCTATTTATTATAATTTTAAAATAGTCGAGCGTCAACTAGATTTTTCTTCTATTTAGTAATCTTAAATTATTGTTTTTGGCTAAATATCTCTCCTCAGCCTTTTGATATTCTTCTTTAAAATATGGAATTAATCCTTCCGCTTGGGTAAGGGCATTAAGCCTTGACTCGAAAGTAGCATTATAAAAGTTTTCACATAAGACATCGTAAAAGAAATTTTCCATTTCCAAACTTAATTCTTCTTCTAATGTTCTGTTTGTGTATTTAGTAACCATTCTTTTTAAAATTTCTTGATATATGCACCACTTATTTATTTCATCATCAATATTTAAATCAGAATTACATAAAAAATATTTTCCCGGGATTAAATGTCTTCCTTCTCCTGGACGGTTTTTAAAATTCAATTTACATCCATTAGGTCCTAAGGAAGCACAAGGAGTACCAACCGAAACTAAATCAATTATTTGCCGATGACTATTTCTTGCGGATAATAAAAGAGTAACTTTATAATTTTTTTCTTGGGGAATTATGGCAATATCGGAGATGATGGATGTCCGATTGGTTTTAAGAAGTTTTAGAATATCTTCTTCTTTTAGGGAAGGAATGTCGGTGGTAAGATAATTACAACCAATATTTTTACAACACCTGCCTCCACAGGTTGCACATAAGCTACTATTTTCATATTTTCTTTGCATTTCCATCGTTTTTCTTTCGCTGATGGTTTTATCTTTGGCTATTTGGGCTAGATGTGGATATTCAGTAATATATTCTTGGGCGGTCTTTACTAATTCTTCAATTTCCCTTTCATTTAAACCAGCGAATTTAGCTTCTAAAACATTATAGATAAAGTTGATTATTTCTTGTTCTTCCATTATATACTACTCCTCGTATAATAGTTTTTGTAAGAGAAAAATTATATATTTTTTCTTACATCAACTATTTTATTTTTTATTCTATT
>CANQRA010000071.1 GCA_947626125.1 uncultured Bacilli bacterium
TACTTTTTGTTTTTTTAAGTCAAATTATTTTTCAATTTTTCCTTATTTTTGATTTAATTTAATTTACAAGTTTATAATTTTTAAATCTTCATTATATTTTGCAGTTTCTTTACTATCTTTTTCTCAATTCTTGAAATATAAGATTGGCTTATGCCAAGCATTTCGGCTACTTCTTTTTGGGTATATTCTTTACTATTATTAAGACCATATCTTAGAGTCATTATTTCTTTTTCCCGGCTTTCTAAAGTATCTATTTCCTTTTGTAATAATTCTTTATCGAGGGTATCTTCAAAGTTTTTAGGAACTTCATCAATCGCCGTTCCTAAAATATCTTCTAAATGTAATTCATTTCCTTCAGCATCATAATTTAAGGTATCTTCTAAACTAATTTCGATTTTTTTTCTTTTATTTTTTCTTAAAAACATTAATATTTCATTAGCAATACATCTTGATGCATATGTAGCAAGTTTGATATTTTTATCTATTTTATAAGTATTAATACCTTTGATTAAACCAATAGAACCAATAGATACTAAATCTTCAATATCAAAGCCAGTGTTTTCATATTTTTTAGCAAGAAAAACTACTAATCTTAAGTTATGTTCAATTAAGATATTACGAGCTTCAATATCTCCTTGTCTTGCTTTAATTAAATATTCTAATTCTTTATCTTTAGGAAGAGGTGGTGGTAATTTATCTGTGGCACCCACAAAAAAACATTCACTGTATTTTCTTTTTAAAAACAATATTAATTTTTTAAACATTTTCATCCTCCAATAAGTGATAATTTAACAAACAGTCATAATCATTACTTTTAAAAGTATCTGACAACCCTAAAAGATAATTATTATATGTCTTATTATCAATTTGAATGTTTTTAATGCTAATACATTCTAATAAACTATTTTTATTAACAGTTTTAATCGGAACATAAATTGGACTTCTTATATTATATATGCCCTCGATTAAAGATTTATTAATTAAAATAATATATTTTCCTGTAATAGGGTCTTTTAATTTATTACCACTGTCTAGAAAAGCATTTAAAGTAAGATTTTGGTTATTCTTAAAAGTAATTAAAACTTTTTTATAATAATTAACAATTACTTTTAAATGTTTTTGTTCTTTAATATATAAATATAAAATTAAAGGAGCAATTGTTAAGATTAAAAGATAACTTAAATTAGCAAATTCTAATTTTAAATAATATAAGAAACCCGCTAAGATAACACTAGTCATATATAAATATAATAAGTTTTGAAAGAAGTATTTAATATTTTTAAAAGAATAAGTAACTATTAACATAATTATTCCCATCGCTATTTTTAAGAAAAATAATAAATATTTATTTAAAGGGATAAAGATGATAAATGTAGAAATTGAACCTACAAATGAGCCTAAGAATAATCTTGTTATTTTTGTATTTCTTTTTAAAGTAACACTGACGGTCATAAGCAGCAAAAAATCATATATATAATTTAGGAAAAAAAGCAAATCAATATAGACTTTCATTTTATCACCAAAATTATTATATAAAAAAAATACGGCAAAATTTGTCGTATTAATTGAATTTATTAAAATAAATCATTATTTCTTAAAAATGGTGGAATTTCTAAATCATCATCAGTGGGAACAGTTCTTCTCTTTGGGACTTGTTCATCGTTATATATTTCACTTTCACTACTTTCATCAAAACCTGTAGCTATAACGGTAACAATCACTTCATCCGTTAAGTTATCATTTTTAATTGCCCCGAAAATAATATTAATATCGCTTTTAGCAGCTTCTCTAACCGTTTCCACAGCATCTTCAATTTCAAATAAGGTAAGATTTTTACCACCGGTTACATTAACAATTGCATTGGTAGCACCATCGATGGTGGCTTCAAGTAAGCTATTAGCAACAGCTTGTCTAGCTGCTTCAACCGCTCTATTTTCACCTGCATTGCAGCCAATACCAATAATAGCTGTACCAGATTTTTCCATAACAGCTTTAACATCAGCAAAGTCTAGATTGATAACTCCCGTCACGGCAATTAAATCGGAGATGGATTGAACGCCTCTATGTAAAACATTATCAACTTCTTTAAAGGCATCATCAAAAGATGTTGTTTTATCAATAATATCTCTTAATTTATCATTAGGAATAACAATCAAGGTATCAACATGTTTCTTTAATTCTTCAATACCTACTAAAGCATTTTCACTTCTTCTTTTACCTTCAAATCTAAATGGTTTAGTTACAATACCAACAGTTAAGGCACCAAGTTCTTGGGCAATTTCGGCAATAATTGGGGCAGCACCAGTTCCAGTTCCACCACCCATACCACAGGCTATAAAGACCATATCAGCACCCTTTAAGGCATCTTCAATTTCGCCTTTACTCTCTAGGGCTGCCGCTCTTCCTATCTCGGGATTAGCTCCTGCTCCTCTTCCACCTGTAATGGATTTACCAATTTGAATCTTATTCGTTGCTTTCGAAATATTTAAAACTTGTAAGTCAGTATTGACAACATAAAATTCAACGCTTTTAACGCCTTCTTCAATCATTCGATTTACGGCATTACAACCGCCACCGCCAACACCTATAACTTTTATTTTTGCTATTTGATCCATTTGTAATTCGTTCATTATTTCATCTCCTTAATTATCAAAAAAATATCCAAATATTTTACCAAGAAGGGAATTATCAGCAACATTAGCTCTTTTAGCTAAGCCTCCTAATTCTTCTTGTTCTTCTAAATTAAATATGGAAAATTCTGTATTTCTTAATTTTAACCTACTATTATAATATTTAATCATTCCCACTGCTGTAGCGTATTTATTGTTCCGAGCCCCAATTTCTTCTACTTTACCAATGATACCTAAATTACCTAGGATATCCTCAATTAAAATATCAAAATCGCCACTCTCGGTTACTCCTCCTGTAAATATTATATAACTTATTTCTTTCTTTGTTAAGAGATTAATTTGTTTTTTTGCTAAATTAATAATTTCCGTTAAACGACCCATCACTATTTCGGAGGCATCATAAGCATTTATTTTCACACTTTCATCGTATTTATCTTTAAAAGTCAAAGACTCATTAGGTTGAGCTAGTCTCGTATGAGCAAGAGCTAAATGTTCTTTAACATATTTGGCATCTTCTAAACTTATTTTATAAACATAAGCTAAATCATTAGTAATAGTTCCTCCCCCAATATCAATGGTTTCTAAATTAGTAAGAATGCCTCGATTAAAGATGGATACAGTAGTAGTTTCTTCCCCAATATTAATTAAAGCTCCAATTTCTTTGTTCATGCTTTTTTGTTTATGTTCATAAAAATCGCCTAAAGGGGAAATAACCACATCTACTAAATCCACACCTATATTTTTAAGACAAGTGCTAATACCTTCTACATTCTTTTTAGGTACAGTTACAACGATGCCTTTCATCGATATTTTTTCGGAAATCATATTTAATGGATTACTCACGACTTCATCATTAATCATAAAACTAGCGGGGATAATACTAACTAATTCTTTATGTTCAGGAATTTTATTATAAACACATTTTTGCATTACTTTAATAATATCATTATTATTAATTACTTTATCGGGAGAAGTTGTCGCTACCGTTCCACTAGCAAGGAAACATTCAGCATATGTACTAGGAACACTGGTAATAACTTTTTTAATCGGCAACCCAATTAAATCTTCCGCATTTTTAAATACTTCACTTAAAGCTTCTGTTGCACTTTCCATATTGATAACAAAACCTTTTTTAATACCTCGAGCAGGAGTTTCAACACAGGCTAAAATATTTACTTTATTTTTTATTATTTCGCCAATGATTAGTTTAATTTGAGCAGAACCAACATCTAAGGCAGCCATAATATTGCGCATAATTGTCCCTCCTATTTTCTTAACTTTAATTATACTCAAAATGAGAGCTTTTAGCAAGAGCATTACAAAAAAAATAAGAGTTTCCTCTTACTTTTCTAAAACAATGTTTAAAGATTCTTCGACAACTTTAATATCGGATTTATAAGGAACATATTGACGATTAATAATTTGATAAGTTTCATCACCCTTGCCAATAACGGCGATAACATCATTTTTATGCGCATCTTTAATAGCTTTTTTAATAGCTTCTTCTCGGTCAATAATTATTTCATATGGTTTATTATAAGGCCTTATATAG
>CANQRA010000072.1 GCA_947626125.1 uncultured Bacilli bacterium
CATTAGAGGATGTTCCTAAGGCAACTTGGGGATAGAAATTACTAAAGAACATTCCCTCGCTAGCTAGCTTTTTTAAATTAGGAACTACTTCTTCGCCATTAAAATTTAAATCCATTAAAAAATCTTGCATACTTTCCATGTGAACATAGATAATATTATAACCCTCTAAAATACCAGTATATTTATTTTTACCTGTATATTCACCTCTTGCTTCATCATTAAAGAAATCATTAAATAACTCTAGAGCATCTTCCCTACCAAAAAGGGTATTAATTTTGGGTAAGATGAATTGCACTCCATCATTAAATTGGTAAAGGATAATACCAAACCTTTCCACATTAAGTTTTCTATTCCATTGTTTAACTAATCTACTGTAATCAGTTCCCGTAGCAGTAGCAAAAGTAATGATGAGAAAAAAGAGACTTACGCCAAGAGTACTCCAAACCATTCTTTTTTTCTTTTCAATTTTTTCCAATATATTATAATGATTAGAAAATCTTAAAGATTTATGAATATAATAAAATAGGAAGGGTTGTAATAAGTAGACAAAATCTATTAGTCTTATTTTAGCAAAGATAGAATCCGAGACAGTCTTAACTTGGGAAAGTGTAGATAATTGAACTAGAGAAGCAAAATCTTCATAAAAGATATAAAAGATAGAATTAACGGTTTCAATAATAGTAAAAAAGATTAACCAAATCATAAAATATATATATCTATGTTTCGGTTTAATTAAATAACTAATGGAACCAATTAATAAAATCATACCAATATCACATAAAAGTGGTTTAATGGCAAAAGTATTACCTAGAGTTGCTCCCCTTAAAATAATTGTGCCACATAAAGCTAAAAAGA
This sequence comes from uncultured Bacilli bacterium, assembly GCA_947626125.1. Classification (GTDB taxonomy): domain Bacteria; phylum Bacillota_I; class Bacilli_A; order RF39; family UBA660; genus SIG200. The sequence goes on from CANQRA010000072.1 coordinate 856, forward strand.
AAAAACATAAAAATAGTCTATTGGCATAAATATACTTTATAACATTTTTGCGCAGTTTATCTATAAATTTATATATCCTACTCATTATTTACCTTCTCTTTAAAGATATTATAACAATTTTCATTAATATTAGCAATTATTGTTGCAAAAATTAAAAAAATTTGATATTATTTATCTACATGCAGGTGTAGTACAGCGGTTAGTATGCGACCTTGCCAAGGTTGAGACGGCAGTTCGATTCTGCTCACTTGCTCCAGATTGATAGGAAACTCGGAAAATTCTTCGAGTAGTAATATACATTAACTAGAAGTACGTTCTAGTTTTTTTGTTATTATTGGAAGAAAGTGAGGAGTTCTTATGGATGTTGTAAAAGAATTAGAAGTTGATAAGGAAGTTTTAAAAAGGATTGAAATGATATGTAGGTTTGCTTGTGTTAAGCCAATTATTAAAAACGGAAGTATCATTAATATTAAAGGAAGTAATATTGCTTATGTAAGTCCCCATATCATAACAATCAAAAAGAATAATTATTTACTATTTAATGGAAGTGATACTCTATTTGTGAATGATTATTCAAGAAGTATTAAATTAAAGGATTTAGAAGTTCATATTAAAACAAATTAATTGTTTTAAAACTAGGCGTACAAAAAGGAAGTACAATACTTGAGGTTAAAAGTATATGGTCTTTTTGTACTTTTAATCTCTCTAAAAAAATTAAAGAAAAGGAGAGATGAAAGAAATGAACATTGATGCAAAGATTGCAGGAATTTACATTCGTGTATCAACTTTTGATCAAGCACGAGAAGGTTTTAGTTTACCTGAACAAGAAGAAAAACTAAAAGAATTTTGTAATTACAAAGGTTATGAGATTTATAAGATTTACAAAGATGCTGGAATTAGTGCTAAAGATGATAAAAGACCAGCATATCAACAAATGATTGAAGATGTTAAAAGTAAAAAAATTAATGTAGTTGTAGCCTTAAAACTTGATAGAATCACAAGAAGTGTTTATGATGTTGAAAAATTAATGAAGATTTTAAATGAATATGATTGTGATTTAGATTGTAAAGATGATGATTCTAATACTATTACTTCAAATGGTAAAATGTATATAAGACTTACTACTGCATTTAGTCAAAATGAAATTGAAAGATGTTCTGAAAGAACAAAATTTGGTATGGTTGGTGCTATTAAAGCAGGTCATATTCCTAATAAAACCCCTATTGGTTTTAAAAGAGATAATAAAAAATTAGTACCTGATCCACTTACCAAAGATATTGTAATTAGAATGTATGATTTATATTTAGAAGGTAAAAGTTATCAAGCTATTGCTAATATCTATAACAAAGAACAAATATTAGGAAGAACTAATTGGAAAGATTCTACTATCCAAAAGATAATGACTAATGAACTTTATAAAGGAGATTTTGTTAATGGTAAAAGGACAAAACACCCTACCTATTATGAAAATGTTGTTGAAGGTATTGTTTCAAAAGAAAAATGGGATAATTGTCAGTATCAAACAAAAAGAAATGCTAGACATTATGAAAGAACAGCAACCTATTTATTTACTAACAAATTAAAGTGTTCAGTATGTGGCTCATTTCTAGGTGGTAAAGCTTCTACTAAAAAGAAAACAGGCAAAAAATATTATTACTATAAGTGCAAAAAATGTAGAACAAACTACAAAGAAGATGATATTAGAAATGGTTTACTTCTTCAATTATACGATTTAATAAAGAAAGATAATATGATTAATAAATACTACACTCCTTTTATAAAATCTAAAATAGATAACAATACTGATGAAATAACTAAGAAGATTAAAGATTTAGAAAAACAAAAAGATAGAATTAAAAGTGCTTATATGCAAGGTATTGTTAAAATGAATGAGTTTGGAAATGAACTTAAATCTATTGAATATAACATTAAAGAACTTAATAAAAAACTAAAAGAACAAAAGCAATATGAGAATTTTAGTTTTACTACTAATGATTTACTTGTTTTAGAAGATAAAGAAAGAATTGATAATATTGTTAATCCAGAAATAATGCTAGAAAATATTTTAAATCTAGTTAATTCTCCTCGTGAACAAATGCAAAAGATTATTGCAACTTATATTGATACCATTGAAGTAACAAAAGAACAAGGCAAGACTAAACTACTATTTATTGAATATAGAAAAAGTTTTCTTGCTGATTTAGTTAATTATCATAATAACTATAATGTTCCTTATAATTGGGAAATTTTTGAAGATGAAAGTGGTATAAAAATACCAATGAATCATGAAGGTAAAACAAGTGCTGAAGCAAAAGCATATTTTAATAAATTACAAGAAACTATTTCACAAGATAAATTAAAACTCAATTATTATGAAACCGAAGCCGATAAAGAACTTAAAGATATAAGTTTTATTCCTAATGGAAATAATGAAAAAATACTAAGACTAATTGTTTTATCAGATAGCAAAAAGTACAACGATAAAACCTTAAGATTAGGAGTTATTACTTTAGATATGGAAAGTGCCGTTTATAGTCGTTTAAATAAAATTAAGGAGACTAAAAATGAGCTATGCTATATTTAGATGTCAAGGTATTAAAACATTAAGTGATTTAGCTAAAATTGGTAAGCATAATAAACGAGAAAAAAGACAGTATAAATCTAATCCTGATATTAGAATAGCCGATTCTATTAACAATATTGAACTTATTAAATGTGATAAAAGTTATATTAAAAAATTTTATGAAATAGTAAAAGATTATCAAAAAGAATATGAAGAAAAAATGAAAACAATAAGACCTGATCGTTATAAAAGTTTTTATGAAAAAGTTAATGATTCTAAAAGTGTTGTGGCTGATGAAATGATTTTTACAAGTGATAAAAAATTTTTTGATGGATTAACTAAAGATGAAATAATGACTTGGGCAAATGAAAGTTTAAAATTTGTTTATGAAGATTTAGGTTATACTAAAGAACAAATTGTCCATGCTACTCTTCATTTAGATGAAAGAGCACCTCATATTCATTTAGTGGCTGTACCCTTAATTAAAAAGTTTGATAAACGAGCTAAAAAAGAAGTTTACTCTATTTCAAAAAAGCATTATATAAATAGTAATTTACATTTATGCCAATTACAAGATAAATATTATGAAAGATTAACAAAATGTGGTTTTGAACTACAAAGAGGTGAAAAGAATACAGGTATTAAACATTTAACTATGGG
>CANQRA010000073.1 GCA_947626125.1 uncultured Bacilli bacterium
ATTCATTAGTATCTGTTATTTTCTTTTTGAATAAATTTTTAAGTTTTTCGATTACCTTCATAAGCACTCCCATAAATTGTCCTTATTATACCATCAATTTAATAATATAAAAAGAAAAATGAATACATAACTCATTCTTCTTTAATATTTTTAATTATAGGAAATAAAACTATTAATAACATAAAGACCGGATAAATATACCGGAAGTATAAATCTCTTGGTCCCACGATACAAAATAGGATGGATATCATGCTTGGAATTAATAAGATGTAATAAGGCTTTTCTTTCAGTAAAAGAAGAAAACATAAAATGCTAAGCCAGGTAATGATGGCAATATTTACAAGTAATCCAAGTGGGGTAAATTCAAATACTGTTTCATAATTAAACAAGAAATTTCTTGCTCCTTTAAAGGCACTTATATAGTGATAATCAACCCCGACCTTAGGTAATGTTTGATATAATTTATGATAGACTTTCCAATCATATTCAAATGGGTCAAAAAAGCCCGAAACATTATTAATGGTTGCATCTACATATATTAAAGGCTCTTTCATTAAATACTTCCCCCATACTTTAAAATAATTAATTAAATCTTCTTTAGTATAATCTTTGTTAAATTTATCTTTAACGGGGTCTGCTAAATCTTTATCGTAATCTTTGGCCATATTATCGACATCCAATATTCTTCCTATTATTTTAAGGTCTTCATCATTAACTACTTCTTTTTTATAAGTAATTAATCTAGCTGTTTGTTGGAAAGGAACCGCTAAAGCTTCTCTTATACTCGTACCCGAAATACCCCATAAAGGTAGTAAAAGATGTTCAAAACAAAGATTAAAAGTAATTAGAGATATGATTAAAGTAAAGACTGGTAACTTTTTATTATAAATTAATAAAAATAATAAAGTAATAATTACTAAATAAATACCATTATTTCTAAATAAAATAACTAATAAACTAATAATAAAAAATATGAAATAATCTTTAAATTGATATTTATCTTTATATTTTAAATAATCATATATTTTTAAACAAAACAAGAATAAAAATTCGGTATATAAAACATCTTTAACCGCGGTTATACTATAAAATGCGGTGGTGGGAAATAATGCTAAAATAAGAAAAGTAATGAAGACATATAAAGGATTTATTTTCTCTTTTATCATATAACTTATGGCATATGAATTAATACTAATAACAATTATTAATTGCATTAAAGTATATAAGAATAAACCAAAGTTAAAATTACCAAGGAAAACTCCTAATTTAACCGGTAAACCGAGCAAAAGCGTATGAACAATAGGGTTAAAATTAGTAAGAGTTTTATTGCTAAGAGGATTAATGCCTTTTAAATATCTACTAGGGATGCCTAACACTTCTTTTATTTGCTCCGCATTATCTAAATTCAAAATACCTGGATAATAGATAATTAAGAAAATACCATAGACCATAAACATGAACAAAAAGGAATAACGAAAAGGATGTTTACTAAAAGCTTTTATTAATTTATTATTAGGTACTCTAAATGGGTGTTTTAAAAATTTTATAAAATAGTAAACTAAAGTTTTAAAAAAGAAATAGAATCCTAAAACTTTAATTAAAGATAACATAAAATTAGCTAAACTACCCCAAAATAATTCTCCTGTGGTCGTAATTTCATAACTATAACCAAGTACTAAAATGACGCTTAAAATAATAACATAGCTTTTATATAATTTACTTAACTCAATATTTTGATATAAGAATTTATAAAATATTAAAAAAATAAGATAAATAACGATTATTAATAAATACGCTAAATAATTATTATTAAGATGTAAAAGGATATATTGATAAATACTAAAAGTAGATAGAAAACTTAAAAAGAAATATTTTAAATGCTTATCTATAAAGGTAGGTATTAAAGAAGTTTTAAAAATATAATATTTTTGAATAAAATAATTACAAAGAAATAAGAATAATTCAATAGGTACTTTAATTATTGTCGGATTAATACTAACCATATTATATACTTTATCTACTAGTGTCGCTGAGACTAACATTTGGACAATAACTAAAAGATAATACTTAAATAAAGCGTTTTTTTCACTACTTTTAAATACTTTATCTCTATTTAGTAAATAATTAATGAATGATGAAATAATTCGAGCTAAAATCGTACTTAAAATAATATTTTTTAACCCATGATTAAATAAAGTAAATAAAGAAATATCTAATAAAAAACTAAAACCCGCGACAAAAAGATACTTGATAAAGACTAAATACTTATTAAAAAGTTTCATATTAGTTATCCTCATTTATTAAAATTTCAATATCTTCTTTTTTATCAAGAGTTATATCTTCGATTCTTTTTACGCGCCATTTTTCCGCTTTTAAAATATCTTCGATTAATAAAACCGCTTGAGATACTTCATCATTAATAACGACATAGTCATAATTATTTATCTCTTTTATTTCTTCATAAGCTTTATTTACTCTTTTCTTAATTTTTTCTTGAGTATCGGTTCCTCTTTTCTTAAGACGCATAACTAGTTCTTTAAAAGATGGAGGTAAGATAAAAATACAAATGGCATCTTCAAACATTTTTTTAATGTTTAATGCTCCCTCTACTTCAATTTCTAAAATAACATCATAACCATCAGCTAGTTTTTCTTCAATATCTTTTTTGGGTGTTCCATAGTAATTCCCTGCATAATTAGTATATTCTAAAAAATACCCCTCTGCTATTTTCTTTTTAAATTCTTCTTCTTTAACAAAATTATAAGTTACACCAGGAATATCATTACTGCGCATTTCTCTTGTTGTCGTAGAGACAGATAAATAACGCTTATGTTCATTTTGCAATAATTTATTTACAATAGTTCCCTTACCAGCACCAGAAGGTGCAGAAATAACAATAAGAAAACCTCTTTTCTTTAGTTTTATCATAACACCACCAAATTTATTATAATATATTTACTCTATTTACTCTACATTTATTTTCTTTTTAGAAGTTAGTTTACAAATAACCAAATAAATAATTAAGAAGACAATACTTATAAATAAAGCAAGTGTTCCTAAAGTTATTATTGTATTATAATTATTACCTAAAATATCTAAAATATAAGCATAATTATTTCTTAAAAAGATTTTAACTATTATGCTAAGTATTAATACGCAAAAGGAAGATATCATTAAATTAACCCCTAAATATTGGAACCACTTAAATTTAGTTAAATTTAATAGAATAATTATGAAAGAAACTCCAATTATAGCTACACTTAAATAAACAACAAAATTATGGTCAAAGAAGAACCGCACAATTTTTAAAGTTCCCATTGTTTTATCATCTAGGGCATTTTCTACTTCTTGCGTATCGGGGATATATTCTTGATAATCTTCAATTTTATCGTTAACTATTTGTAGAATTTTTTCCTCTGCATCATCATTAATAGTTATAAAATTACTATTATTGATCTTTTCAATAGCCTTAGTTACCAAATTACTAATATCATCATTTTGAATTATTTTTTGATTTTCTCCCGTTAAAGCAGAATCAATAATATTCCCTGTGATGGAGGCAATTAAACTTTTTACTTCATCAGAATTCATTAATTTTACCACATATTCATCACTGATATTGTATTTCCGTGCTTCAATGTAGATAGGCGTAAATAATTCATCAACGACTTCTTTAAAATTTTCATCTTCTTTAATCATTTCTTCAATTTCAATACTATTAACTATTTCTTTGACATTATCCTTTTGTAACACCTTTTTAATCGGTATTAAACAGATTAGAAAAGCAATTAAAATAATTAAAATTATACTAAGTATTATTGAGATAAATTTTTTCATAAAAGCCTCCTAAAATATATAAGGTAGTGTGAATAGTTTATACACAAACTACCTGTTTTTTCTTTATTTATCTATATTTTTTCTATATATTTCTTA
>CANQRA010000074.1 GCA_947626125.1 uncultured Bacilli bacterium
ATGGCGATAAAGAACCTAAAAGTGTTATTGCCGTTTTAGTTAGTATCGCCGATACTTTATCCGCAGCTAGACCTGGGGCGAGAAATGATTCCTTAGAGAATTATATTAAGCGTTTAGAACAATTGGAAGAAATTGGTAATTCATTTGAGGGTGTTGAAAAAGCTTACGCAATGCAAGCGGGTAGAGAAATAAGAGTTATGGTTAAACCTAATGAAGTTGATGATTTAAATAGTTATAAGATTGCTCGGGAAATCAAAGAAAAAATTGAAGCCGAAATGCAATATCCGGGAACTATCAAAATTACCGTTATTAGGGAAACAAGAGCCCAAGAAGAAGCTAAATAAGGCTTCTTTTTTTATATCAAAAAAGAAGCATGGAAATATGCTTCTTAATTATTCATCTTTTTTGTTAACTTCCATAATAACAGGTAAGATAATGGGTTTTCTTCCGGTAAGTTCATTGATAAAAGGAAACAATTCTAATATTATTTGATTCTTTAAGTCAGTATAATTATATAAGGAAGTTTTTAAGAAATTATTGACTATCTCACCTATTTTATGTTCGATTTTATTCATTAATTCTTGATTTTCATTAACTAGGACAAATCCCCTTGCCGTAACATTTGGTTTAATTAATAATCTTCTGGTTAAAGTGTTAATATTTAAGATGGTAATTAATATTCCGTCTTGACTCATTAATTTTCGGTCTTTAATAATTAGATTACCAATGTCACCAATCCGTGAACCATCAACGTAAACATCACCAGCTTGAATTGTGCCACCTCTTTTAACAACGCCATCTTTTAAAAGAATAACATCACCATTACTACAAATAAAAGTGTTTTCTTCTGGAATATCACATAACTTAGCAATGTTGGCATGTTGTTTTAACATTCTAAATTCACCATGCATTGGCATAAAGTATTTAGGTTTAATAATTCTTAACATCCATTTTAATTCTTCTAGTTTAGCATGTCCAGAGGTATGAATATCACTAAATTCTGAATTAGTATAAACTTTTACGCCTTTTAAATAGATCATATTAATAATGCGGTTGATACTTTCAGCATTACCCGGAATAGGACTTGAGGAAAAAATAACTAAGTCATCAGGTAAAAGCGATATTTGTTTATGCGTTCCATTAGCAATACGAGATAGTGCTGCGAGTGGTTCGCCTTGACTACCGGTACATAAAATACATATTTCACTTCTTTTTAAACTTTTAGCGGCATTGCTATCAATAAAGATTGACTTGTCTTGGATTAAACCATTATTTAAAGCTAGTTCAATGGAAGTTTCCATACTCCTTCCGAAAGTAATAATTTTCCGGTTATATTTTTTACAAGTTTCGACAATATGTTTAATTCTAAAAATATTAGAGGCAAAGGTAGCAATAATAACTCTTCCTATGTGACGACCAATAATATCGTTTAAAGTTTCATCAACCACGGATTCACTATTAGAAAAACCGGTTGATAAAGCATTAGTTGAATCACTTAATAAAAGAGTAACGCCTTTTTGTCCTAATTCTGCCATTTTATGAATGTCCGCCATCGGACCAATGGGGGTTAAGTCAAATTTAAAATCGCCGGTTTCAAATATAACTCCATTTGGAGTATGAACAACTATGGCAAAAGAATCAGGGATGGAGTGAGTCGTATTCACAAATTCGACTTTAAAATGTTTAAAATTAACTTGTAAATCTTTATCAATAACTAAAATATTCTTATAATTAATTTCTCTTTCTTCTAACTTTTTGTCTATTAAATCTTTAGCAATCTTAGGCGCATAAATCACGGGAATATTTACTTGATTTAGTAAAAAGGGAATACCTCCAATATGATCTTCATGACCGTGGGTTATAAAAAGAGCTTTGATTTTCTTTTCGTTTTGTTTTAAATAGGTTATATCTTGAATAACATAATCGACCCCCAATAAACCAACCTCGGGAAACATAACACCAGCATCAATAATGATTATTTCATCATCATGCGTAATTACATACATATTTTTTCCAACTTCGCCAAGACCACCTAAAGCGACAATGCTTGTTGCAACATCTTTCATAAATTTCCTTCTTTCCTAAAATAAAAAAGTTTTTTAACTGTTATTAATTATACCCTAAATTATTGGTTGTGTCTAGTAAATAATGTTAATTTATGATAGAATTATTTTGTTAGGTGGTGTCTTTTCATGGATGAAGATGAATTAAATAACGATGAAGAATTAGAGGAGACACTTTATGATGATGAAGAATATCTTGATGAAGAAGAACCTGATTATATCGGTGAAGAAGAATTAACGGAAGATGAAAATGAACAAAATTATCATGCACAAAAAAATAGAAGAAGAGAAAATAATGAAGATAGTCAAAGTAAATCGCCGTTAAAACGTTCAAATAATCGGAATAATACAAAAGAACAAGCACAAGAACCTCACAATAATTTTGGTAATAAATTAAAAAATCTTAATAATAAATTTTCCCAAACTAATCAAACAAAGGAGGGTTCAGGAGGATTACCGAAAGCTCCATCTCTAACGCCTTCAAATCTTCCTAAAATAGGTAGTAATGGGATTAAATCTTCTTTAAATAAAGGCGCTGCTGGTATTAAAGATGCCGTGAGTAATAAAGTAGCCCTTTCTGGGAAAAAAGCCTTAATAAAGTTTTTTTCATCACCTCATGGAATGATTGTTTTAGGTATGATTGCTGTAGCTTTAGTGTTAATTTTATTAATGATTATGTTTTTTGGGGGTAAAAGTAGTAGTGATAATCATGTTGGTTTATATGGCTATGATTATTATGAAGCTTGTACTGATGTCCAAAAAGATGGCGAAAAAATGTCAATGGAAGAATATGTTGCTCGGGTAGTTGCCGCGGAAGTAGGTAGTTTTCCTATTGAGACGCAAAAAACAATTGCAATTGCGGCAAGAACTTTTGTCATAGCCAATGGGGAAAAAAGGGGCGATGATGAATCTTGCTATTATGTTGCTGATGGAGTAAAACAAGCATATAGTAAAAGTATATCTGATAATAATGTTTTGGCGGCAAATGAAACAAGAGGATTAATAATAACTGTTGATGATAAACCTAAAAGCCATTATGATGCATCATGTGTATATTCAGCTTCTGATGCCTTAGCCTTAGATACAGGAGGCAATTATTCTAGTAATAATTATTATATAAAATATGGTGAATGGGACATAGGTGGAGTTCACTTTCAAAAAATTGAACCCGATAAATTACCGACTGATATTCCTGGATTTACGCTTAATTATTACATAGAGATGAGTGAGATTAATGGTCCTTGTTATGATAATCATGGTGGAGGAATTAGTCAAAATGGGGCGGCATATTTAGAAGTTAATGAAAATTATACATGGGAAGATATAATTAATTATTATTATGATGGACAAGCTACGATTAAATCCATTTATCAATCATTTGCGGCAACTTCTAATTGGACCCAAGTTATATCGAGCAGTGGTTCATCTTCATCACTTCCAATTGATGGCTTGTTAAATACCTCAATTAGAAGTTTAATGAGTTCTAATGAGTACAATGAACTTAATGAATTATTAAGAGATACGGTTGTGAGTGTTGGCGTTGGAACAAGAGATGCAGTTGTTAATGCAGCAGTTTTACCAATTCAATATTTAGCGGAACATTATCAATTTGTTTATCCATACACTTATGGTGGTGGTCATTGGCTAGAATTACCAAGTAAAGACACCGGAGAAGATGTCCAAAAAACAAGTGGAACTTACTATGGTATAAATCCTGATTGGGGAACCCCTCTTGCGATGGGTAATAATTATGGTCCTGATTGTTCAGCATGGGTTGTTTGGGTTTATAAAAATGCTGGCGTTAAGGGATTT
>CANQRA010000075.1 GCA_947626125.1 uncultured Bacilli bacterium
ATCAGGGCTTTTTAATTTTTTACATAAAAAAGAAGCTGCTTGAAATTATTCACTTAATTTCGCGACAGCCCCTTTTTATTATCTAATAATGGTTTCACCATTTTCTTTTTCTAGATTTTTTACTCCAACAATATCTTCTAAAATTTTAAGTTTAAAAGCTAAATCTAGGGCTGGACGAATTATCGTATCATCACGGTCATAGGCATAATGCGAAGAATCTATTACTTCTCTACCATCAGGAAGAATAATTCTTTTTTCTCCCGTAGGGGTTGTAAAAGTTTTTTCGGGATGCCCATTTATAGTTAATCTATTATGTGCTCTATTAGAACCTAAAAAGATGCTTATTTCATTAAGAGGGTCCACTGTAAACTGCGTACCTGACCATCCGGCGGCTGCAAAGGAATTACCACTCAATGGATGATGAACTTCGGTTATCGAAGAATAAGGATTCTTAGCATAACACATCATTCCTAAATATTGAGTAGCATATTGTGAACCATCTGGTTTTTTATATGTATATCCACTTCTATTCTTAGCCATTTCATCTCTTAAATGAGCACTTATAATACTATTAGTAATTAAAGCATTAGCTAGTTTTGCCATATCTTGTGATGTCGAAAATAAACCAGCATGACCACTTAAATTACCTTCCGGTTGCCCTAATACTCTGGCTTTATCATCAGAAGAAATACCTTTTTGAATATAATTTCTTTCAACTATATTACCATCTTTATAATATCTAATATCGGCATTACTAGAAGCTGTACGAGCTATTTTATCATTATCAACTTTCACTAAAGTATCATTCATTTTTAAACCGTCTAAAATATTTGTTTTTAGAAAAGAATAGTAATCCATACCACTAACTTTTTCAATCACATATTTTAAAACCATAGACGAAAAATCATTGTAGGCACTTGTTCCAAATTTTCTTTCTACGGGAGCTGCCGTAAATAAAATACTTTCGGCTTCTTCCTTAGAATTTGCCGCATCAACTCTTTTTTCTGTTCCTAATGGTTTAAAGGCAAGTAAATCAAAAATGGTAACACCTTTTAAATTAGTAAATTGTGGAACATATTTCGTAACTTCATCAGATAAATTAATTAACCCTAGTTCAACTAATTTTAAAACAGTAATTCCCGTGAACAATTTGGTGGTTGAAGCTAAATCAAAGATAGTATCTTTCATCATAGGTTCTACATTTTTAACTAGCCCTTGGTCGGTTGCTAAAACTTCTTGTTTATTTCCCGCATAAAAATCATGATGATAATTTTGTGTGTTTAGTGAAACTACCATTCCTGGTGTATTTTTCTTAAGTAAACAAAAATCTCTAACCTTTTCTTCAATACCTGAATCTTTTATTATAATATTTCTTAACTCATCTAAGGAAGCATCAGGATTTTCTTTTAATACTCTATCCACAGAGAATACTAAATTTTCATAAAACGCTCTTGGTGTTAAATCTTTTTGTGTTACATCAGCGTTATAATTTTGTCTACTATATAATTCGTCAATATATTTAGAATAATCCATTATTATACTCTCCTCTTTATTTCTTGATTTCTTCAATTAAGGTTTTAATAAGTTCTAACCCAATTTTTTTATCTTCTGGTGTTTCCGTTTCAATTAATTTAATACTCTCGTCCTTTTGTTCATACAAAGAATAATAAATTTTTAACTTTTTATTTTCATCAAAGGTATTATCTGTATATACTATATAATCTTTATTATTTTCATCATGATGATAAGTAGCGATTACTTCACACACTACTTTTTTACCATCTAAATTAGTTTTTGTAAATTGCATTCTTTCCATTATTAGTCATCCCTTTAAATTATATTTTTTGCGTTCTAATCTTTTTAGGCGCAGTTAACACATTAATTATTTGAGGGTCATAAACTTCCCCATTACTATTGGTAGTTCCTTTCGTTATAACAACAGCATCTTCACCCATAGTAACTCGAACATTTTTTACTAGTTCACCATTAAGTTTCATATAACCATCCAGAGCAATATAAATTACTTCGCCATCTTCTTGCACTTCTTCTGGAGCCGATTTAATTTGTACCCAACCATCTTCTCCACAGTAAGCTTGAATACCTTCTTCACTATAATTATTATTAATTTCACTGACCTGATGTTCTATACCAAATATTCTATTAAGTGGACAATATTCTTCTAAATGATTAACTCCATTGTCGTAAATACTCATTGTTCCTAAAGTTAGCATTCCCGCGGCAACTAAACCTATACCGGCATATTTAATAATATTTTTCTTATTAATTTTCTTTTTTGTTTCTTCTTCCATTAAAAATCCCCCTCAAAGCCTTTTTTTGTAAACATTTTTGCTTTTTGTTGACAAATAAAGTATATCATATTTACGGCAAACCGTCAAACAAGGTTACTTTTCTTCGTACTCTTCTAAAGCCTTTAATATTCCCTTATAAGGAAGAAGAGCACAATTTTTACGATTGCTTTGTTTATAAATATCAGCAAATACCAAACCTTCATTTAATATATCTTGATTGTATTCTTCTTCATTACACATATGATAAAAATTATTAATATATTCTTTAGCTTCCTTAATGCTTTTCCCAATTAAATTTTTTATCATTATAGAAGTAGATGCGGTCGATATGGCACAAGCTTCACCATTAAATTTAATATCTTTTATTTTATCATCCTCTAGTAAAACATAAATATCTAGATTATCTATACAATTAGGATTTTTCGAATTATATAATTTATAGTCATCATTATCTACATTTTCTTTGTTCATAGGGTTTTGAAAATTTTCTAAAATAATTTCTCTACTTAATTCTTTATTCATTGCTTTTCTTCCTCCTTTAAATAAACCTCATATTCATGAGGTTTATATTATTCTTCAATTTTATGTTTTGGGTTTTCTAAGCCATAATGTTCATAAATCTTATCTTCAATTTCTGTAGCCATATCAGGGTTTTCTCTTAAGAATAATTTGGCATTTTCTCTTCCTTGCCCTATTTTTTCTCCCTTATAAGCATACCATGCTCCACTTTTTTCCATAATATCTATTTCACTAGCGATATCAACTAGTTCTCCTTCATGAGAAATACCTTCGCCATACATAATATCAACACAAGCTGTTTTAAATGGAGGGGCTACTTTATTCTTAACAACTTTAATGTTAGTTTTATTACCAAATACTTGCTCCCCTTGTTTTATTTGTTCACCTCTTCGAATATCTAATCTAATAGTTGAATAAAACTTTAATGCTCTTCCACCTGGCGTTGTCTCTGGATTACCAAACATTACCCCAACTTTTTCTCTTAATTGATTAATAAAAATCGCGGTAGTATTCGTTTTATTCAAAGTCCCTGATAATTTTCTTAAAGCTTGACTCATTAAACGAGCTTGAAGTCCCACATGACTATCACCCATCTCCCCATCAATTTCGGCTTGAGGTACTAAAGCTGCGACAGAATCGATTACTACTAAATCAATAGCTTCACTTTTAACTAAAGCATCACATATTTCTAAAGCTTGTTCACCTGTATCGGGTTGACTTAATAATAATTCATTAATATCTACACCAACTTTTTTCGCATATACAGGGTCTAGGGCATGTTCAGCATCAATAAAAGCCGCTCTTCCCCCATTCTTTTGGGTCTCAGCTATCGCATGCAGAGCAATAGTTGTTTTACCAGATGACTCTGGTCCATATATCTCGATAATTCTTCCCTTAGGAAATCCTCCCACCCCTAAAGCTAAATCTAAGGCAATGG
>CANQRA010000076.1 GCA_947626125.1 uncultured Bacilli bacterium
CTATTTGCTTTGGGTTATCCATGTTAACTCCCGGGGTCTTTATAGCCATCATCAATTATAACCAAGAAACAATCCCGGCAAATTTACTAATTAATTTTAGTACCCAGAGGTCGGGTGTCCCCTTTCCATCCATCATTGAAGTTATCATGTTACTAATTATTTGTGATATTTTGAGAGAAAGTGACCTCCGTTTCCCGTCTAATTTTGGCTCAGCTATATCTATATTAGGAGCCTTAATCATTGGGGAAGCTGCCGTCAATGCGGGACTTGTTTCACCCATTGCTATCATTATTGCCTCATTTACGTTTATTACTAGTTTAATATTCTCTGATTTAGAAATAGCTAATGCCTTAAGATACTATCGTTATTTATTTTTAATATTTGCCTCTTTCTTTGGTCTATATGGTATTTTTATTGCCTCCATCTTTTTCTTAATAAATGTCATCTCTATTAAAAGTCTTAATGCTCCTTACTTTGCCCCAATTGCGCCTTTTAATAAAGCTTACTTCTTCAAAACTATTTTAAAAAGAAAAGATAGTAAAAATACCCGTCGAAGTGAATTATTAACTAATGATAATTTAACGAGAGGAAAGTTATTATGAAAAAAATGTTTATTCTATTAATATCGCTTTTGCTACTTTCAGGTTGTTACGATAATATTGAACTTAATAATTTAGCTATTATAAGTGGAGTTGGTATTGACTATAAAGATGATAACTATTATTTAACTTATGAAATATTAAATGATACGAAAACAGAAAACAATACAGCCATGCTAAGTTATACCATGACCGGCTCCGGTAAAAATCTAAGTGAAGCTTTCATTAACACGAATTATAAAGTAGGTAAAAAGCCTTTCTTCGACCATTTAAAAGTTGTCTTGTATTCGGAATCTATCATCGAAGACCATTTAGAAGATATAACGGATTATTTAATTAGAGATACTAATATCCGTGATGAATTTATTCCTTTAGTAGCTAAAGATACAACTCCCGAAGAAATCTTAAAACACAATAGTGATAACTATCCAGTAGTAAGTGATTACATCATGAATCTTGTTAACAATGAAAAATATAATAATAATTTAGCCGTCACTGATGTCTTCCAAAAATTCTTAGCTAAATTAGTTAGTCCTAATAGTGATGCCATTTTAAGTAGTCTTTCTATAAATGAAATGAACGAAATAACTTTAAGTAACTTTTACGCCTTCGATGATTTTCATTATGCCGATACTTTATCCATTAAAGATTCTTCTTTATATAATTTATTAACCCAAAATACTTTTTCTCTTAATTTCACTAAAGACTACGATAATAAAAATGTTAATATTTCTCTAACCGCTTCTAGTAGTGATATTGATGTTACCAAAGACGAAATTAATATTAATTTAAAATTAAAAGGTAAAGTCGTCGAAAATAATGCTGATTTAGATTTAAAAGAACAAAAAACATATAAAATTTTAAATGAAGATTTTGGGGAAGTAATTAAAGATGATGTAACAAGCTTTGTTCATACCATTCAAAATATGAAAAGTGATGTTTTATCTTTAAGTGATATTTATTTTCGAAAAACTAGAAAAGAAAATAACAATTTATGGTTTCATGCTAAAGTTAATGTTAATGTTGATTTAAAAATTAATACGAAAGGATTTATATTCGAGGTGGAACAATGAAAAATAAATTAGCTTATTTTATAACGCGTTCTTCAATGTTTGGTATAGGTTTCTTCTTACTATTTAAATATGCTGGCAAAGATGCTTGGATAAGTGTTATCTTAGGTAGTTTAATTGGCATTGGAATTATTTATGTATATCATTTTATTAAAGACTATATAAAAGATACTACTTTAAAAGAAAAATTACAACAAACTTTTTTAGGTAAAATATTTCTCTTTATCTTTATTATCTTTTATCTTTATTTAATGACTATTGTTTTAATTCTACTACCAATGTTTGTTAATTCATTCTATCTTCTTTATACCCCTAAAATACTAGTGGTAATTCCCTTTTTATTGCTTGCTATTTATATTGCTAATAAAGATAAAAGTACTTTAATATCATTAAGCAATTTATTATATGCCTGTAGTTTAGTAATTATTTTCCTCTATGCTTTTCTTTTAATTAAGTATATTGATTTTAATAATCTTCTTCCTATTTATACGAATAAAAATATTAATATCTTAAAAGCAACTTTAATTTATGCATCTATCTCTGCCATTCCTAATATTATCACTATTAACTATGAAGATAATACTTTTAAAGATGATTTAAAAAATTATATCTGTGGTACTCTTACGAGTTTTTCTATTACTTTAGTAACAATCTTAGCTCTCGGCGAACCTTTAATAAAAATATATAGTTTTCCTGAATATGATGTTTTAAAACAAATTAAAATCTTAGACTTTATTGAAAACATTGAAAACTTATCAACTTTTGTCTGGTACTTTGATATGTTCTTTATGCTAGGAACTCTTACTACCAATTTAAAAGAGACATTACCCAAAAAATATAACAAAGTGTATTATTACTTATCTATTTTAATTGTTCTTATTTTAGCTACCTTTATTGTTGGTGAAAATTATCGCATCATCTCCATCATGTTTAAAGCTTACGCCATAGTATTATATATTTTCTTCTTTATCTTTGTCTTATTACTTATTTATTTAAAAACAAAGAAAAAGAAGTCTCAAACTTCTTAAATCCATTTACTAATATAAATTTTTCTCGTTGTATATTCTTCATAACTCATAAATATTTTAATAATAACATCGACTATACTTTTAATAATATTATTATCTCTTTTAACTTTAACTGTAACAATCTCTTTTTGCAAAGTACTTCTAAATAAATAATCATGAATATAGTTAGCAAGAACTCTATCTATTTCTTCTGCCCTTTCTACTTCTTCACTATTATTTATATTAATTGAAAAAATATAGCTTTTATATATATTAACTAATTTAATACTAATCATATCGCCATCTTCGAAGTCAAAATTAACAATATTGTAATAATTAGGGCAATATTTTAAAACTTCTTTATTACTATCCATAATTATCATCTAACTCCATATCCTACTTTAAATAAATAATACTATATAATTATGGTAAAATCAATATTAAAACGCAAAAAAATAATCATTCTGATAAAATGATCATTCCTAGTTTAAATAATTTCGTCACATTCATTTAAAATTACTCTCCATAATCTTAAATATTGAACTAAATATTATCAGTATCTAGTGTGACTAACTTATCTCTCGAGTTTATCTTTCTCTAAAACAATTGTCTTTGTCTAGCGCAGATAAGATTATTTTCATAATTTATTTACTATTCAATATATCCAAAATATAATCAGCATTATTAATAAATAATAACTTCTAGACTATACTTTGCATATATCATATTCTAGACAATATTATTGTACTAAATACTACTATTATTTGTCAAGGCCAAATTTTTGTTTGTAATTCAATTAATACCAACGTATATAAAAAGAAAATTCAATTAAGTTAACAGAATTTTCTAACATTTACAACCGAGTTCATTTATTGCTCGCATCACCTAGAAGCGATTAACATTTACTTTATTAATATACTATATTACACCATCAAAAATCAATACTTTGAAAGCAAAATATTCACGAAACAATTATTTTATACTTGAACAAGCAATAAGAAATATTTCTTCTTCCTTTTTCTTTTTTATTCTTTGTTTATCTTTCTTCTTCTTTTTTT
>CANQRA010000077.1 GCA_947626125.1 uncultured Bacilli bacterium
ATAAAGGATAATAGATTGTTATCTTAGTATAGGAGGAAGCAAAAATGTTAGATATGATTCTTAAACAATACACAAAAAAATTGTACGATGGGAATATAATTTTGCTTGCCAATGTTTATAATAAAACACCTATTCTTACAAGTAATAGATTAAGATTACAAGCGGAATTCTTTTCAGAATCGGAATTAGATTACATACTAACTGCACTAAAAAAATGTGGATATAATGTATTATGTTATTTCAACGAAAATAAATTTATTAAAGACTATTTAAATGGAGAATTTAATAAGATCGATAAAGATTTTTTAGTTTTTAATTTAGCAAGAAATGGATATGGGACTGGTAAAAAAAGCCTAATTCCAACATTTTGTGATTTAAATAATATAAAATACACTTCATCTAATGGTTATGTTTGCTCCTTTGCAAGACATAAATATCATATCAATTCATTACTAAAATACTTAGGTTTAAATAGCCTTGATAGTTATATTTTTGATAATTTTAAATGGTTAAATAACAAAACGCCATCAGATCCTTCTAAAAAATTTATTATTAAACCATTAAGTGAATCAGCAAGTCAAGGAATTACTTCAGATTGTATATATGATGGCACGATTGATAATATTGATTCCTTCATTAAACTAAAATATAATGAATTAAACCAAGTCCCTCTTATAATTCAAGAATTTATAGAAGGATACGAAGCAAAAACCACAATTATTGAATTTGATGAAGCATATTCTCTTGATCCGGTGGGAGTCGAAATAAACGGAAAACATAATTTGGGTGACTCAATAATTAGTGAGGATATTGCTTTCAACTATGCACATAAAAATTATATTTTAGACAATGAATTAAGCGAAGATATAGTGTCTGAAATAAAAAAACAAGCATTAATTATATATAATGCAATAGGAATGCAAAATTATGGAAGAATAGATTGTAGAATTGATAACAAAACTAATAAAATTTATTTTATGGATTTTTCAACTATGCCATATTTTGTAAGTGAGGGTGAAATGCTTTATGCTTTTCAATATAAAGGATATGAAATATGTAATCTCTTGAATACAATAATTAACTCTGCATTAATATCAAAATACAATTATTCTCTATAAAACATTAATTCTGTGAATATTATACCCTTACCTAAGAATCTCCACGCACTAGAAGAAACCAGTTTATCTTTTAAAAAGCAATTATAAAGTTGTTTTGGCGTAAATACTTTTTTCATTTCTATATATTCGGCAAACTTTTTTGCTCGAAATTTCATGATTTGGATAAAATCTTCAAACCAATCAAATTCAGTATTTAAAATTTTATCATTATAATATTTTGCCTTATCATAATCTTTCTTTAAAATGTAAAGGGAGGCTAGATTTGAATTATAACAATAATTATAAAAACAAGTGTTATTTCTTTCTAATTCTTTATATAAATTCAATAGAATCTTTTCAGAATGATGATATTTGCCACAGTATAATAAAATAGCAGCCATATCATAGTTGTACATAGACGATGTAATGTTCTTATATTTATTTTCTTCTTTTAAAAAAGCATTTACATCAGATAAAGATAGTCTATTATTAAATAAATCAAGTAAAAACAAATTCATTCTTAATTTATATTGTTTTGGAAAATTTAAGTTTTTTCCTAAGTTCAACAATTCTTTAGAACATATTATTGCATTTTCATTAACATTATAATAATTACCTGAATAAAGAGCATATCCTATATGATCGCTTAAAAACTTATATAATTCAATTTCATCTAAAGAATCTCTATATTCTTCACAAACTTCTAATAAATTTTTTGTTTTTTCATAAGCAACTTCAGCATTTGCAAGCATAGAAGTCTTCCTTATTATTTTTATTACCAAGGACTTATTATCAAAGAGAATTGAATTGGCATTTAGATTATATAATAAATCATAAGTAATATTTTCAAGTTCGTTTTGAATTTTTTTTGCTTTGCTAGTTTCATTTAATCTATATGAATAAATATCAATTAAATAAAGTCCACATTTTATCTGAAGACCTAATATATTATTATCTTTTAAAAATTCATATGATTTTTCTAATTCTTCTCCTAAAAAAATAAATTCTTCTTCACAACTTGTGTATTTTCCAACATAAAGAATTGATAATTTTGTAAATTTTATAATTTGTTTTATGTTATTATCACAAGAAGTATTCACTTCAAAATTATTAATTAATTCTTTTTTTTCTAGTTTCTTTTGAACATACTTTTCTAGTATGATTTTAATATAATTATAATTTGATTTTAAAATAATATTATTGTCAATAGCATTTTGAATTGGTAAAAGCAATTCATCAATTGATATAATAATATTCTTATCAATGACAGAAGATAAAAAATAAGCCCAATAATGATATATTGCTTGTTTTAATTCATTCCCTAATTGATAATGATAAGATATTAAAGCGTGTTCATTTGGGGATATCGAATTGATTTCTGCAGCAAATTTTTTATGCCAAAAGGACTGTCTATTTCCGTGTCTATATATTATATCTCTAATAAATTCATTTATAAATTCATAATTGTAGTGCCTATCTTCTTTAGTTAATAGACCTTTGGTATATGCCTCATTTAATCTATTTACAATATCATCTATTTCTATACTTGAAACATTGTTTAAAATAGTTATGTCAAATGAAAGACCAATTACAGCTGCAATCTCTAACACAGTTAACTTTGGATTGGAGTCCAAGATTTCAAATACTATATTTTGTAGTTGTAAAAAAACACTATTAAATAAATTTTCAACAAATTGTTCCTGATTGCTTTTAATTATACCAATAATCAAATTAAAATCATTGTTACATAACTTGAGATATTGCATTAATTTTTCATCACTTATTGATAAATCTTTATATAAATTCTTAATAGATTTGCACAGTTCTTTATCGCTTAGGCTTATTTCTATAAAATTGCTTTTATTTATTTCATCTAAATTAATATTTAAAATATTCGCTTGAGAAGAAATAAAAATAAATTTCAAGTTTGGAGTATATTTGGAAAAAAATTCAGTTTCAATAAGCTTTTTAAAAAATATTATATCTACCTCATTAGCAAAATTAATATTATTAATAATAATTAAATTATTAGTGTTATACTTTGAATATTTTTTTATTTTTGCTATTAAATTGATTTCTTGATTAGAAAACTGAAAATTTGAAAATTTATTATTTATTTTAGTATAATCTTTTTGTGTAATAAAAAAATAAATTTTTTTAATAATATAAACTATAGTTTTTATTATTCCAGTATACCTTAAATTTAAATTATTATAGTTGTATTTTTCATCAAATTTATTAAGTTCTTTTCCAGCACCAAAGTAAGTAATTAATTTGGTATAATTTGTAAGTAAGACATCGTCTTTTGAATAGTTTATTACATTACTATTTGTATATTTGGATAAATATAATTTATTTATATCTATGTTTTGTCTATTCCATAGAAAAACAACTTGATTATTTACAACTGCTTTTTTTATCTTTTCTGAATAGTCCATATATGTACCCAATAGATAACAATCTATTATCCTTTATATAATAATATAATTACTTTATTTTAAAAATAGCAATTTTTTCTAAAATGTCAATAGAAAATGCAAAATTGTTCATTTTTACGACAAAATTATGCATTTTCTCAAAA
>CANQRA010000078.1 GCA_947626125.1 uncultured Bacilli bacterium
TGTAAAAGTAAAAAGGATATTGCAATTGATTATGCTTTAGGTGGACTTTCAAACAATGTTTTTGCATCTACTTATACCTATTATATTCCTAAAAAGGAAGAGTTAATTAGTGAAGTAGAAAAAGTTTTAAATGATAATAAATAGAGAGAAGGATAAATTATGAATACTGATTTATATGAATTTTTAATTGAAGCTAAAAAACAAACTTATGCCAATGAAAATGTTGAGAAAGCCAATTCGTCTAGGAATGGTTCTTATGATTATGAGTATTCTAATGGAAATATGATTTACCATGATACTTATTTTGGCGGAACAAAATTTATGGGAGAAGAGGTTGTATATGCCGAAGAAATAACACCAATTTGGGGAATGAATTATTATGGTGTAACCCTAGATGAAACTTTAAGTGAAGAAGCTGTTGATAAAGCATTAAGACCCGCGCTTATGCAAGTAGGAATGGATAAAGATGTTATTCCTGTAAGAGGACCCAAAGAATATATTAATGGAGAATATAAATACACTTTTGTTGTTGAAGGCGATCTAAATTATTTTGAAGGTACAGAAACTATATATAAAAATAATAAAAGGGTTTATATATTAAAATGTCATGGTGGAATAATTAAACGCTAAATTATTCGCTAAAAAATTAATTTAAGAATCTTATTTTTAGCAAAAAGAGGTGTTATTGTGGATATTGCAAATATACAAAAAGAATTATTAAATTGTTACTAAAAAGAGTTATGTTATCCTAAAATTCAAGATAAATGGAATGATGAAAATAAATGCCTAGGTATGTGTGCAATAACATCTTTAATTATTAATGATTATTTTGGGGGAGATATTTGTAAAATTCATGTAGATGGAATTAGTCATTATTTTAATTTGATAGAAAAGAGAATTGTAGATTTAACTTCAAGTCAATTTAATCATGAAATAGAATATAAAGATTATCAAATTATAGATAGACAAAAAATATTAACTAATGATACCAAGATTAGATATCACATGCTAAAATCAAAATTAATTAAAGCTTTATTAAAACAAATTGATGAAAAAGTATATTCTTGTAAATCTTGTGATAAACTAGTTGATAAATTTCCTAATGATGCAACAGTATTTCTTGGAAAAGATCAGACTATAGTTTTAGTTGGAGAAGCACCTGCAAATAATGGCTGGAGAAAAAGTCATAAATTATGGCGTGACATAAATGGCAAGGTTTTACCTAGTGGAGTTGTATTACAAAAGCTATTTCATATTATTGACAGAAATATTTTTGAAACGACATTTTTAGAATCAGTTAAATGTTATCCCCTTGAAAGAAAGAATTTAAAAACTTGTTCTAATAATTGTAAGAGTATAATGTTAGAGCAATTAAAAATATTAAATCCTAAGTTAATTATAACTTTGGGAGAATTTTCAACCAGAAATTTGCTTAATTTTA
Organism: uncultured Bacilli bacterium; assembly: GCA_947626125.1. GTDB lineage: Bacteria > Bacillota_I > Bacilli_A > RF39 > UBA660 > SIG200. The sequence continues at coordinate 1,442 of CANQRA010000078.1, forward strand.
AATTTAATAAGTTTGCCGATGTAGTTGGCAATATATATGAAGTTAATGGTTATAGTATATTGCCTATTTATCATCCTAGTCCTATATCTCCAAAAGGTTATAAAGATAATGTCCCAATTTTTGAAAAAATATCTGAAGTAAAAATATTAAATGATAATAAAATGAATGGAGAAATTTATGAATAATAAATTAGAATTTAAAAAAGTTATAAAAAATAAAGATTTAGTAGCAGAATCAACATATAATTGTATAGATAATTTATTTTCTGAAGATGAAAAAGAGCAATTTTTTGTCGCAGAAATTAATCCGGAATTTATGGATGGGATTAAATTATGTGAACATTACAATTTAGATATAAATATGGGCGTTAATTGTCTAATATGTGAATGTAGGCGAGGGCAAAATAAGAACTATGCGGCATTATTAGTTCTAACAGGGTATAAATACAATATGTCAACAACGGTAAGAAAACATACGAATTCTAGGATAGTATCTGTTGCTCCCTTAGATTATGTTTTAGAAAAAACTAAGATGGAATATGGAAGTATTAATCCAATAGGATTACCTAGTGAATGGAATATTTTTGTAGACCCTAAAGTTCTAGAAAATGAATGGATTATATGTGGAAGTGGATTACAAAAGTCAAAACTGGCATTACCAAGTAAATATTTATTAAAGTTAAATAATGTCGAAATTTTAGAAAATTTATCTAAAAACTAGTCAAAATTTAATGAGCATATTAAAATTTTAGTTGAATTGCTGTTCTTTATTTTTTATTGACAAATTAACAAAAGATGAAATATAATACATAACACATAAAAAGGAGAAAAATAATATATGGCAGAAAAAGATTATGTTTTATTCTTAAAGAGAAAAGCCAGATTATTAAGAGCTGTTTGTAGTTATAATGAAGATATTTATGGTAGAGCAATGGTAACAACTGGTATTCCAAAACGCTATAATGATGAAAGAATAACTTATGAGAATCAAAGGACAATAAGCTATGATGATTATATAATTAGTAAGTCTCAAAGAAGTAGAGAACGAAGAAGATAAAGTTATATATTTTATTTAAAGAATCCTTCCCAGGGGTCTTTTCTTTTTATTCTTTTAAGAGCAACTTCAATAGTAACGGCATCGGGAGTTACTTTATCAAGCTCACTCCATTTAATAGGCATAGAAATACTACATTTTTTTCTTAAACGAATAGAGTAGGGAGCAACACTGGTAGATGATCTAGTATTGCGAACCCAGTCAATAAAGATTTTCTTTTTCCGCTTTTTTAATCTAATATTACTTGTATATTTATCGGGCCATTTAGTTTCCATTAATATAGCAATATCTTTAGCGGTTTTTCTAAATTCTTGCCAATTCATTTCCTTTTTAATGGGGACAACTACATGGTATCCTTTACCACCACTAGTTTTTAAATAAGAATTTAAATTCAACATATCTAATATTTTTTTTAAATCTTTAACTCCCTCCCTTACTGAAGCAAGAGCTAATTTTTCATCAGGGTCTAAATCAAAAACCATAATGTCGGGTTTTTCTAATTTTTTAATGGTACTTCCCCAAATATGAAATTCATAACTATTCATTTGAACTTCACTTAAAAGGCCATTAATGGTTTTAATATAGTAGTAATCTTCTTTATTACCGTGGTCATTTTCTAAATAAATAGTACCAATTCCTTTATTATTAGTTTCTAAATGCTTTTTAAAAAATTTATCTCCATTAACACCTTCAGGACATCTTATTACACTTACAATTCTATTTTTGATATAAGGTAACATATAAGGACCTACTTTAGCATAATAATTCGCTATGTCCAGTTTTGTAATATTAGGATTTTTAAAAATTAATTTATCAGGATTAGTAATAGTTATATTTTTTAAATCTTTTTTCATAAACATCATTAATATTTTGGAATAATAAGATTTTTTTATGCACTTTTAAATAAAGCTGTACTTTTTAATAAATCGATAATAAGTTATCATAAATACTTGCAAAGATGAATAATATTTGGTATTATTGATTTGTACCAAATTAATGCAGGTGTAGTTTAATGGTAGAACTATAGCCTTCCAAGCTATTAACGTGAGTTCGATTCTCATCACCTGCTCCAGTGACGTTTCTGTTCGAACTTTTATAGTTTGAACTTAACATATATAATCAATCCGTTCGGGTTGATTTTT
>CANQRA010000079.1 GCA_947626125.1 uncultured Bacilli bacterium
CTTAATAATTTAAAAGCTTCTCAAGTAACAAATATTGATAGGCGTATGTTTGAAATGGAAAATGTAAATGACTGTTGTTATACAAACTTTTTTATAATCCCAACTTTTGAGATAAACTCCTTATTTTAAAAGAATTTATTATCAAATTAGTTGGGATTTTATTATTTACATAAATCAGTTAATTTAGTAATTTCATTAGTCCATTTTTTGCTTTCATTACTATTATCGATTATTTCTAAAGCTTTTGCTTTTTGAGCAGTAGTTATTTCTAAATATACCATTGTTGTTTGTAATTGCTCATGTCCTAGTAAATATGATATTTGTACAATATTCATTCCATCATCTAACCAATGTGTAGCTGCAGAATGACGAAGTTGATGAGGATGCAAATTTAAAGGTATTTCATGACACTGTTTATTTGCTATATTTGCCCATTTTCTTAATTGTTTTTCAACAGATTGTTCTGATAATTTATTTTGTTTACCCTTTATTTTAGAATAAAATAAATAATCTTTAGGATTACTATTAATGTGATTTTCATGAATATACCTTTGTAAATGTTCTACAGTTTTAGGAAGTAAATATAAACATCTTAATTTATTTCCTTTGCCAATTATAGAAATATAAGGTTCTTTTACATTTAATACAACATCTTTTAATTTTAATGATAATATTTCATTTAATCTAGCCCCTGTATTGTACATTAAAATAAACATTGTTAAATCTTTTCTTCCGTCTTTAGAAGTTTGATTAATAGAATTAAATAATATTTGAATAGCATTCTTACTTATTCCTTTAACTTTTATTTTTTGGGTTTTTCTTTTTATTATAGTAGAAGCCTCTGTGTAAATATGCAATAAAGATATATCTTGTTTTCCAAGAAATTCTAAAAATACTTTTAGTGATGTTAATCTTAAGTTAATAGTTTGATTTGAATTATTTCTTTTATCTTTTAAATAAATTAACCAGTTTTCAATATTCTCATTACTAAAACATTTATAAGATAGATTGTTTAATGTAATTCCTATAATTTCTAAATATTCTAAATATAATCTTAAAGATTCTTTATAAGATTTTAATGTGTATTCACTTGTTGATTTTACATTTTGAATATATCCATTTAAATATTTATTAATGTAATTAGTAATTGCATTTGATTCATTATTAACTTTATTCATAATCTTTTACCTCAGGAACTAAAGATTCAAAAGAATCATTAATTTGATTTTCAAATATATCTGACATTCTAGGAATTAAAGAATAATAATATTTAGTAGATTCAACACTAGAATGACCCATACTTTTAGATAGATAATATAATTTATCATTAATTTCAATTCCTTTATTTATCCAAGAATTAATATTAGTTATTGCATAATGATGTCTTAAATCATATGGGATAGCATAACTATCATTATATTTGCTCCAATATTTCTTAAAAGTGTCTGAAACCCAACGATTAGAATAAAAACTATTTTTATTAGTCGAAAAAAAATATATTCTATTAGGAAGTAATAAATTAATTTCTTGATTATATTTAATTAAACATTCTTTCATTGAATCATCTAAAACAATATAATGTTGATTATTACCTTTTGATTTTTTTACACTAATTATCCCATTTTCTAAATCTATATCTTCTAGTTTTAGTAATCTTGCCTCAGTTGTTCTTATTCCCGTACTATATAAAAGTCTAAAAAATATTGGAATTGTTAGGTTAAGAGTTAAACTCGATATTGAATTATTGCTTTCAATATGGTCACATGAATAGAAAAAATTATTTAATTCCTTTTCAGTAAATGCATGAGGAATATAAGTTTTTTTCTCTGATTTTAAATGAGATGGAACATTTAAATTTGTAATACGTCTAGAATTAGTATATTTTAGAAATGCAATAATCACAGCTATCCTTGAATTATATGATTTATTCATTTCATTTTTTCTTTTTATACACCAAGTGTCTACCATTTCTTGTGTGAGTTCATTACAATATTGAAAATTTTTTTGGCAGTAATTTTCGAATGTTTTTAAAGATGACTCATAAGATGCATTCCAACAATTTGATGACTTTCTATATTTAATGAAATCATAGATAGTCTCTTTCATAAAAGAAGTATATTTAGTCATATTATATTACCTCCTTTATATTTTCAAATTGTTGTATACTTAATGCACATTGTTTTAAATGATAAAAGTCTGCACTTAAATAAAAATTCAATGAAGTTGGTGAAGTATGCCCTAAAACTTGTGATATAATAGGTTGAGGTATTTCATTTTTTAGAAGTGATGTTGCAAGATTATATCTAAAAATATGAGTACCTTTTCTTTTTTTATCATTTTGTCTAATGTTAGCTTCTTTGAATACTTTTTTGACAGCAAATTCAGGTGTACTTTTAGTAATTGGATAATTAGCATCAATTCTTACAAAAACATTATTAAAATCAACTTTAGGCCTTTCTTTGGTAATATATTCAAATAAAGCATTACCAACAGAAATGGTTAATGGCAATTCTAATGGCACATTGGTTTTCGATTGAACTATACTTATTATTTCATTATTCCAATCTATATCAGATAATTTCAAATTAACAATATCACAACTTCTTAATCCTGTATAAAGCAACAATGAAACAATGGCCTTATCTCTTAAGCAAATGCCATTATCTTTATCATTTAATACTTTTTTAATTTTATCGATTTCTTCTTTTGTAAGATAATCAATATTTTTTCTATTAGTTTTTTGACATGGCAATAAATCAATTAATTTATTACATAAATTAATTTGATAATTACATTCTTTTAAAACTAATTTAATACTTTTAATATATGAATAACTATATATTACATTTTCATTATTATCAAAAAAATAATTTAATATATTAATTTCTTCAATATTATTCAAATTTTGAAAACCCTTATCTTGTAAATACTTAAAGAAATTAGCACAACAGGAAATATCTGTATCAATAGTTTTTTGACTTTTTCCTCGGCTTATTGCTTCTTTTTTATAATTATCTATTATTTCTTTTAAGGTATATTTTAATTTTGAATAATTACTTTTTTCTTCCAATTTATATTTAAAATTTTTTCTATTTGGAAATTTATTATATAAATCATAATTCATAATTAATGTCAATAAACTCTTTTCCCTTTGTAATTCTTTTTTGTTTTTAGATGATTTCATAATAATATTATTATAGTAATCAAAATAATTATCATAACTATCACTATATTGTAATAGCCTTTTCAATTCTTTTTTAATGTAACAAATATATCTTTCAGAATAACCTCCTTTCTCCATAAATTTAATTAACTGTATCTGATTATTTCTTAACTTTGTTAAGTCCATAATATCAATCCTCCCTTCAGATACAGTTAAATATTTTATCATATAATAAAATCCCAACTAATTTGATAATAAATTCTTTTAAAATAAGGAGTTTATCTCAAAAGTTGGGATTATAAAAAAGTTTGTATAACAACAGTTATCCCAACGTTGGGATAACTGTTGGCAATCTGATACATCATTTGGTCCATATGTAACTATAGATAATAAAAAATATCGTACTAAACTTATTATG
>CANQRA010000080.1 GCA_947626125.1 uncultured Bacilli bacterium
CGGCTAAACCAAGGACGCAGGCTGCGCTGTGCGTCCGGTCTTTTATCTCGATGCGTCACAGATTAGATTAACTGGCTCGGGTACGTATACTGACCCATTCATCGTTCATTAAAGAAAGGAAAGTTAAAAATTACTTTTCTTTTTCTTTGTGGAAAAGTATGATGTTTTCCACATAAATTACAGAAATTTGATTGAAAAAAGATGGTAAATTTGGTATTCTATATATTAGATAATAAGAGGGTAGCATATGACTGGTTTAGGAGAACATTTTAAAATTGATAAAAATTGTTTAAATAGTGATGCTAGTATGATATTTAAAGGGAAATATTATCGTATAACAGTTTTGAGTGAACGTTTAATCCGTTTTGAATATTCTCTAAATGGAATTTTTTATAATGGTTTAACGGAAATAGTGCATAATCGTAATTTTCCTAAACCAAAAGTTGAAGTTATGCAAGATGAAAAATATTTAACAATCAATACTAAATATTTTAGTTTAAAATATGCTAAAGAGAAACCTTTTAAAGGACCCGCTTATGCTCCCGATGCTAATTTGAAAGTAAAATTACTTAATACAGATAAAATATGGTATTATGGCCATCCTGAAGCAAGAAATTTTAAAGGTAGTGCTTTTTCCATTGAAGAGTTTGGGGGAGAAACACCTTTATCTAAGAGTCTGTATTCTACAGATGGGTTTGCTACTCTAGATGATGCGAATTCTTTATTTATTGACTTAGATGGTTATATAGTTCCAAATAATGTGAAAAGAACTGATTTTTATTTGTTTGCTTATCGAAGAGATTTTGGTTTGTGTTTAAGAGATTATTTTACTTTGACCGGTTATCCTCCTTTATTACCAAGATATGCCCTAGGTATTTGGTGGTATAAAGACCAAATATATAATTTTGAAGATACAAAAAAATTAGTACAAGCATTTAATAAACATGAAATTCCTATTTCTGTCCTTTTATTAGGGGAATTTTGGCATCGTAAAGATAAAAGTAATTATAATTTATTTAAAACTGGTTATGATTTTAATTTAGATTTATTTCCCAGTCCTCAAGAATTTACAAAATATATGCATGAAAGAGGAATTAGAGTAGGAGTTAATTTAGATGGGGCGGAAGGAATAACGAGTAATGTTAATGCTTATATGCAAATGTGTAGTGACTTAAATTTACCAACCAATAATGTAATTCCTTTTAAGGTTCTAGATAAACCTTTTATAGATAGTTATTTTCATAATTTAATAAATCCTTTATATAATTTAGGTGTTGATTTTTTTTGGCTAGATAATAAAGATGAAATAACAACTAGAGTATTAAGTTATTATCATTTTAATGATTATAAACAATTTCCAGATAAAAGAGGGATGATTTTTTCTCGGAATGGGGGAAAAGCTTCGCATAAATATCCTGTGCATTACTCAGGACCAACAAAAGTAGGTTGGGATACTTTAAAGTTTTTGCCTAATTTTAATTCCACGGCAAGTAATATTGGTCTTTCTTGGTGGAGCCATGATATTGGGGGCTTTAAAGGGGGAATTGAGGACAATGAATTATATTTAAGATATGCCGAATTTGCTTGCTTTAGTCCGATATTTCGTTTTAGCTGTGAAAGAGGTAATTTTTATAAAAGAGAACCTTGGCGTTGGGATATGAAAACTTATACGATAGTTAAAGATTACTGTAAATTAAGGCATAAATTAATTCCGTATATTTATACGGAGAATTATAATTATCATAAAACTTGTCTTCCTTTAGTGGAACCTTTATATTACTATGACCCAGAGTTATATGATGAACCAGATTATCGGAATGAATATTATTTTGGTAGTGAATTTTTAGTCGCACCCATTACTAAACCTAAAGATAGAATAATGAATAGAAGTGTGGAAAAATTATTTTTACCTAAGGGTGTTTGGTATGACTTTAAAACCGGGAAAAAATTTATTGGGGGTAAAAGATATGTCACTTTCTATAAAGATGAAGATTATCCTGTCTTTGTGAAAGAGGGTTCAATTATTCCTTTACTTAAATTAGATGAAAATATTAATAATACTAATAGTCCTAAGAAAATGGAAATAGATATCTTCCCTGGTAAAAGTAACTTATATAAAATGTATGAAGATGATGGAATATCTAGTTTATATGAAGAAGGATACTATATAATAACTGCGATTGATTTTAATTATACGAAAGATAATTATACTTTAACTATTAAACCAGTGGAAGGAAAAACAGGAATAATTCCGGAGAAAAGAGATTATAATATTCGCTTTAAAAATACCCGTATTCCAGATAGAGTGGTTATTGAGATTAATGGTGAAAGAATAAAAAATTATGAAGCTTTGCAAGATGAAAATGACTTTATTATTTTGGTTAAAGATGTGCCAACAAGCGGAAGTCTTTTGATTAATTGTGTGGGATATAATATTGATATTGAAGCGATGCGGATTATTAATGAAGAAATTTTTGAAATTATTAGTGATTTAAAAATTGAAACATTATTAAAAGAAAAAATTGGGGCTATTATGTTTAGTGAAATGCCGATTAATAAAAAAAGAATTGCTATTAGAAAATTAAAAACAACAGGGTTGGACCCATTATTTATTAAAATGTTTATTAAACTTCTTGAATATATTGAAGAAATTTAATATAATAAGGATTGAAACAAAGGAAAAAAGAGTAGTAATAATTAATTTTAAGTTAGAGAATTAACGGTTGGTGAAAGTTAAAGTTAAAATAATTATGAACTTGCTTTTGGATGTTTTAGGTGATGCGTTATAGTCAAAATGAGTAAAAATTAAGGTGGTACCGCGGATATTATTCGCCCTTTGGTATTAGCCTTTTTATTTTGGAGGAAAAGTTAATGGAAAATATGAGTAGATTAACTCTAGCTTTGATTTTATTTCTCGTATTATTTGTAATGATTTTTATCTGTGATTATATAATAATTAGAAGAAGTTATCAAAGCAAGAGTAAGAGTAAGAAAAAGAAAAAACAAGAAATAATGGAATTAGATTATTTAATCAAGAAGTTTAATTTAAAGAAAGATAAATTACCTATTAAGAAAATCTTATTGTGTATAGCGTTAATTAATGCCTTTATTATGGCTTTAGTGATGGTGGTTATCTTAGTCTTAAAAGCTCATATTATATTAAAACTTTTATTAGGATTTGTCCTCTTAATGGCACTTATTTATGCAATATATGAATTATATGGAAGATATTTAGAAAGGAATTATAAAAATGGAAATTAAAGCAGTTGAAAAAAAATGGCAAGATATTTGGGATAAAGAGAGGGTTTTTGAAGCTATAACAGGTAAGGAAGATAAAAAGAAATACTATATTTTAGTGGAATTTCCTTATCCTTCTGGTTCAGGGTTACATGTTGGGCATGTTAGAAGTTATACGGCCCTAGATGCTTATGCTAGATGTATGCGGATGAAAGGGTATAATGTTTTATTCCCAATGGGGTGGGATGCTTTTGGTGCACCAGCAGAACAATACGCAATTAAAAATCATATTCACCCTAAAGTTGC
>CANQRA010000081.1 GCA_947626125.1 uncultured Bacilli bacterium
TGTGATATTATTAGACATGTAAACTATAAATTACAAAAATTGCCCTTAAAATTTTAAAAATACGGAAACTTAAATTAAAAATATATTGAAAAATATTCAATAATAAGATAATATTATTTACAGGAGCTTAATGCCGATTTAGTACAGTGGTAGTACAGATGCATGGTAAGCATCAGAGGGCAGTTCAATTCTGCCAATCGGCACCAGTGATATTTCTATTCGAATTTTTTCGAATATTTATATAAAAAGATAACCCCTTAGATTATTTTGATATGTTTGTCAAAATACCTAAGGGGTTAATTATTTTGCCAAAAACAAAATATATTAAATAAAGACATTTTTATGTGACTTAAATAGAATATTAAGGGCAAATTGCCAAGAAGCCTTATAAATACTGGTCAAAATGGGGTCCCTCCGATGCTTTAACTGTCAAACTCGGGTATGTAAAAGAAAAAAAAGTAATCAAGGTGGCATAGCTAGGAAGCATACTTAGTATGTGAGAATTCATCTCGCCCGGGGTAACCCATCGTTTTTTGATAAAATTAAAAGTTGTTGTATTTCTTTCTTTAGAACACTGGCTTGAATATTACTTAAACTTTTTATTTTGAATTTTAAAATATTTGAATTTGTGCTAAAATATTTATAGATTGAAATTGATATATTTGTCAATTCAGAAAACACATTAGCAAATTAAATTTTAAAGGGAGAAATTAAATATGGAAATAAAAGCAATAACAATAAAAGATAATGAGAAATATTTGAGACAAGTTTCCACTAAGGTTAATTTAAATGACAGGAATTTGAAAAATGATATTAATGTGTTAGCAGAATTTTGTAAGGAAAATGAAGTAATGGCAATGGCTGCTGAGTTTTAATATATATAATATTTTATAGGCTATGCTAAAATAATAAAAAGTTTGTATTTTATAGAAAAGTTTTAAGATACTTAGACATTATTTAACAAAATTTAGGAGTGAAATTTGCAAAACACCTATATTTTGTGATATACTTATTAAGTCTTTAATATTATTTATTAATATGAAATAAAAAGAGGAATTAATAATGAAATTAAATAAAGAATATAAAGAAATTACGAAAGATATTTTAAATAATGAAAACTTTATGACTCTTAAGAATGATATTCACCATGGCTCTAATCGTTATGACCATTGCAAAAGAGTATCTTACTTGAGTTATTTAGTTGCGAAATTATTGAAAAAGAATGCTCATGATGTGGCTATTTCCGGTCTTTTACATGATTTTTTTCATGGCAATACTAATGATATAGAAGAAATATCTTATTTAAATCATCCAAGAGAAAGTGTTAAAAATGCACGCAAATACTTTGGAATTACAGATGATGAAGCTAGTATTATTGAAACGCATATGTATCATTATGCTTTATTAAAAGATACTTTCCCTTTTATTAATAAAAGAGAAAAAGTTAATGCTAAAGAATATAAACCTAAAAGTAAAGAAGGTTACATTGTTTGCTTATGTGATTTATTAGTATCTATATATGAAACAGGTGTCTTTAAAGTAAGATATAAAGCTTGCTTATATCTATTTTTTGCTATTAATTTAATGAATTATTATAAATAATTAAAAGTGGATAGTCCACTTTTTTAGATAGGAAGTATATGAAAAAAGATTTATTACATGTGGCTATTATTATGGATGGGAATGGTAGATGGGCTACTTCCCAAGGACTTAAAAGAACTGATGGCCATAAAGAGGGTGGAAAAACTCTTGAAAAACTAGCATTACATGCGAAAAAATTAGGTATTAAATATTTATCTGTGTATGCTTTTTCTACGGATAACTTTAAAAGAAGTGAAGAAGAAGTAAATTATTTAATGGATTTACTGATTTATTATTTTAATCATAAATTAAAGAAAGTTTGCGAAGAGGGTATCAAAGTAGTTTTTAGTGGGCGAAAAGAAAATTTAAGAAAAGATGTTTTAGAGGCAATGCAAAGTATTATAGAAAGCACGAAAAATAATAATGAATGTGTTTTGAATATTTGCTTAAATTATGGTGGTCAAGAAGAAATTGTCGATGCTAGTTTAAAAATTTATGAAGATTTAAAGCAAGGTAAATTAAAAAAAGAAGAATTAAATAGAGAAACTTTTGCTAAGTATTTATATCAAGATTTACCACCCATTGATTTACTTATTAGAACGGGTAAAGAAAAAAGATTAAGTAATTTTATGCTATATCAAATGTCTTATGCGGAAATATTTTTTTCCGATATATATTTTCCTGCTTTCGATGAGAAGGCTTTCGATGAAGCCATTGCTTTTTTCTATAATCGGGACCGTCGTTTTGGTAATGTCAAAAATAATAATTAAGTCATTGAAAAAAAGATTATTATAAATTATAATTGAGTTAAGAAAGACGTGATGATATGGATAGAAGAACTTTAGTGGAATTTATAACGGGCTGGTTATTAGTTTTCATTGGGGGAATAATGACTATCCTACCTATCTTTAATATAGTTAATATCCGTGTAGTTTTTACTTTAGTTATCTCTTTATATGGTATTATCCATTTAGTTAAAAACTTTTTGATTTTAAATTCCAAAGAATATTCTGGTTTTAGTACATCTTTAGCTTCTATTGCGGTTCTTATTTTACTATTATTTTTGGATATTAATGAGCCATGGAATTTAGCTTTAATTTTATTTATTTGGGTTATCTTAATGAGTTTAACTAAATTAAAAGAAAGTGATTATTATCATGACCGAAAAAATAGAATATGGCTTTTAAATATTGTTAACTTAATTATCTTTATTATCGCGGGAATTTTAACGACTTTGAATTTATATTATACATCTGATATTCAAGTTTTAATATTAGGTTTCTTCTTTTTAATTAATGGTATATTAGATTTAATGGACCCTCTTGCAACATATATAATGACTACGCCAAGTAGAAAGAAAAAGTAAGAGCATATTTTTAATTATCCATCATATATTTAACTATGAAGAAAGGAATATATTATGGAAATTTTAAAAGTATCTAGTAAATCTAATCCAAGTAAAGTAGCTGGTGCGATAGCGAATATTTACAGAGAGAAAGGTAGTGTTGAACTTCAAACAATTGGGGCTGGTTCTTTAAATCAAGCCATTAAAGCCATTGCTATATGTCGTGGGTTTGTGGCTCCTACAGGGGATAATTTAGTAGTCATTCCGGCTTTTAATGATATTACCATCAATGGCGAACAAAAAACGGCGATTAAATTAATTGTTGAAGCAAAAAATAAATAAACTAAGGGGCTGTCGCGAAATTAAGTGATTAATTTCTTGACAGTTTCTTTTCTTTTGGCTTTACAATTGGAAATTTTTCTTTATGTAAAGTGGTCGGAGTATTCCAACAATTACTTTTAAACTTATTATCAATTAAAGATACTAAATATCTTCTTATATTTACTCCTAGACACATTAGCATTATTTCAGCAGAGACTTTCTGTAATCCTCGTCTTCTAATTCTGTCATAATTCATATTATTTTTTA
>CANQRA010000082.1 GCA_947626125.1 uncultured Bacilli bacterium
ACAAAAAAAGAAGAAGAAAGATAAACAAAGAATAAAAAAGAAAAAGGAAGAAGAAATATTTCTTATTGCTTGTTCAGCGGTTTTTTGATTTACAATTTCATAATTAAAAAATTATATAATAGGATGGAGGCGGCAAGGTTGGAGCAACATTTGCCTACTTTAGTGTAACAGGAGACAAAAACTCAAATACAGCTGTAACAGGAAGTATACCAAATGTAGGAGTTGTCGCAGTAGCAAATAAGACTTCTGGACTATATTTAAAACCTACGATTGAACAATTGGAAGATAAAAGTGGTAAAACATATTATGCAACAGATAGTAATACTGATGCTGTAGAAAGTACTACAGGAGAAAGTAAATATTTTGAAATAGCAACAATTGGAGCTACAACAGGTACTGCAAAATATAATTGTACTGCTGATTTAATTGTAGATGTATCAGAAGATACAGGTATGATTACGGCTTTAAAAGATGGTGAAGTATTTGTTAAATTTGAAGCAAATGAAGCTATAACTAGTGGATATCCTTCTACAGCTGTTGATTTACATAAGGATACTACATCTGATGGCAAAAAAACTTTTAACTTAGAATTTGACTTAACTGGTACAACACCTGTTAGTATTAAAGCACAATCATATTTTGTAAATTCCTCATCTGAAGATAGAACACTAGGTTTAGCAGGTAAAACTTTAAATGCTAAAATTACAATTGATAATTTGAATTGTGAAGTAGATGCCGGTGAATAGTAGAAAGCCAAAAGAAGAGAAAAAATCTCGAAACAAAAAAAGAAGAAGAAAGATAAACAAAGAATAAAAAAGAAAAAGGAAGAAGAAATATTTCTTATTGCTTGTTCGGCGCTTTTTGATTTGCAATTTTCTAATTAAAAAATTATGTAATATGATGACGACGGCGTAGTGGGAGCCACATTTGCCTACTTTAGTGTATCAAATACAAATACTGCAAGTACAACCGTAACATCAACAACTCCAAATGTAGGAATAGTTACGTTGACAGAAGCAACAAATAATTTAAAATTAAACCCAACTGCTGCTCAAATGGAAAAGAAAAGTGTTGATACAAGCTATTGGGCAACTGCTGAGGGAGAAGTAGGAACTTCACAAGAAAATATTACATTTGCCACTTTCTCGACTAATAAGGGAGAAAAAATGCAATATAGTTGTACAGCTAAATTAACGGTAACTGTTGATGGAGGAATGGCAGAAAAATTACAAAATGGTGATGTAATGGTAAAACTTACCGCTGGAAATGGTATAACATTTGGTGATGGTTCTAAATTTACTAGTGGAACACCTATTAGTGTGCATTCACTAATAGATATGCCTGAAGAAACTTTAAATATTAAATTAGATGATAATACAAAATCAGCAGAATTAACAGGAGAAGTTTATTTAGTAAATAAAGTAAATGACCCACAAGATGATTTGGCAGGTCAAACTTTAAATTTTTCAGTAACTGTAAGTGATTTAGATTGTCATGCTTCAGAAATGGCTGGTGAATAGTAGAAAGCCAAAAGAAGAGAAAAAATCTCGAAACAAAAAAAGAAGAAGAAAGATAAACAAAGAATAAAAAAGAAAAAGGAAGAAGAAATATTTCTTATTGCTTGTTCAAGTTATTTTTAATTTTGGTTTACATTTCTGATTTTACGTGATAAAATTTAAACCAAGAAAGAGGGCTAATAATATGAATGAAATAGGAAATAATTTAAGAAGAATTAGATTATTAAAAAACTTATCATTAAATGATGCTGGAGTATTATTAAATATGACTGGTCAAGCCATAGCTAAATATGAGAAAGGTGAACTAAAACCTAATTCTGATAAAATAATAGAGTTTGCTAAAGCTTATGGTGTTAATGCCATTGAAATAATAAAATCATATGATATCCCTAACATGAAATTTAATTCATTTAGAAAAAGGAAAAAATTAAAAGGCCAAAATTTAGAATTATTAAAAGATATAACTCAAAATGAAGTAGCTAAATACTTAGAAGTAATAGAAATAAATAATTATAAAGAAAGTAATATAAAAATAAAAAAATATATATGTAATAGTTTAGAAGATGCAGAAAAAGCTGCCACTAAATTTCGAAATGATATTAACATTTCACTATTACAGCCAATATCTGATTTAATGAATACATTAGAAAATATAGGTATTATTATCATTCAAATACCAAACTATAATAATGCCTTTGATGCCTTTGATGGTTTAAGTGAAATAGTTAATAATGTACCTGTTATTGTTTTATTAGATGGCATTAATGATGGGGCAAGACAAAGATTTACTATTGCACACGAACTTGGACATTTAGTATTAAGTTTTAATAATAATGATTCCCTAGATGAAGAAAAATTGTGCAATAGATTTGCAAGTAGCCTATTAATGCCGAAAGATGCCATCATAAATGAATTTGGTATACATAGAAATAATATTAGTTTATATGAATTAATTGCTTTTAAAAATGAATATAAAGTTAGTATTGCTGCGACTCTTTATAGACTAAAAGATTTAAATGTCATAACGGAATATACTTATAAAAATTTAAGTATTAATATAAATAAAAAATTTGGTAGAAAAAATGAACCTGTTAAAATAAAAGATGAAGAAACTTATCAATTTAAAAAAATTGTTCATAAATTAGAAACTGATAATATTATATCAATTAATAAAGCTTGCGAATTTTTAGGAGTATCTATAAATGAATATAACAACGAGAATAATCATTACGGATACTAATATAATTACGGATTTAAATAACGCTAAGCTCTTAAAACAATTTGTAATGATTGATAATGTATACATAAGTGATTTAATAAAATATGATGAAATTAATGCGAGTACAGGGGATTTAAATGTTATTGATAAAATTAAAGTTATAAAGGCAACTGCTGAAGAACTAGCTGAGATTAGCTTAATAAGATTAGAAAGGCCTAAATTATCTAGTTATGATGCCCTTAATTATATAATTGTACGAGATAATAATTGTATTCTTGCCACTGGAGATAATGAATTAAAAAAATACGCTGAAAAAAATGGAATAGAAGTTATTAGAACTTTAAAAATAATTGAATTAATGGTGGAAAAAAATCTTATTTCTTATAAAAATGCTATTCAGGCATGTCAGTTATTAAAGAAGTCCACAAGTACGAGGATTCCAAAAGATAAAATTGATGATTTTATAAAAGAATTAGAAAATAATACTGTTTTAGTTAATAATTAGAATATCGAAACAGTGTTGTGAGTAGGAGCCACCTTTGCCTACTTTAGTGTAACAAATGAAAATAATAGTGCAGAAGTAGGATTAACAACAACAACAG
>CANQRA010000083.1 GCA_947626125.1 uncultured Bacilli bacterium
CAACGAACCCGACGATGTAACCGAATGAAAGAAGATGATTTTTTCCTTGTTCCTTATTGACAAGTCCCGAATGTAAGTATAAGTGGAGAGACATCAACAACAGATACAATAACATATACGATAACAGCAAGTGATAATTATCCAAATGGAAGTGTAACAACAAGTTGTAGAGCAGTAGCAAGTGGAGAAACAACAACTGGAACAATAAGTGGTACAACATGTACAATTAAAGGATTAAATGCAAATACAAGTTATACAATATATGCAAAAGCAGTAGATTTATCAGGAAGATATAAAGAAGCAAATAAAACAATTTCGACCAAATATGTAAAACTTGGAGATTATGTTAAATCAAAGAATCCAGCTGGTTTAAATACTACTAAAGAACTAGGAGGCTTATACCGGTTTGTTGGGGCTTGTAATGCTGGAGTAGATGGTGGTACAGTTACTTTAAGTAGCAGTAATAAGGCATGTGCAGGAATAGTTGATAACTTCATATGTTTTGGCACAGAAACTCCATCAACGAATTGTGCTGGAGATGTAACAAGTGATTATATGTATAGAATAATCGGAATCGAACCAGAAACAGGAGATTTAAAATTAATCAAAAATACAGTGATTACAGAAGTAAGTACGATTGTTTTTCCGTGGCATTCTTCTATTATAGATAATACAAAATGGCCAAATGTAGATTTATATAAAAGATTAAATGGTCTAGAATCAGACTATTCAAAATTATTTATCGATAGTACAACATCAAATGTACAATACATAAAAACAAATAACACATGGTATAAGATGATAAAAGATACAGAATGGTTATATGGAGATATAGGGTTAAACGGTTCTCATGACGGAACAGATAGATCAGCGGATGAGATATATGAGATAGAAAATGGGTGGACGGATAAGACAACCCCAAGTAAGATAGGATTAATGTATCTACATGATTATTACTTCTCATATGCAATTAATGCTAGTGATTCTTCGAACACCAATTGTTATGTTTGTGCCAATTGTGGTGATAGTCCGTGCCGTCCTAGTTGGCTAAATGTAAATAGGAGTGGAGAATCGGGCGATGGTTCCCGGAACGAGTGGGTTATGACACGTCATATGAACGGGTTCCTCTTTGCGCGACGGGTGAATTGGCAGGGCAACCCTGGTGAAGATCATGCGAATGAAAAGAGTTACGTGCGCCCGGTCTTCTATCTCGATTCTAGTGAAACAAAGTTATCCCAAGGAAAGGGAACTTATGATGACCCATTTGTGGCTCTACCTGTTTAATTTCTAAAATATAGATAGGATATAAACTTGAATGAATTTAATTAACAATTCATTCATTTTTTATCTTTGCTAATAAGCACAAAATAACTTGAAAAAAGCCTCATTATATAATAAAATTATTTTAGGTGAAGATTTATGTTAAAAGAATTTAAAGAATTTATTTCGAGAGGGAATGTTGTTGATTTAGCGGTTGGTGTTATCATTGGGGCTGCCTTTGGTAATATTGTTACTAGTCTTGTTAATAATATTTTTACTCCCTTAATAGGTATTATTCTAGGTGGCCGCAATTTTTCTAATTTAGCTATAACTATTGGGGAATCTAAAATAATGTATGGTGCTTTTATTCAATCAATAATTGATTTTCTAATTAATGCAGTATGTTTATTTGCTATTGTTAAAATAGTAAATGCTTTAAATAATGATATAAGAAAACTTGGTAAAAAACATAAAAAAGAGGAAGAAATTAAAGAAGAAGTAAAAGAAGAATTACCACCTAAACCAGAAGATGTTGTTTTACTTGAAGAAATTAGAGATTTACTTAAAAATGAAAAAAAAGAGAAAGGAAAAAATAAATAATGCTAGCAAATATACTATATTTAGTTGGTGGTTTAATTGTAGGTATTATATTAGGTTTTATAATATCGCGCGTAATTACTAAAAAATATTTGACGAAAAATCCTCCCATTAATGAAAAAATGATTGAGGCTATGATGAGTAGTATGGGAAGAAAACCAAGTCAAAAACAAATTAATCAAGTAATGAGAGAAATGAATAGATATAAATAAATCTATAATGAAAGAATAGTAACTATATGAATTTTTTATAGAGAGTTAGTAAATGGTGGAAGCTAATAAAAGGAATATATGTGAATCTACTTTCTAGAACATTTAATAAATGTCGGTTAGTAACCGTTAAAAACTATGAGTGATATATTGGATGGTACCGCAGAACTTGCTCCAAAGCAGTAGTTTTGTGGTTTTTATTTTTAGAAAGAGGAGAAATAAAATGATAGATATTAAATTAATAAGAGAGAATAGAGATTTAGTTAAAGAAAATATTAAAAAGAAGTTTCAAGATGAAAAATTACCTTTAGTAGATGAAGTATATGAACTGGATATTAAATATCGGGATAGTAAAAGTAAAGCTGATGAATTAAGAGCTAAAAGAAATGAATTAAGTAATAATATTGGTTCTTTAATGCGTGATGGTAAAAAAGATGAAGCGGAAAATGTTAAAAAAGAAGTTAATAATATTAATGAAGAAATAAAAACATATGAAGAACAAGAAGAAAAGTTAGCTAATGATATTAAAAATATAATGTTAAAGATACCTAATATTATTGATGCTAGTGTCCCTATTGGAAAAGATGATTCTGAGAATGTTGAAATAGAAAAATTTGGTGAACCAGTAGTTCCTAATTATGAAATTCCTTATCATGCTGATATTATTAATGCTGTGGATGGTTTAGATAAAGAATCAGCAGGAAGAACTAGTGGGGAAGGTTTCTATTATTTAAAAGGAGATATTGCTCGTCTTCATTCTAGTTTACTTGCTTATGCTCGTGATTTTATGATTGATAAAGGTTTTACTTATTTTATTCCTCCTTTTATGATTAGAAGTGATGTTGTTACGGGCGTTATGTCTTTTAAAGAAATGGAAGATATGATGTATAAAATCGAGGGTGAAGATTTATATTTAATTGGTACTAGTGAACATTCAATGATGGGTAGATTTATAGGTCAAATGCTCAAAGAAGAAGACTTACCTTTAACATTAACTAGTTATTCTCCATGTTTTCGTAAAGAAGGGGGGTCTCATGGTTTAGAAGAAAGAGGCTTATATCGTGTTCATCAATTTGAAAAACAAGAAATGGTTGTTCTATGTAAAATGGAAGATGGGATGGACTGGTATGATAAAATGTGGCATTATACTGTCGAATTCTTTAGAAGCTTAGATATACCTGTAAGAGCCTTAGAGTGTTGCAGTGGCGACTTAGCGGATTTAAAAGTTAAGTCTTGTGATGTTGAAG
>CANQRA010000084.1 GCA_947626125.1 uncultured Bacilli bacterium
TATAAATTAAAAAATTAAAGTAATAAAAAAATAACTAAAATGTGCAAATTAAAATAGAAAATTACTTTACACTTTGTTATTATAAGATGCAAAATTTAAAGCATCTTTTTTTGATGTTTTTGGAAAGGAATAATTGAAACAAAAAAAATGAAGGAAATAAATTCCTTCCTCTAGACATTTGTTTCAATTTTTTGAAAACAAGTTTATGATAATAGTAAATTCTAAAAAAATCAACCCCCTTTTTATCGGAAATGAAGAAAAAATCAATAAATTTTTAGATAAATATGAAAATAGCCTTAATAATGGTTATTTACAATGTCCATATTGTAATTCAACTGATTTAATTAAATGGGGAAATTACGAAAGAAATATAATATACATAGCAGATAATGAATGTCGTTCTAGGGTAATAAGTGTTAAAAGAGTTAAATGTAAAAGTTGTAATCATACTCATGCTTTATTACCTGAAGGAATAGTACCATATAAACAACATTCACTTAAGACTATAATAGAAGCTATAACTAATAAAACAAATGTAAGCGAAAACTTAATAAAAAATTGGAAAAGACAAATAAATAAAATATTTAAACCATTATTAAGAACAACATTTAAAAATAAAGTCCCATATAAAATAAAAAATATAATTAAATTTGTAGAAGATCGAATATACTTTTTAATTCAAAATAATCGATACTTTATGCAAATTAAAATAATAACAATAGGATATGCTCCTTCTTAAGAAGGAGCACCAACATAAGGTTACCATTTTCATTGAAAATAATAATTAATATAATCAATTTCATTGAAAGGAGGTGCCAAAATGAAGAAAAATAATAGAGATATAAGTTTATTTAGATTCAGTATAATTGCTCCCATAATAAATAATACTCATGGATTTAGTACTAAAACAGCTTATATTGATTTCATCACGTCTAAAATACACCATTATGATGGAAAAGATTATAAATTAACTCCAAGTTGTATTTATAGATGGGTAAATTTATATAGAAAAGAAGGAATAACAGCTTTAGAAAATAAAACTAGAAGTGATTATAAATCAAGTAGGAAATTAACTCCAAATGTAGTAGAAAAAATAAAAGAAATAAGAGAACAATATCCAAATATAACAGGAACAGCAATGTATAAAAAAATGATAAAAGAACAGATATTAAATCAAAAAGATATTACTCTTAATGCTTTTTTAAGATTCATAAAAAACAATAATTTAAAAGCAAGTCAAGTAACAAATATTGAAAGGAGAATGTTTGAAATGGAGTATTCGAATCAATGTTGGCAAGGAGATTCATCTGTAGGTCCTTATATAAAAATAAATAATATAAAATATAAAACATATATAATCATGCTTGTTGATGATAAATCAAGAATGATAATGGGATATGATATATTTTTTAATGATACAGCAATAAATATGCAAAAAGTATTTAAAACAGCAGTAGAAACATATGGAATACCTAAAAGATTATTTGTAGATAATGGAGGACCATATAGTAATAAACAATTATCATATATATGTGCATCACTAGGAGTAGAACTAATACATGCTAAGCCTTACAGTCCAGAGAGTAAATCCAAACAGGAAAGATTATTTAGAACAATAAAAGATGGATGGATGAGAGCAATAGATTGGAATAGTTTTAAAAGTTTAGATGATGTTAAAGAAAGTTTAGAAAAATTTTTAAGAGAAAATTATATAAATAAAAAACATTCAACAACCAAAGAAACTCCAAATGATCGATGGCATGAAGATTTTGATTTAATAAAATATAAAAGTGAAGAAGAAATAAAAGAAGCATTTCTACATCGAACTACCAAAAAAGTAAGGTTAGATAGAACTATAAGATTTAATAATGAATATTATGAAGTACCATATAAATATGTTGGTCAAACAATTGAGTTAAGATACAATCCAAATAATTTAGAAATTTTATATTTATATGAAGATAATAAATTTATAGAAGAAATAAGAATGGTAGATAAAATAGCTAATGGTAAATCCAAAAGAACAAATAATATAGATTATTCAAAAATGATAAATGATGAAAGAGATGTAATAGAAAAGGAAAGTGAATATGTATAGTAGTTATTATGGAATGAGTTGTAATCCGTTTTTAAGTGATAGTAATGTTTTATATAAAAGTAAAGACTATCAAGAATGTCATTCAAGATTAAATTATTTAAAAGAAGTCAGAGGATTAGGAGTAATATTAGGAGATCCAGGATTAGGAAAAACATATATACTTAATGCTTTTATAGAAAGTTTAAATAAAGATTTATATAAAATAATATATTTAACAGCAAAAGATAATTATAACTTATTTGATTTTTATAAAGAATTAGCAAATCAATTAAATATAAGTGTAGGAGCATGTTACAAATGTGATTTATATAAAAATATTCAAAATGAAATACGAAGATTAGTAAAACATCAAAGAATAGAACCAGTAATTATAATAGATGATGCTCATTGCTTATCAAATGAAATATTATTAAATTTAAAAATATTATTAGATTTTGATGAAGATCAAAAAGATTATACAACATTGATATTATGTGGATGTCCAGAATTAAAAGAAAGATTAATTAAAAAAAATTATGAAACAATATATCAAAGAATAATAGTAAATTATCAATTACACGGATTATCAAGAGAAGAAGTAAAAGAATATGTAGAAACAAGATTTAAAATAGCAAATATAACAACACCAATATTTACAGCAACAGCATTAAATGCTTTATATAATGTTAGTAAAGCAATACCTAGAAGATTAAATAACTTAATATTAAATTGTTTAATGTTAGGATATCAAAATAAAAAACAACTTCTTGATGAAGAAATTGTTAGAAATGCTAAGAATGAATTGGATCTATAGGAGATGCTAATGAAAACATTATTTGTAGATCCAATATTAGGAGAAATATCAATATATGATATTATAAACTATTTAGAATATGAAATAGAAAGAGAAAAAGAAAGACAACAAGAATTAACATCAATGTTAGAAGAATGGCAAATTGATAATGAAACTATTGACTATATCAACAAATATTACCATTCATCTTATTATCTTAATTTTCTACTATATTGTTTTGAAAATATGGTAGAAGATTAAGTTCTTTTTCTCTTCAC
>CANQRA010000085.1 GCA_947626125.1 uncultured Bacilli bacterium
TTGTTCATGTACATGACAAGCACCGTCCCACAATACCATATTACGACCTGTAACACTATTTATATAGTTTCCTAAATTTCTATCCGGACCAAATATTATTTTTTCATTTTTCGGAAAACTTTCTACTATTTGTCGAGCGTTAGTAGAAGTAACTACTACATCAGTCAGAGCTTTTACTGCCGCTGTTGTGTTTACATACGATATAACCGTATGTTCGGGATATTGCTTAACAAATTCTTCAAACTTATATGCCGGACAACTATCGGCCAATGAACAACCAGCATTTAAATCGGGTACAAGCACTTTTTTGTCAGGACAAATAATTTTAGCAGTCTCACCCATAAAATGAACTCCGCATAAAACAATAATATCGGCATTTGTTTTAGACGCCCATTGAGCAAGAGCCAAACTGTCTCCTACATAGTCGGCAATATCTTGAATAGTTTCATCTTGATAATAATGGGCTAAAATAACAGCATTTTTCTTCTTACAAAGTCTTTTTATCTCTTTTACTATATCTATATTATTATCAATAGATGCATTAACATATCCAATAGAATTCTTATTCATAATTATATTATTATATTTCTTCTTTTTAAATTCTTATTTATGATAATAGTAATAGTGAGTTAATAGGTATAATAATTTTTTTGCTATTATCTTTTCTATTTCTTTATTAGTTTTAGAAGTTTTCTTATTATTGATATATAAACAATCGTATTCTTTTATTTTGAGTAATTTATAGACTTTCTAAACGTCATGTTTATAAGTTACAAAGTTAAGAACTTTATAATTTATATGCTATTGATAACTTATTAAATTGCGTTTATAAGAGATATTAAAAATAAGAGTTTTATTATTTGGAATATTGGCATAAATAGTAATATTATACTTTATTTCAAAAGTAGATGTTGTTACATTGTTTTTTTCTTAATAACTTATTCTTTTTTATGTACGAGTTTTCAACATATACTAAACATATTTCTTAGTAATTTTGAAATAGCATTATAATTAATTGATAATAAAAAGTTTATGTATATGTTTTAGTTATAAGTAGATTTAGAGCCACTTAAATGTAGTATCAATAAGAAAATGATAGTTTGAAAAATATTGCTACATTAAAATGGAAAATGAAGCAAGTATAAAGATCTTCGGATTAGAAAGTATCTTTAAACTTAATAAAGATAGTTCTTAAATAGGCCAAATGTGTAAAGTTGTAGAAATCTATGAGGAGCAGTGCTTAAAAGAATCATACTAAAAAAGCTAAATTTTTCAAGGAGAGTTAAGTCGCTTCCACAATCAATTTAGAATAAAACTAAGATGAAATTTTTCGTCTTTCTATACGTTGATAAAAATTTAATTATGTTTTTCTATTGTATATCTCTTATATTAACTAATTGATTAGCAATAGCATATATTATTAAACCTGCAGATGTGTGAATCTGAAGTTTGTTAGAGATATTACGTCTGTGAGTAGTTACGGTATTTATTGAAATAGAAAGTTCATCTGCTATCTCTTTATTACTAAATCCTTTTGTCAAACATACAATAATGTCTTTTTCTCTGTTACTTAATTCATCAATCTTTTCTTTATTAGTTGGTTTATTGTCTAAACTTTCGACATAATAAATTTTACCGCTTTTCTTTATTTGCGATTCTATTGCTTTTACAGCAGGAACAAATATTTTATCTTCAACTTGACAATGGGAGTTCAAGTCTTCTTCACACTGGATAATGTCTAAAAGAACAGAATTTAAAAGATAATTGTTTTTCTCGGGATAATAACGGATAATGACATCTTTAAGTTCTTTTAATTTATTTCCTATGGGAGTATGCTTACCGGCAAAAGTCGAAATATTATAATCTTGGCTAAGAAATCCTTGTGTTAATTGTTCTACATAAGTAAAAACTACCTCATTTTCAAGTTCCATGTGTTTTCTAACCTCAGTAACATATTCATCGTAAAATCGTAAAATAAGTATTGCTATATCATTAGTGCTCGAACAGTCAAGCGATTCAAGTAATTTTCTGCGAATATTAGGTAGGTTAAATTCCAAAAAGTATTCATGTGCATTTTTTAGATAACCTATGAGGGAAGATAAAGATACATTATTATACTCATAATCTTTTTCAGATACGAAATTAGCGACAGTTAAAAAAGTATTTTCATCAACGTTGTGAAAACGACAGACTTCTCTGACTGTTTTTTCTCCAAATCCTAATGACATATTGAAGCGGCTTATTACAAGAACTAACAAACTGTTGTCCTTTACCAAATCGCGCATTTTGTCAGTTGCCCTATATACCTTATATGTATTCATTAATGAAGTAAATGATTCCTTTTTTGATACAAAAGTACGAGGTTTTGTAAGATTATGCAATACTCAGAAATGATGATGGCTAATGAATGACTTACTTTAATTTACTAAAATTAGAGTATTGTTCACTTTTATTACCACCTATAATTTTGCATACAGAAATTTAATAAAACAAGAAATAGAAATAATAATAAAAAAATGAAGATCAAATCAATTTTAGGTACAGCCTTCGTAGCTCTTTGTACGATGGCGTGCAGTGAGAAAGAGGAGGCAACTGTTGCGGACATTTCGGGTAAATATGATGGCTATACATTGGCAAGTTGTTCATATTTTCAAAATAGTTGTACTGCCAACGAAACTATTACCATTTTAGAAAATAACGATGGTACAGCTAATATAACTTATAATTCGCAAATTTATGGAGATTTCACTATTTCTTCTGCACAAATGACTGAGGATGCAGGTGTTTATACTCTTAAAGGTAGCGGACAGATTCAAATGGAAAATATGGGAGGAAATGTTTCTTCTTACAACTGTACGCTAACTGCATTTATCAAATCTAATAAAGAAGCTACTATAAAATTAGAAGTTCCTGCTGTTATGGGAGGTCTTAATATTGAATTTCTTACAGGCGAAGCCCCTGCCAACCTATTGTTAGCTGGTACATACAAAGGTTATTCCGATGCAGATTGCAACTATTTTAAAGATAACTATACAGATAATGAGAGTTTTAAAATTATAGATAATGATGATGAAAAAGGAACAATATCATTATCATTTGAATCTGCAACTTGGGGAGAGTTTAATATTGAGTCTATCGTTC
>CANQRA010000086.1 GCA_947626125.1 uncultured Bacilli bacterium
TATTATCAGACATTTTAAATAAGAAGTATTGATAATTCAATAAACTATTCTATTTTTTGTCTGATAATATTTTTATTATATAATATCTAATCAGAAATGTTTTGACTGCATTTCTAGTTAGGAGGTGGTGCTGATGCACCTAATAATAAATAGTCAAAAGCAAATAATACGAAAGGAGGAAAGAGTTCAGAGAATTTCAAATTATAATCTTAATATTCTTAACAATTATTTAATTTATTGTAAAGATAATCAAAGTTCTGATAGAACATTAGAAGTCATTGATTTGTATTTGAGAAACTTCATTGTATTCATTGAAAAACAAAATAAAAAAATTACTGATATTGATTCAATA
Source organism: uncultured Bacilli bacterium (assembly GCA_947626125.1). GTDB lineage: Bacteria > Bacillota_I > Bacilli_A > RF39 > UBA660 > SIG200. The sequence goes on from CANQRA010000086.1 coordinate 353, forward strand.
TTAATTAAGAATTATGTAGTTGAATTAGAAAAACAAAAATCTCTATTTAATAAACAACGGGACTTATGGTTATTAAGAACATTTTTAAGATATTTAAATTCATTTAACTATTTAGATATTGATTATAGTTATTTAGTTCCTACAATGAAAAGAATACCAAAAAGTATTCCTACTATATGGTCAGAAGATGAATTAAATCAGTTTTTAAATACTGCTAAAGAAATATCAACTAAATCAGATATTAATAATAGAGATTATGTTATATATCTTATTGCTATAAGACTTGGTTTAAGACTTAGTGATATTAGAAATTTAAAGTTTGATGATATAGATTGGATTAAAAAAGAAATAAATATTATTCAAGTAAAAACTAAAGTATCGTTGAAATTACCTTTACTTAATGATGTTGGTTGGGCTTTAATTAATTATATTAAAAACTCAAGACCTGTTTCAGATTCAAGATTTATATTTCTTAATCATAAGAATTTCTCGTCGCCAGTCAAACATACAAATCTTACTATAAAAGAGATATGTGAAATTGGTAATATTAATATTAGTAATAAACGAAAAAAAGGAATTCACTCATTTAGGTTTTCGTTGGCTACGCAAATGCTAAATAAACAAACTCCATTAGATATTATATCATCATCTTTGGGTCATTCAACACTAAATAGTTCAAATCATTATTTAAGTTTAGATGCTAAAAATTTAGTTAAATGCTGTATGGAGGCTTTTGTTTATGAATTATAATGGAATATTTAAAGAAAAAATTGAAGCATTTATCTTAGAAAAAAGAAGCCTTGGATATAAATATATTCGAGAAGAAGAAATAATGAAAGAATTTGATAAATATACAATAAAAGAAAATGTTACTTCAAATATATTATCAAAGAATTTAATTATAGATTGGATTGATACTCACAATGTTAAATTAATAACTAAAAAACATTATGGAGATATAATGAGAGAATTTGGAAAATATTTATTTAAGTTTGATAATTCATCATTCATATTACCTAATAAATATTACCCAATTAAAAGTGATTTTAAAACTTATATTTATTCGACTGATGAACTAAATAGATTCTTTAAATCAATTAAAACAAATTTCATGGTTGATAATATTCAAAAACAAAGTTTATATTATTTAATCTTCCAATTACTATATACAACTGGTATGAGAGTAACTGAAATTTTAACCATAAAGATTAATAATATAGATTTTAACAATAAATCTATATTACTAGAAGATTGTAAAAATGGAAACGAAAGAATCATTTATCTTAAAGAAAGTATTTTTAATCTAGTAGTCGATTATCATAATAAATATAATAATAATAAAAATATTGATAATTATTTCTTTACTATCAAAAATAATAAGCAACTAAATAGAAATTTAGTTTATTCAAATTTTAGAAAAATATTAATTTTATCTGATATCGTTCACAATGAGTTTGGCCCCAGAGTCCATGATTTTAGACATACAATGGCCGTTTATAGTTTTAAAAATGCAGTTGATAATAATTATGATTTACTAACTTTTCTTCCAATATTAAGTGCTTATTTAGGTCATAAAGATATTTATGCAACAGAAAAATATCTTCATTTAGTAAGTGATATGTATCCTGATATTAGAAGGAAAATTGAAAGTTATGATAGTTTTAAAGTAAAGGAGTTTAATAATGAGTAATAGTTTTTCTTCTTTATTAAATTCATATTTAACCAATTATTTGGTTATTCAAAGAAACATGAGTTCTAATACTATTAGATCTTATAAATGTACTTTTAAATTGCTTATTAAATATATTACTGATATTAAAAATATACCTATCAAAAATATTAATTTCGATGTTATTAATAGAAAATTAATTATAGACTTTTTAGATTATATTGAAAATGAAACAAATGTATCAATCAGAACAAGAAATCAAAGACTTGCAGTGATAAAATCATTCTATGCATATGTTAAAGATACTAATCCTGAACAATTAGTTAATATTCAACAAATTCTTGCAATTAAATGTAAGAAAGAAATAAAAAAAGAAATTGATTATCTAACAAAAGATGAAATGAATGAATTTTTAAATAGTATTTCAATTGACTCAAACAAAGGTATAAGAGATTATACTTTACTTATGCTTTTATATGATTCTGGAGCGAGAGCCCAAGAAATTATAAATCTTAAGGTTGAAGATTTGAGATTAGATTCAGATCCAGTAGTTAGATTATTTGGTAAAGGAAATAAATATAGAACTGTTCCTATTACTAATAATACTAAAGAAACTTTATTAAGATATATAGATATCAATAAACTTAATTCAAATTCAATCTTATTTTCAAATCCAAAGGGTAATTATGCAACAACAAAAATGATTACTCACATAATAAATAAATATTATAATATTTTAAATAAAAATATTCACCCACATACTTTTAGACATAGTCGAGCTATGCATCTTTTAGAGGCAGGAGTAAATCTAATTTATATTAGAGATTTTTTAGGTCATAATTCTATTGAAACAACTGAAGTTTATGCGAAGGCAAATGACAATATCAAAAGACAAGCAATAACAAATGCTTATAATTTTGATATAAGCAAAAATTTAAATGATTGGAATGAAGATGAAAATATACTCAAAGAACTACTAAACATATAAAAACATTATCAGACAAAAAATAGAATAGTTTATTGAATTATCAATACTTCTTATTTAAAATGTCTGATAATAATTTTTGTCTGATAAAACGTG
>CANQRA010000087.1 GCA_947626125.1 uncultured Bacilli bacterium
TAAGAAATATATAGAAAAAATATAGATAAATAAAGAAAAAACAGGTAGTTTGTGTATAAACTATTCACACTACCTTAGAAAAAGAAGGGGAGTAGAATGAAAAAGATCTTAAATTCAGAAATGAAAAAGAATAAGCCTAATAAAAAGTTACTTAAAGCTTTAAAAGAAGCAGAAAAAATAGCTAAGCATCCTGAAAAATATAAAGGATACCATAATATGTATGAATTATTAGAGGATTTAAAAAAATAGTGATTTTTTTAATTATATAGAATTATAATAACGTAATTCTATTTTTTATGATATTATATTTATGTAGTAGAAAGAAGTGAAATAATGATTTTTGATATTATTGGTTGGATAGGAATGATTATGGTTTTACTTCCATATCTTTTATTGTCTTTGAATAAAATAGATAATGGGGTTTTATATCAAGTGTTAAATTTGTTATCTTCTGTATTAATGGCTATTGGTTTATATCCAAAGAATGCTTGGTTTTCTTTTGCACTGCAAATTATATGGGGAATCATAGCTATTATTGGTTTAGTAAAATTATTAAAAAAGAAAAATAACTAGGAGGCTCTATGACAATAGGAATACCACGTGCATTTTTATATTATAAGTATCATATATTATGGGAAACATTCTTTGATGAACTAGGAATCAATTATGTCGTAAGTCCTGAGACTAACAAAGATATTATTGAAAGAGGTCTTCGACATTCCATTGATGAATCATGTTTATCTAGTAAAATATTTATGGGTCATGTCGATTATCTAATTGATAAATGTGATTATATATTTGTTCCGAGAATGCAATATTTAGGGAATGATAAAGAAACCGTTTGTACTAAATTTCAAGCTATATATGATGTTATAAATAATATCTATCGAGAACAAAATTTAAATATTTTATATTATAGTATTGATATTCATAATAAAGATACGGAATTAAAAGCTTTTTTAAAGATGGGAAAATTTTTAGGGAAAAATAAAGCCCAAGTATTAAGGGCATATTATATTGCTAAGCAAGCTGAAAAAACCGATAAAATGTTAGCCATTAATAATCAAAAGCTACTTTTAGAAAGAAATGATAAATTAAAAATATTACTTATGGCTCATCCCTATAATATTTATGATGAATTTATTGGTAAACCCATTGTTAATTATTTAGAAGAGTTAGATTGTATCCCTATTTATGGCTGTGTAGTTGATGAGAAGAAAGCTCTAGATAAAGCAAAAGAATTTACCAAAACAATGCCTTGGACTTTTAATAAGGAATTAGTCGGAGCTTTGAATTTATATCATAATGATGTCGATGGTATTATCTTAATCTCTTCTTTTCCCTGTGGACCAGACTCTTTAGTTAATGATATGATTATTCGCAAATATCAAGGTAAGCCTATCATTAATTTAACGCTAGATGCAGAAGAGGGGACGGCTGGCTTAGAAACGAGAATAGAAAGTTTTGTCGATATCATAAAACTTAGAAAGAAGAATCATGTACATGAATAATATAAAAGTTAATTTTCCAAGGTGGGCTTCTTATAATGTAGCGGTTGAGCATTTAATTCGGGATGGCCTTGACTGTGAATATGTTTATGGACCACCCATCACAAAAAGAACATTAGAATTGGGGAGTAAGTATGCCCCTGATTATGTTTGTACGCCTTTTAAATATAATTTAGGCTCATATATTGAAGCAATTGAAAATGGGGCTAATACCTTAATTCAAATTGGTGGGGCTTGCAGGCTTAACTACTATGGAGAAGTTCATGAACAAATTTTAAAAGATTTAGGTTACAATGTTAAATTTGTTAATATGGCTAATGCTAAGTTAGCTAAACCACTTACTTTTTATGATGAATTTAAAAAAATCAATCCTAATTTAAATTTAGCGAAAATCACCCAAGCAACTTTAGTGGCCGTTAAAATGGTTGATTATCTTGATAAAATCGAAGATTATATAAGGGAAAACGTTGGCTTTGAAGTAGTCGAAGGTTCCTTTGATAATTTACATAAAGAATTTTTAGAAGATTTAAGACATGTTAAAGATAAAAAAGAATTAAATGTTATTTATAAATTATATTTAAGAAAGTTTAAAAATTTAGAAATTAATAAACCAAAGAATCCTTTAAAAGTAGGAATAATTGGTGAATATTATACCATTATGGATGATTATAGTAATCATTTTATTGAAAAAGAATTAGCGAAAAAAGGAATCATTGTTAAACGTTGGATGAATTTATCTAATAGTATTTTTCATAATGAAAAAGAGGAAGAAGTTAAAAAGAAAATTAGGAAATATGCTAAATTTAATATGGGAGCAACGGCCATGTTTACCATCCAAAAAGCAATCGAATACGCGAAAGATGGGTGTGATGGATTAATTCATTTAAAAAGTTTTGGCTGCACACCAGAGATTGATACCATGCCGGTTTTACAAAGAATTAGTGAAGATTATAAAATTCCAATTATATATTTTAGTTTTGATACCCAAACGAGTGATGTGGGTATTAATACCCGAATTGAAGCATTTTATGACATGATGATGATGAGAAAGGAAAAAGTAAAATGAAGAAAGCCTATTTAGGAGTCGATATTGGTTCTATTTCGACTAAAGGAGTTATAATTGATGAAAATAAAAAAATATTAGCAAGTGAATATCTATGGACGGAGGGTGACCCGATTAATGCTGTTAAAAGATTAATTGCGACTTTAAAAGTTCAGTTTAATCATCAAAAATATAAAATTGTAGGGGTAGGAACAACAGGGTCAGCCCGCAAATTAATTGGCGTTATGTTAGGGGCTAATGTGGTTAAAAATGAAATTACCGCCCATGCCATTGGGACCTTATCTTTGTATCCGGATGTGCGAACAATTTTTGAGATTGGCGGGCAAGATTCGAAAATTATCATTATTGATAATGGCATCGTTGTAGACTATGCGATGAATACTTTATGTGCTGCAGGAACGGGTAAAATTCAATGTCAAAATAAAG
>CANQRA010000088.1 GCA_947626125.1 uncultured Bacilli bacterium
AAACCAAATTTTGTTCTTTCGCTTGTTCTTTCTATTTCATTTTGAGCCATATTAACCATCATACGAGTATAAAATTTCCCGTTAGCAGTTGTTGTATTAATGTCTTCATTTGAACAGATAATATGAGCATCATGTTCTTCAAAAAAATCCATAATATTTTCCCAATCATAAACACTTCTTGAAAGTCTATCAATTTTCAAAGTAATAACAGTATTAATTTTTTTATCAATTATTGCTTGTTTTAATCTTTCAAATGCAGGTCTTTTATTTCCTTTTTTAGCACTTATGCCTGAATCTTCATAAAAATCATAAATTTCAAAATTGTTAAACTTACAAAATTCAATTAATCTTTTTCGTTGCTCAGGTAGACTAAAACCTAATCTTGCCTGATCTTCCGTACTAACTCTTAAATACAAACCACAAATCCTTTTTTCTTCTTCCAACTAAAATCATCTCCTTTTCTCATTTTAAATTCAAAAAAGAGAAGTAAAGGTACTACTATAAAATAATACTTTCACTTCTCTAAACTACATTGTAAGACTCTTGGTAACTAGGTTACCATCTATATTAATTATACAACATTTGTCGTAAAAAGTCCATTGTCTAGGAAGTGGTGTATTACTTGATTTTATTGATATATTCTTCTAAATCTGATAACTCAATTTTATTTTTCAAATTTTTAATATAAATATCAGTAGAATAATTAAATGCAAGAAATGTTATACCTTTGATAATAATTCTATGAGGTTCTACATAGTTAAGATTAGATTTATCAATCTTTCTAATACTGCCGTTAATGAAAGTAGGAGTCGTCTTACAAAACTCACAAATAAACTCTAATCTTTGTTTTAAAGACTTTTCAAAAGGTATTTCTTGCTTAAGTATCTTAATCATAAACACCATCCTTCCTTTAGGATGATTTCTTTGTAACAACAAAAAAACCAATCTTTCGATTGATTTCTATATATCAATGTCCGAAAAGTTCGAACAGATTCGTCAATGGAGCGGGTGATGGGAATCGGACCCACGTTATCAGCTTGGAAGGCTGGAGTTCTACCATTGAACTACACCCGCAATTCGTAGACATTTAAAATTATACTATCAATTTAATAATGTGTCAATAATTTTTTGCAAAAAATTTTAAAAAGTTGCCGTGAAATGGTTACTATTCACAGCTAATAAATATAAAAACACGAAAAAATAGCGAACTTTAACTATTTTTTTTCGCCTATAATTTCTTTTATAGTATATGGTTTCCCAAGACATAATCTAAGCAGAGCATCATATGGGTTTATTTTGTTTATATAAGAGGTTTGTATATAACTTTTGATTAAAGCATAATCACTGGCTCTAGATATGTTTTGAAATTGTCCAGATATTTTTAGTTTAGATTTCGTACCTCTTAATCCACGTTCAGATAAGTTATTGGTTGTTGGTAATTCGAAGTCCGTTACCCATGCAAAATAATTTTCCTTGTAATCTAATATTCTTACTATTAATGTCCTTTCTTCTTCAGTATAGTATTTATTGTTGTCATTTTTGTTTTCTTCAAATGATGACAACATAATATCTTCAAACTCATTAAAGAACTCTTTTGAAAATTCTTCATCTGATGTTAGTCCTTTTTCTATTAGTTCTTTTCTTTTTTCTATACTTTTTGATATTAGTTCCTTTAATCTTTTTGCCCAAGTATGACCTAAATTATCTACTACTTTTTGCAAATCTCTTTGTAGATGTGCGTTGCATTCTATATTTATAAATGAATAATCTTCATTGTAGTTTACTATATTATGGTCATGCATAACAAATTTACTTTTATCTAAACTATTTAAAATATTATCTGTATCTAATCCTTCTTTATTTTTTTGTTCATGTGCCTTATATAAAGCAAATTGCTCATTACCATAAAATCTTAAACACGATTTTCTTTTGTTAACAAAGATTACTGTGTCATCCCAATATAAGATTCTTTCTTTTAGTAATTTTAACTTTAATTCATCATTAAAATTAACTAAATCTTTAGCAGCATTCTTTTGAACTTTTGCAATATATCCCTCGCTTAAATCTATTTCTCCTTTAGTAAATCCTTTTACTATTCTTCTAACTCTATTTATAGATACATATCCCTCATTTAAAAGACTCAAAATTAATGCTTTAACATTTGGACCATATTGATTTTCTTCTTTTAAATCATTTGGAATTTGGGCGTGAACTATTTTCCCACAGCAAGAACACTTATATGTTTTGAATTTAACTCTTCTTTTTATTAATACTAATTTATAATCAAATACATCTTTATCTATTGTTTCATTAGTATCAATTAATTCTTTATTATTACAAGATGGACAAGTTTTGAGTTCTATATATGCCTCTTCATTTATTTCATTATCATTAAATCTTTCTAATTTGTGTTTTTTATGATTTTCTTGTCCACCAATTTTTTTATTTGATTTTTTTCTACTATTAGGTATAACCTTCTTTTTATTTATTGGTGTTTTACTAGTTGGAATACCAGCATTAGTTCCATCAGTATTCAATAAAGATTTTAATCTAGTATTTTCCTTTTGTAACTTATCTATTTGATTTTGTAATTCTAAAACCTCTTTTTCTTTTTCTAACTTTATACGATTTAATTCTTCAACATCAATACTATTGTATTTTGATTCTAAAGTTTTATATTTATTTTCAAGAAGTTTATATTCATATTTTAAATATTTATTTTCTTTATCTAAATTACTATTTTCTAATTCTAATTTATGATAATCATCTAATAAGATTTTTGTATAATTTCCTGCCATAAAACACCTTTTTCTACTATAATTATTATATCAAAATTTCGATATAATTTCAACCTAAAACTCACGTTTTCCCCTTATTTTTCAAGGGATTACGCAAAAAATTATGCACATATTTTAGTACATAACTTGTTACTTTTTTTCCTGTATTTTTCTTTATTTATTTTTAATGGGCTGTGAATAGTAACA
>CANQRA010000089.1 GCA_947626125.1 uncultured Bacilli bacterium
TTTTGCTCCTATTTTTGCTTCGACAAATGTTCGCATGCTTTTGCGAATTTTTTTGATTGTATGACTTTCCTATTATATAAAAAATTAAAACCTCGTAAAAACGAGGTTAATTACCATTTTGGTGGAGGATGTGGGATTCGAACCCGCGACACCCTGCGTGCAGGGCAGGTGCTCTAGCCAGCTGAGCTAATCCCCCAAACGACATGATTATCTTAACACATAACTAGAAGATAATCAAGTAAATTTTTTACTATTTTGCTTTTTTTATAACTTTAATTAATCCATTTTCTAATTCTTCTAATGCTCTTCCTAAATCTTTTTTACTATGATAGTCGCTAATACGCATTTGATAATGAGATGTTTCTTGCATTTCTTTACTTCTTGTTGAGGCAACATGGACTAACATATATTTTGAATCGACTATATTTAATAATTTATCTATTGATGGATATAACATATTATCAACTCCTTACAATAATATATTACTAAAAATTAGAGCATTAATACAATGTTTAATGGCAATTTTACATTAATTTTACTCTAAGCCGATTTTTCGATTTCTATTTCAAAATTATTATCAACATATTTAATTTTTATTTTTCTTTTATTAAAAGTTTCATTTTCATTTAAAGGGTCTTTTAAATTACCATCTTCATCGGCAGTTAAATAACTATTGTCAATTAGCTCTTGAACGGTAACATATTTGATATTTTCTTCTTTCGTGAATTCATTTTGGTGCTCTTCCGCATATTTTAAAGCACTTTGTTCAATTATTTTAACTCCTTGCTCATAATAAAAGTTCGCATCATAATCCGTTACAAAAGCGTAAGAAATTTTATTAACTACGACAAAATAAAAAACCGTAAACACTAATAAAATGATAGCTAAAGTAAGAATTTTTTTATCATTAAGTATTTTCATCATTACACCTCAATCTTCTCTATAAACATTATATCTTATTTCTGAAATTATGCCAAGTTAAAAAGAAAAAATCTCTTTAAAAGAGACTTTTTAGAAACAACATTTTCTATCGTAAATATTTGATACAACATTTTCTTCACAAGTTGTAAAACATGGTTGATATGTATGTCTATAAATATGATGATTGATTACTCTAGTATTACAAGGCATAATATGAGGAACTTCATAGCACATATATCTATGACATACTCTTTCTTGTGGACATTCTTGAATTGGTGGACACATCATAGTTTGGCCTCCCATATAACCCATATCACAACAAGAATTCATACCCATATTCATGTCGGCACCCATACTCATTGTACTACCTTCATAATTAGTTTCTTGATTATACTCAAATTTCTTTTGTTCCATAATTTATTTCCTTTCTAATTTATTTTATGAAACTTTATAAATTTGGTATGGGTCATATTAATTAAGCGGAGCAAATTGTTTTAAAGGTGTTGTTTCATCAATTTTTTTAAACACATAACCTTTCTTTTGTAAATAATCAATCACGGTTGGTAAAGCCGTCAAAGTATTTTCTTTAATATCATGCATTAAAATAATATAGTTGCCATTATCTTTGACTGATTTTTTGACCGTATTTATAATATTATTCACCGAATGGTCTTTGCAAGTATCACAGCTATCGACATTCCAATCAAAATAGGTGTAACCTTTTTCAACCATTAATTTAGATAAAGTAGTCATGATTCCTTCCGAGTGTTTTCTACTTACTGTATTACTAGTTCCACCCGGAAATCTAAAATATTGCGGATGACTACCCGTCTTTTCATATACAATCTTTTCAATTTTATTAAAGTCATCTAAGTAAGTATCGACACTATCATAAATATCCCATTTATGGCTATAAGTATGAATACCTACCGTATGCCCTTCATTATATTCTCTAGTTATTAAATCATAATATTTAGAAAATTGTCCCGTTACAAAGAAGGTAGCTTTAATATTATTTTGAGCAAGAATATCTAAAATTTTGGCGGTATAAACTCCTGGACCATCATCAAAAGTTAGATAAACAGTACCCTCAGTTACTTTATTATAATTTTCTTCTTCTACATAGACTGTTCTTTCTATAGTTGTTTTATTGCCTAAAGAATCACTACTTTCATATTTAATAATATACTTCCCTATTTTATTAGAGTTAACTTCCCCCGAGATTTGGATATTTTCCGTTAAATCACCATCACAAAAATCTTTCGAAGTAGCACCAGATTCAACATATTCTTCCCCAACTTCTAAATAGATAACACTACTTCCATTTAAGGCTAAGACAGGCTTTTCATTATCAACATATTTAAAAGTGCTTTCAACCTCCGTTGTATTATTAGAAGAATCTTTTACCATTAAATAAATTTTATCATTTTTAAGACGATATTCTATTTTAGAAGTGATATCGCCATCATAATTATCCGAAGCTATTGCATTAGCATCAAAGACTTTACTGTTTTTACACAATTTGGCATTCCCGTTTACAGTTATTGTGGGTTTTTCTTTGTCAACAACACTTACAACTCGCGTTTTAGAGACCTTTTTTCCATTAGCTTTTGCCGTATAAGTAATAATGTATTTCCCAACTTTTTCGAAATTAACTTCGCCCTCTTTTTGAACTTTTATTTTTTGTTTACCAAGAATATTCATAACATAAGCCGTGGCCCCTTCATCTTTATAAGAAGAACCATAATTAACCGTGATGACACTTTTTCCATTAATATTAATACTAATTTTAGGCAGAAAAACACCAATTATTAAAAAGATAATAATTATTATTAAAATAACACCCGTTATAATAATTTTTTGTTTATTTCTCTTACTACTCATATTAATCAACTTCATCTTAATTATAGCACAATAAATTTAGTTCGTTAATTCTTTTTTTCCCTCATTCAGGATAAAAACATGAATTAAAAGGAAAAAAGCAAAGAAAGCCAGTAATTATCTAAAAAAATAACAACTTTTCTAT
>CANQRA010000090.1 GCA_947626125.1 uncultured Bacilli bacterium
GTATATTATGCTCACAGGTTTACTACCTTCAACGGGAAGTACCGTCTTTTCTTCTTATGCTAAAAATACTTTTAAAACTTTACCTAAAATACTAAGAGATGAAAGAGGTTATTATACCTTTAGTATGCATGGTAACCAAGCTTCTATGTGGTATAGAAGTAATGTTCATCCTAAGTTAGGGTATACTGATATGTACTATAAAGATAAATTTACTTTTGAAGATTACGATGGTAGTCCTGATAAAGTAGGACTAGGTATTAATGATAAATTATTTTTTGCCCAAGCAATCCCTATCTTAGAAAATATTGAAGATAATAATCAAAATTATTTTGGAACAATTATAACTTTATCTAATCATTCTCCTTTTACGCATCATGATGCCTTTACTTATGATATCAATGACTATTTTATTGATGAAGAAACAAAGCAAGAAAAATCAACATGTTATTTATGTAATAGAGATATAGGTAAATATATTGTTAGTGCTCATTATGCTGATGAAGCTCTAGGCGAATTTATTAATTATATAAAAGAAAGTGATCATTTTAATAATACAGTTTTTGTTTTCTACGGTGATCATGATGCCAAGATAAGTTATAAAGATATGAATTATTTATATAATTATGATTATTTGACTGGTGAATTAAAAGACAAAGACGATCCAACATACCAAGAATATGATAGTTTTGACCATTATTTAGCGAAGAAAACCCCTTTAATTATATGGACGAAGAATGCTAAATTAAAAGAGACTTTCAAAGGCGAATTTAAGTCAGTCATGGGAATGTATGATGTAGCGCCAACTTTATATAATATGTTAAATATTCAAAATAAATATGTTTTAGGCCATGATATCTTTAATATTAAAGATAATAATATTGTTGTTTTTCCAAGTGGTAACTATTTAACTAATAAGATTTATTATAATATTTCGACAGATGAATATAAAGCCCTAGGAAAAAATGTTAATGTTGATAATGAATACATCGTTAAAAATATGGAATATAGTGATAAATTAATTGAAATAGGGAATGCTATTATTAACTATGATTTATTTAAAGAAGAGAAAGAGGATTAAGTTGTGAAAAAAAAATATAAAGTGTTGTTAATTATTATTTTTGCTTTAATAGTTCTTTTTCTCATGGCTTATTTAGTTTTTCATTTTGGCTCTCTTAATCATAATGAGAATTATGAAGTAATTGACCAAATAGATAAATATAACTATACGATTTTAAGTCGAGATTCTAAAGTATTAAATAAAGAATTTAAAAAATTAAAAAGTATTTTAAATCAAGAAACCATAGATTATAATGAATATGCTAAAACTTTAAGTAATTTATTTGTTATTGATTTCTTTACTTTAAATAATAAAGTGAATAAATATGATATAGGGGGGGTTAATTATATATTTAGTAATGTCCTAGATAATTTTAAATTAAACGCCACCGAGACAATCTATAAATATGTCGGCAATGAGAAGATAGAATTTCCCGAAGTAAAAGAAATAGTAAGTAGTGAAGTAAGTGAAGATACCTATACTTATGATAAAAAAGAATATGCTGCTTATAAAGTAAATGTTAGTTGGAATTATAAAAAAGATTTAGGTTATTATACTAAAGGAGAAATTATTTTAATTAATGTTGATAATAAATTAGAAATTGTTGCATTTAAAGGAGTAGAAGAGAATTGAAAAGAGGTTTAAAAAGATTATTTTATCAAAATAAAATTAAATTAATTTGTTATATCATAACGTTTATTTTGTTAATAACATCTTCTATTTTATTAACAATTTCTTTAGTAAGATTGAATAATATTGAAACTTTTTTAAGAATTATCATTTTGTTTTTGGTTTATTTATTTATGCTGTTTTATATATATAAAGGCTATAAATATATTGTTAATAAAAATAAAGTTAAATATATAATACTAGATATTGTTACTATTATAATTAGTGTTATCTTTTTAATTCTTACTTATTATATAAATATTGTTTATGGAACTATTGGGTTACTTGCAAATAGAAGTTCAAGCTATTATACGGGATATTTAATTAAATTAAAAGATACGGAAGAAATTAAAAAAGTAGGAATTATTAGTAATGAAGATGATATTGAAGGGTACGTTGTAGCAAAAGATATCATTAAAGATAATAAATTAAATTATGAATTAGTAAGTTATGATGATTATGAAGATATAATAGATGATTTATATAAAAAGGCTCTTGATGGGGCTTTTGTGCAAAGTAGTTATGTTAATTATTTTAATAGTAATGATTTATATCCAACGATTGCCCAAGATACTTCCATTGTTTATAAGAAAACGATAACGAAGAAAAATAAAGTAGTTGCTAATAAGAATAGTAAGTTAGATAAACCATTTACAATCTTATTAATGGGTGTGGATTCAACTTTAAATAATATTGAAACGATGAATTCTTTTAATGGGGATACTTTAATGCTGATTACTTTTAATCCCCAAACTTTAAACGCTACCATGTTTAGTATCCCGAGAGATTTATATGTACCTATTGCGTGTAAGAATGGGGCAAGTGCGAAGATTAATACTTCATCGGTAGGAGGTATTGAATGTGTAGAAGAAACAATCAAAAATTTAATTGGTATTGATATTGATTACTATGCCAAGATTAATTTTAAAGGCGTAGTCGATT
>CANQRA010000091.1 GCA_947626125.1 uncultured Bacilli bacterium
GATGCGAAACAATCCCATCAATAACGACTTCATTTTCATGATATTTTTTGGCAATTTGTTCGCCAACTTCCACATGACTACCTTCAATTTCAAAATCAATAGCTTTACCTATATCATGTAATAATCCCGCTCTTTTAGCTAAGGTTACATTCTCTCCTAATTCGGAAGCCATCAATCCACAAAGGTTAGCAACTTCAATCGAATGTTTCAAAGCATTTTGCCCATAACTTGTTCGGAAATTTAATTTTCCAACTAAATTAATTAACTCACTATCCATTTTGGTAATGCCTAAATCAGTAATAGCATTATTACCTATTTCAGTAATTCTGTTATATACATCTTTACTAGTTTTTTCGTATACTTCTTCAATTCTACTTGGATGAATTCGCCCATCTTTAATCAAAGTTTCAATTGTTATTTTGGCAATCTCTCTTCTTAAAGGATCAAAAGAGGAAATAACTATAGCTTCTGGTGTATCATCAATAATTAAATCAACACCCGTTACCGATTCAATAGTTCTAATATTTCTTCCTTCTCTCCCAATTAATCTACCTTTCATATCATCATTAGGTAAATCAATTGTCGAAACAGTTTGGACGGATACAACATCATCAGCATATCTTTCCATACTATTAACAATTAATTGTTTAGCTTTCTCATTAGCACTAATCTTCGCTTTTTCTTCTTCATCTTTAATATACTCAGTAATTTCTAAAGCCATCTCTGATTCAATTTTAGCCATAATTAAATCATGTGCTTTTTCTTTACTAAGTCCAGATATTTTTTCTAATTGTTCAACTTCTTCTTTTAGAAGTTTATCCATCTTTTCTTCTTTTTCTTGTAAACCTTGTGTTCTAACTAACAAATTATTTTCTTTTTCTTCCAATGCCATATCTTTTTTTTGTAGCATTTCTTCTCTTTTATCTAAATTATTTTCCCGGCTGAGTAAACGTTCTTCGCTTTCTTTGATTTCTAATTTTCTTTCTTTAATTTCTTCATTAGTTTGTTGTTTTAATTTATATGATTCTTCTTTTAATTCTAAAAGAGCATCTCTTTTGTTTTTTTCAGCTTCTTTTTTAGCACTTTCTATTAATTTATTAGCGTTATTTTGAGCACTGATGCCTTTTAAATGATTAATTAGTAAAACAGCACCCGCTCCTACAATGAATCCAAGAAATAGAAATAAGATGGTAATGGCTATATTACCCATTTTCCAACACTCCATTTCTTTTTAGAAAATATATAAAAATAATAATATAATTATAATTTATCTATAATTTAATTATAATCTTAAATACTACTTTTAGCAAGATGAAAAAAGCGAAAAATTCTCTTCACTTAAACATCTTGACAAAATCAGCAAAACGCAAATGCAATTTATTAATTATATAAGCATCTTGACCAACAAATCTAAAATGGTCACTATTAATGATTAAACCATAATTATTTAAATTATCTTTAATAAACTCCCTAATTTTTGGATTACTAATTTGTAATTTAAAAGCTTTTCCACTTATATAATCATCATATTCTTGCATCTTACCTTCATAGTTATAATAGTAAGATACACAAAACGCTGTTTGATAACCAATGGTAATATAAACTTTTTCTTGATACCTTTGATAAATATCTTTAATTAATTTTTTTACTATTTTATAAGTATCTTCTTCTAAGTAAATCAATTTATCTTGAGTATATTTATTTTTTAACTTTTTTAATTTCATATTAAATTATATGGTATAACTCGTATTAATTGGCAAAAATTGCTAATAATAAAATTAGATTAAAGGTGAATTTTATGAATAAAATAGTTGAAAGATTAAAAAATGAGTTTGCTTTAGTTCCTGATTTTAAAGTTAAAGAAATAAAAGTAAGTATCTTTAAAACAATCTATGTTTGTTTTATTGAAACAGTTTCTTCTGGCGATAAAATTAACGACTATATTCTAAAACATTTAACTAGATATAATAGTAAAATGAATTTAAATAGTAATACTCCTGGTTCTAATACTGTATTTATAAAGAATTATGATGAAATAGAATTTTACATTACTAATGGCTTTGCCATTGTTATTGATAATAATGAAATAATTGCTATTGAAGTACGGGGCGATTTACAAAGAGGGATTAGTCAAGCTTTAAGAGAACCATCCCTTTTAGGGCCAGAAGATTCTTTTGTGGAAAACTATCAAACCAACATGGGACTTATTAAAAGAAGAATTAAATCGCATACGATGAAAAGCGAAGAAATTGTCTTAGGAAGAATTACCAAGACTACGTTAAGTATTAATTATATTGATAATATTGTTAAATTAGAAAATGTGCAAGTTATTAAAGAAAAACTACAATCTATTGATGTGGATGGAGTTATTGATTTGGGAACCATTGTGAACTATTTAGAAAGTGAAAACAAAACGGTTTGGCCTACCATTAAAAGAACAGAAAGACCTGATTTAGTAGCAACATCCCTTTTAGAAGGCAAAATAGTTATCATGATGGATACCTCCCCTTTTGCTATTATTCTTCCTACTTTTTTAGTTGATTTCATTAATCCCATTAGTGATAATTATGTTAAAAGTGTAAATGTAGCTTTTGTGAAAGAATTAAGAGCTATTTGCTTTGGGTTA
>CANQRA010000092.1 GCA_947626125.1 uncultured Bacilli bacterium
GTCTATTAAATGTAGTAAATATTCTTCATTGTCTTTTTTATATTTAAGTTGTACTGCATTAAGTTTTATGGTGATACCACGTTCTCTTTCTATATCCATATTGTCTAAAAGTTGGTCTTTTTTTTCTCTTTCTTGAATAGCACCAGTTTTTTCTAATATCCGATCAGCAAGTGTACTTTTTCCATGATCAATATGGGCAATTATGGAAAAATTTCTTATGTTTTCTTGTTTCATTTGGATCACCTTTTCCATGATTTATTATATCATAAGGGATAATTATAAGCAATGAATTGTAATTTTAAAATTCTTAGTTTTTCGATATTTTAAATAATCTAACTACCATTTTACTATACCATACGTATATTCGCTAGTCAACATTTTTTATCCCTTTATTTTTTTCAACTTGTTTTATCATTTTTTCCATGCTATAATTTTTTTATGGAAGATATTTATAATATTAGAATAATAAATTGGTTTAGAAGTTAATACAACGGTTCAGTTATTATTGACTCTAATAATATAACCGGTGTTTGTATAGGCAGTAATTATGGAAATATATATGAATTATCCGGGCATTTTACCGAAGATAAATTATATATGGAAATTAAATCCCCTTCGGCAGTAATTCCTATTCTTTTAACTAAAAGTGATTATTTTCCTAAGCAATCATTAGCTAATTCAGTTTATTATTCTGGGGAAACATTAGATATTTGTGAAGATAGCATTTTTATTGAATTGACGGCTATTAACGATATCAAAAAAACAATTCAAGAATTAGAAAAAAATAAAATTAAAACATTCAGGAGGCGTTTATGAAAAAAAATATTACTTATAAAGTAAATACTAAAAATTTATTGGCTTTATGCCATATACTTGATGACTATAAAGTATTTAGTACTAAAATTGATGAAATTTCTAAATCAAAGAAATTTCCTATTAGTGACATGGTAAAAATTGTAACCGGAAAATTTACTTTCAATTATGAAATGGTTAAATTTTACAATGAAAATAAACAAATAATTGACAATATCCATAATTATACTTATATATCCGATTTTATAATCTACAAAGATGAGTTAGATGATATTTATAATTATTTGATTAAACATCAAGACAAATTAGATAAAATAATACCTTTAATAACTAAATTAGACAATTTAAAAATTAAAACAATAGAATTTGATGAGTCTTTAGATTTTACAGATAAAATATATAATCTTAATACTGCTTTCAATTATAATTTTGAATACTACTATTTAGATAATATCGAAATACTTCCTACTTATGATTCTCAACAAGTCAATTATAAAACTAATAACTCAAATTATGAAATAGAAATTAGTCGCAATCTTATCAATGATATCATTTGTAATTCTGTTAGGGTTAATAGTTTATGGTTTGATTCTAATAAATTACCGGATGTTATAACCATCGAAAGTACTTTTAATAAAATTGTTGCTTTAGCAAGCACTGTTAAACCAGACCAAAAAAGTTTAAAAAATATTATCGATTTAGATATGGCTATGGAAAATATCCAAAAAGAAATAGCAAATTTCTACGATAAAGTTGAACAAATGAAAGATAATAAAGCCAAACAAGAACTTATAAAACTTTTAGAAGACACTAAACAACTTTTAAATAATATCGCCAAAATAAATCAAAAATATTCGACTGATATTTATAATACTAATCCCAAAATAAATGAAGAATTAGTCAATAAGGAAAAAGAAAAAATATATGCTAAAAAATGGTTTTCTTCTATAGATATTGATTAACATAAGTTTTACTTATGTTTTTTTAAATTGAGTAGAGGGAAATAATTAAATTATTTCGCCCCTCTCACACCACCGTACGTACGGTTCTCGTATACGGCGGTTCAATTTATATTTCAGTATGTACTCTTAAGTAATGGTCTAGTGGCGACACTAGTCCTTTTTTCTCTAGGCTTTTATTTGTTATATAAATATTTAGAAACATGGATGTATTCCAATAACTCTTTCTTGTATATGCGAGTGCTCTTGCTTGGTCTATATTGGCTCCTAGTTTTACTAATGATGGTATTCTTTTACTTGCGACTTTCCATTGTTTCCATATAATACATCTTAGCCTACGTCTCAAGTGCTCACTTATGGCAGTCATATATGTTTTCATATCGCCAATTTTATAATAATTTACCCATCCCCTTATTACTTGATTTAGTTTTGTTATTCTTTCTTCTAAAGATATACTCCACTTTCTTTTTGTTATTTGTTTTAGTTTTCTTTTGAACTTTTGAATCGATTTCAAATGAGGTTTTGGTTTAACTATTCCTGTTTTTGTATTGTAAAATCCAAATCCCAAATATTTTATCTGATTTGGTCTTGCCACTTTACTTTTTTCTGCATTTACTTTTAATCCTAGTTTCTTTTCTATGTATTTTGTTATACTTTCCATTACTCTGTTCGCTGCTTTTTCACTTTTTACTACGATTATACAGTCATCTGCATATCTAGTAAATTTCAAACCTCTTTTTTCGAGTTCCTTATCTAACTCATTTAACATAATATTAG